>VAXP01000137.1 GCA_005884125.1 Actinomycetota bacterium | reverse complement strand
CGCCTTCCCCGCTCATACCCCATAGGGGTATAGTGTGAAGGGCCTGGGACAGGAGGCGGGATGGCGGGATATGCGCAGGACAAGGAGGCCATCGGGCGCCGGCTGCGCCGCATCGAGGGCCAGATCCGAGGGTTGCAGCGCCTGGTGGGCGAGGATGCCTACTGCATCGACGTCCTTACCCAGATCGCGGCGGCGACCAAGGCCCTGCGGTCGGTGGCCATCGAGCTGCTGGACGACCACCTGGCCCACTGCGTCCGTGAGGCGGCCGAGCGGGGCGGGGCCGAGGCCGACGAGAAGGTCACGGAGGCCACCGCCGCCATAGCCCGCCTCGTGCGGTCGTGAACGGCGTCCTCTTCGCCAGTGTCGTCGGGGGCGCGGGTCGCAGCCTCCGCGAGGGCTTCTTCATGTTCTGGGAGACGCTGTGGCCCCTGGTGCTCGGCTTCGGCCTGTCCGGCGCGGTGCAGGCCTTCGTGTCCAAGCACGAGATGCAGCGGGTGATGGGCGATCACCGGGCCCCCTCCGTCGTGCGGGCCAGCGCCTTGGGCATGGTCTCGTCGTCCTGCTCCTACGCGGCCACGGCCATGGCCAAGTCCCTGTTCCAGAAGGGCGCCGACTTCATCGCCGCCCTGGTCTTCATGTTCGCCTCCACCAACCTGGTGATCGAGCTCGGCATCGTGCTCGTCGTCCTCATGGGCTGGCAGTTCGCGGCGGCCGAGTTCGTGGGCGGGCCCATCATGATCGTGCTCCTCGTCCTCGGGGGCGCGGCTGTCCTGCGCCCCGATCTGGTGGGCCGGGCCCGCCGCCGTCTGCAGGAGGGGGGCGCCGACGCCGGTCACGACCACCAGGGGATGGCCGGCGTGAGCGAGGAACGTCAGGAGGAGCTCGAGGCGAAACCTTGGCGCGGCAAGCTGACCTCCAAGGCGGCCTGGGCCGACGCCGCCACGTACACCATGGCCGACCTCAAGATGCTGCGTAAGGAGCTGGCGGCCGGCTACCTCATCGCCGGGCTGCTGGCCGTGGCCGTGCCCTCCCAGGCGTGGAACGACGTCTTCATCCGGGGACACGGGTTCTGGACGACGCTCGAGAACGTCATCCTGGGCCCGCCCATCGCCTTCGTCAGCTTCGTGTGCTCGGTCGGCAACGTCCCCATGGCCGCCGCCCTGTGGCACGGGGGCATCAGCTTCGGCGGAGTGATCAGCTTCGTGTTCGCGGACTTGATCACGTTCCCCCTGGTGCTCATCTACCGGAAGTACTACGGCGGGCAGCTGACGATCCGCATCGTGCTGTTGTTCTGGGCCGTCATGAGCAGCGCCGGGCTCATCGTGCAGGGCCTCTTCACGGCCGTAGGGCTGGTGCCCACGTCCCGTCCCCGCCAGATAGTCCACACCGGCTTCGAGCTGAACTACACGACCGTGCTCAACGTGGTCTTCATCGGTCTCTTCGCTGTCCTCTACTGGCTCTACCGCAACCGCGAGCGGCTCGGTGGGGGCCGGGGCTACGCCCTGGACCCGGTGTGCGGCATGCAGGTCGAGACGGCCAACGCCCCGGCGTCCGTCGCCCACGCCGGTGTGCGTTACTGGTTCTGCTCGGACCACTGCCGCGAGCGCTTCGAGTCCGACGCCGATCGCTTCGTGGGGACGCGGTAGACGGTCCTACTCCTGGTCCCAGAACTCGCGCTCCCCACGAGGTGGGCGCCAGGACTCGCGCACGGTGCGCCCGGCGCGACGCCTCTGGCGCGCGGGTACCGCGTCGGCCTGCACCGATTCGGTGGTGGGCCGGGTCCGCTCGGGCTGCGCCTGCCCGGGCCCCGGCTCGGCGTGGGCGTGGAGGGCCGATCCGGTGACGACCAGGGCGGCCAGGGCGGTGGTGATCGGTACCGACGCCACCAGGCCGATCGAGCCCACCAGGGTGCGGACGACCTCCTCGGCCAGCAACTCCCCGGTCAGCACCCGGCTGAAGCGTTGGTTGGCCAGCGTGAACAGGATGAGCAGGGGCAGGGCTGCGCCTGCGTAGGCCAGCACCAGGGTGTAGACGGTGGAGGCGATGTGGTCGCGGCCGATGCGCATGGCCGAGCGGAACAGGATGCGGGGGCCACGGGCGGGGTTGGCGTCGTGCAGCTCCCAGACGGCCGACGCCTGCGTCACCGTCACGTCGTTGAGCACGCCCAGAGAGCCGATGACGATTCCGCCCAGGATCAGGCCGCTCCAGCTGATGTTGCCGGCCAAGGTCTGCAGGTAGGTGGCCTCGTCAGACCCCAGCCCGCTCAGATGGGTGCCGGCCACGAACACCGCGGCCAGCAACCCGGTGAGGGCCAGGCTGGCCAGGGTGCCGAGCAGGGCCGTCGTCGTGCGGGAGCTGAAGCCGTGGGCCAGGTAGAGGACCACGAACATGATCACCGACGAGCCGACCAGGGCCACCGCCACCGGGCTGCGGCCGTTGAGGATGGCGGGCAGCACGAAGCGCACCAGCACCAGCCAGGCCGTTCCCAGACCTATCAGGGCGGCCAGACCGCGCCAACGGGCCACGCCGACGACGACCACCGCGAAGGCCAGGGCCAGCAGCAGCAGTTGGCGGGCCCGCTGGTAGTCGGCGAAGTAGTAGCTGACCTTGCCCGTGGTGGGGTCCACGGCCCGGCCCACGACGATGCGGTCGCCGGCTCGCAGCGTCGGGACCCCGGGCCCAAGGGCCACCTCTGGGAGCAGGGCGGGCTTGCTCCGATCGGGGCCGCTGGTCACCCGCACGCCCACCGACGAGCACGTCGTGGCGCCTCCCTGGCAGGGCGCGTCCCTCACGTCGACGACGGTGGCGTCGACCAGCCGGGCGGGGACGCCCAGGTCGCGGGCGGGACGGACGCGGTGGTGGGGCCAGAGCACCACCAGGCCGACCACCGTGGCCACCGCGAAGGGCAGCACGGCGGCGGCCAGGAGGCGGTGCATGCGCCCGGGCCGAGCGGCCGGCCTGGAGCCGTCACCGGAGGAGCCGGCTGCCATACGGGCATTCTGCTGGCGGGCGGGCCGCGCGTCTCTGATGGTGCGGGGCGAGGAGAATGGGGAGACATGGCGGCACCGAGCACTCAGCGGCGGAGGAGCGCGGCCCTGTGAGCCTCCTGAGGCGGGCAGCCGCCCTCGGCGCGGCGACGCTCGTCGTCCCGGCCCCGGCCTACGCCCACACCGGCGTGTGCACCGCGCCCGAGAAGCTGACCACGGTGGTGATAGGCCTCATCGCCGGGGTGGCCGTCATGCGGCCCTGGAGGAGGACCATGCGGACAACGGCGAGAGGCGTGCTGGTTCGGCTGGTGATCCCGGCCGTGATCGTGTCCGGGGCGCTCGCCACCACGGCCTGCGGCGGCAAGTCGGCCCCGGCCCGGCCCGCGACCTCGGCCCGGCTCCAGATCCTGGAGCCCACGCCCAACCAGGTCACCGGGGCCGACCTCACCATCCGCTTCGCCGTGGTCGGCGGCACCGTCGTTCCCGCCACCAAGGTCAGCGGCGCCCTGCGGGGGGACCAGGGCCACATCCACGTGTCCGTCGACGGCGCCCTGGTCTCGATGGCCTTCGGCACCACCCAGGATCTCCACGGCCTCAAGTCGGGGATTCACGCCATGTCTGCGGAGTGGGTGGCCATCGACCACCTCCCCTTCCGCAACCGGGTGGTGGCTGACGTCCTGTTCCAAGTGAGGTAGGAACTGCGAGATGACCGCCCTGCGGAGAACGCTCCTGCTCCTGGCCGCCCTGGCCCTGCTCGCCGCCGGCTGCGGTCCGGCCCGTCGCCGCCCCCCCGCCGTGGTGGGTGCCCTGTACCCGCTGTCGGGGAGCCAGGGGACGGGAGGCACGGAGGAGGAGCGGGGCGCCCGGCTGGCGGTGGACTGGGTCAACGGTCACGGCGGCGTGAAGGGCCAGGGCGTCGAGCTCGTTGCCGCTGACGCGCCCCGGCCCGAGGCCGTGCCGTCAGCCCTGGCTGCGCTGCGCCGGCGCCACGTGTCCGTCGTGCTCGGGAGCCACGGCAGCGTGGTGTCGGCCGAGGTGGCCCGCGAGGCCACCGACCAGGGTCTGGTGTTCTGGGAGACGGGGGCGGTGGGGGAGACCGACGCGGCCGTGGCCGGAGGGAGCCGCTTCTTCCGCATGGCACCCATGGGCGCCAACCTGGGGCGGGCGGCCATCGCCTTCGTGCGCGACCAGGTCGCTCCCCGCCTCCCCGTCAGGCGCCAGCTGCGCTACGCGGTGGCCTACATGGACGACGTCTACGGCCGGGCCGTGGGGTCGGGCGCGCTGGTCGAGCTGAGGGCCGGCGGCCAGGCCGTGGCCGGGAGCTTCCCCTATGACGCCCACGCCGGTGACTTCGCCCCCCTGGCCACCCGCATCGCCGCCTCTCGTCCCGACGTGCTGTTCGTGGCCGCCTACCTGGACGACGGGGTGGCCATGCGCCGGTCCCTGGTCGCGGCCCACGTCCCCCTGGTGACGGGCATCGGCACGAGCTCGAGCTACTGCATGCCCGCCTTCGGGGAGACGCTGGGCGCCAACGCGGTGGGGCTGTTCGCCTCGGACAAGCCCGACGCCGCCGCCGTGCGGGTTGACGCCCTGTCCCCCGAGGGACGCGCCACCCTGGCCTGGGCCCAGGCCCGCTACCGGGCCCGCTACCACCAGGCCATGAGCGCGCCCGCCCTGTCGGGCTTCTCCAACGCCTACGCCCTCCTGGCCCACGTGCTGCCGGCGGCGGGATCCACCGAACCCGACGCCGTGGCCCGGGCCGCCCTGGGCGTGAAGCTGCCGGTGGGGACGCTCGCCAACGGCGGGGGCATGGACCTGGCCCCGCCGGGCGATCCCCAGGCGGGGGAGAACCGCAGCGCGGCCAGCGTGATCTGGGAGTGGGTGGCGCCGGGCCAGCGAGCGGTGGTGTGGCCCCCCGCCTTCGCCACCCACCCCATCGCCGTGCTGCCGCTGTCGTGAGGGCGGGGAGCGCTCCTTCTCTCGCCCGGCGCGCCGGTGTGGCGCTGGTGGTGCTCTACGTCCTGGTGGCCGCCCTCACCGGCGTCGTCAGCGGCCACAGGGTGCGGCCCCTGTTCGACACCATCGGGCCTCCTCCCGCCTACCAGTGGATCAACCCGCCGCCCCAGTTCGCCGCGGGCAACCAGAAGCCGGGCCCCATGACCTACGACCTGCCTCTGGCGTCGACCAAGACCTCGCCCGTGGGCGTCTCCAGCGCCGAGGCCCAGCTCGTCCTCAACCTCCCGGCCGGGGCCGTCCCCCCTCACGGGGCCGACACCGCCGTCCATGTCGTCATCACCCCCCTGGACCCGGCCACCCTCGGCCCCCTCGCCCCGGCCCTGGGCCTGCGCCCGGACGGCAACGCCTACCGCACCGAGTTCACCTACAAACCCTCCGGTCAGGCCCTGGACTCCGTGGCCAGCCCGGGCAACGTGTTCCTGGTCGTCCCCCTGCCCGGACACGGCATCGCCTTCTCGCCCGACGGGACGTCGTGGCAGCTGCTGGACTCCCAGGCCGTCGGGGGCCAGAGCGCCATGGGCGCCGTGTTCCGCCAGCCCGGCTATTACATGGGCACGGCCCGGCCCTCGGCCGCCACCCAGACGACCAAGAAGGGGGGCGGCAGCACCACCGTCCTGGCCGTGGTGGGCGTCGCCCTCCTGGCCCTGATGCTCGTCGGTCTCCCGGCCGTCCTCCGCTTCGTGCGCGGGCCCGGGCGCGGCAGACCTCCCGGGCGGCCACCCGGACGCCGATGAGGGCGGGCCGGGGCCGTGTTCGGCGCGCCCCGCGGCCCTCCGCCCGCCCCCTGCTCGGGCGGGGCGCCTGTCTGGTCGCGGCCACCGGGCTCTGGGGCCTGGCCCTGGTGGGATCGGCCTCTCCCGCTGCGGCCCACACCGTCACCGGTGTGGCCCCCACCAACTACCGCAGCGAGGTCCTGGGGGTCTCCCCGCGCCTTCCCGGCCTCGCGATCCGCCTCCTCGACCTGGGCCGGCGGGTGGAGCTGACCAACCGTGGTCCGGTCGAGGTGGTTGTCGTGGGCTACGAGAACGAGGAGTACCTGCGGGTGGGGCCGGCCGGCGTGTTCGAGAACCGCCGCGCCCCCGCCCTGTACCAGAACCGGCCCCTGCCCCCCGGGGTCACGTCGACGACCCTGCCTGCGGTGGCCGACGCCAGGGCCGCGCCCGAGTGGCAGCGCGTGTCCAGCGGGCACTCGGTGCGCTGGCGGGACCGGCGGACGCGGTGGGAGGGGGGCCAGCCCGACGGCGTCCGCCTCCATCCCGGCACGCTGCAGGTGGTGTCGGGGTGGACGCTGCCCCTCCTCGAGGCCGGGAACGGCGCGGCGGTGGCGGTCACCGGGCGCATCACGTGGGTGCCCCCTCCCAGTGTCGGGCTGTGGCTGGCCCTGGCCGCGGCCCTGTTGCTGGTGCCCCTGGCCGTGGCCGCCACCAGGTGGGGGGGTCCGCTCCTGGCCGGCTGCCTGGGGGTGATGGTGGCCCTGGACGTGGCCCACACGGTGGGGCTGGCCCTGGCCACCCGGGACCCGGCCTGGAGGGAAGCCCTGAGGGTGCTCTTGGGCAGCGACAGCATCTCGGTGTTCGCCTGGGTGGCGGCCGCCGTGGCCATCGGACCGCTGCAGAGGTGGCAGGAGGGTGGGCTGGTGACGGCGGGCATCGCCGGTCTGGTGATCGCCATCCTGGGCGGCGCCTCCGACGCGGCCGCCCTCGTCCACTCCCAGGTCCCGGTGAGCTTCTCGGCCACCCTGGCCCGCACGGCCATCGCCACCTCGCTGGGCCTGGGGCTGGGGCTGGCGGCGGTGACGGCGGTGGTGGAGCGGGGCCTGTCCCGGCACCAACCGGCGCTGGAGGCCAGGTGGTCCCGGATGGCCCGGCGCTGAGCGCCTCAGTGGATGTCGAGGTCCTGGAGGGTGCGGGCCCGGGCCGCGAAGCCCGCGGGCAGGTCGGGGTCGGCTGACCCGGGCCCGAGCGACCGGCGCTGGAGGGCGCCGCGGGCCAGGCCGGCCAGGTAGACCACGGCGAACAGGGCCGCGCCGAACAGGGTGATGGTGGCGCCCGAGGCGATGTCGCCGTAGTAGCTCACGTACATCCCGCCGAACCCGCACAGGGCGCCGACCACGACCGCCAGGGCGAGCATGCGGGCGAAGGAGTCGCTGGCCAGGCGGGCCACGACCGCGGGCGTGACCACCGCCGCGGCGATGAGGGTCACGCCCAGGATGCGCATGGTGGCGATGATGGCCGCGGCCAGCAGCAGCGAGAACACGATGTCCACCACGCCGGTGCGCACGCCGAAGCTCGAGGCCACGTCGGGGTCGAAGGTGACGAAGAGCAGCTGCTTGTAGAGGAAGAACACGGCCAGGGCGACGGCCCCGGCCACCGCCGCCAGCACCCACAGGTCGGTGGACGTGACGCCCAGGATGTTGCCGAAGAAGGCGGCCTCGAAGTTGCGGGTGAAGTGGTGGCCCCGGCTGATGAGGGCGATGCCCACCGCGTAGCTGGCCGTCGTGACTATGCCGATGGCGGCGTCGGCCCCGATCTTCCTGGTGCGGGAGACCCCGGTGATGAGGAGGGCGGAGATGCCGCCCCAGATGCCCCCGGTCACGTAGAAGCTGTAGTGGGTGACGTAGCCGACCACGGCGCCGCCCAGGATGGCGTGCGACAGCCCGTGACCGATGTAGCTCATCCGGCGGAGGACGACGTAGATGCGTGGCGGCCACCATGCCGTGGCGGAAGAAGGCGAAGGTCCACGGCTCCTGCAGCCAGTGGATCACCGGGCGCCCCTCACCGCCGCGGCGGCGCCGTCGTGGTCGGGACCGTGGTGCAGGTGGCCGTGGTGGGGGTGGTTGGGACCGTGGGAGGGCGCGTCGGTGGCCAGGCGCAGACCGTCGTGCTCGATCACGACCATCTCGGAGCCGAACGTGGCCCGCAGCACGTCCGGGTGCAGGACCTGGTCGGGCCGGCCCTGGGCCACGACCCTGCCGTTGAGGCACACCAGCTCGGGGAGCAGGGCGGCCACCGCGTTGAGGTCGTGGGTGGTGAGCACGATGCCGACGCCGTCGAGGTTGAGCTCGGACAGGAGGTCGAGGATCTCGTGGCGGGTGCGCACGTCCACGCCCGAGGTGGGCTCGTCCAGCAGCAGCAGGTCGGGGCGGCGGATGAGGGCGCGAGCCAGGAAGACGCGCTGCTGTTGGCCCCCTGAGAGGGTGCGGATGTGGCGGTGGGCCATCTCGGCTATGTCCAGGCGCTCGAGGAGCGCCTCCATCTCCGCCCGGTCGCGCCGGCGGGGCCAGGGGAGGGGGCCCGACTCGCTCACCCGGCCCAGGAGCACGGCCTCGGCCACGGTGATGGGGAAGTGCCAGTCGATGGTCTCCAGCTGGGGCACGTAGCCGACCCGGCGGGGGGGCCGGCGCCCGACCGGGGAGCCCCCCACCAGCACCTGGCCCCGCACGGGACGGACCTGGCCCAGGAGGGCCCTGAGGAGCGTGGTCTTGCCCGCACCGCTGGGGCCGACCAGGCCCACCAGGGCGCCGGGGGCGATGCGGAGGTCGGCCTCCACGGCCACGCCGCCCCCTCCGTAGGCGAAGGCGGCCTGGGCGAACTCGACCAGGGGCGGGCTGGCCGTGCCGGTCACGGGCGCCACGTGCTCGCGGTGGGGACCGGGTCGAGGGGCGAGGGGTCGCCCCCCAGCGCCCTGGTCATGATCTGCACGTCGGACACCATGAGCCCGACGTAGGTGTGGCCGGGCGCGCCGGGTGAGGCGGGCAGCTCGTCGTCGCGCAGCTTGTCGACGTACCGGGCCCCGGCCGCCTGGGCCACCTGGTTGAGCACGGTGGAGGGGAAGACCTCGGAGCCGAAGATGGCCCGCACGTGGTTGACCCGGACCTGGGCGATGAGGTCCTGGATCTCCCTGGGGCTGGGCTCGGAGAAGTCGGTGGGCTGCACCGCCCCGATCACGGGGATCCCGTAGCGGCGGGAGAAGTAGGCGAAGCTGTCGTGGTAGGTCAGCAGCTTCTTCTGCTCCTGGGGTATGGAGTTGATGGACTCGGCGATGGCCCCGTCCAGCCGGTCGAGCACGGCGGCGAAGCGGGCCTGGTTGTCGCGGTAGTAGGGCGCGTTGGCCGGGTCGCGCCGGGACATGGCGTCGCGCACGATCTCCGACCAGCTCTTGGCGTAGAGGGGGTCCATCCACACGTGGGGGTTGGGGTCGCCCTTGGCCCTGGGAAAGGTGAAGTCGTAGGCGTACTCGGCCGGCCTGACGGTGAGGTCGCCCATCTGGATGATCTCGGAGCCCTTGGCCGAGCGTTCCAGGGTGGTCGCGGTGGACGGGGGCGTGGCCACGGGCGTGGGCATGTTGGCCCTGGCCTGCTGCAGCGTCGAGCCTTCCAGGTGCAGGCCGTCCATGAACAGCACGTCGCTGTGGGCCAGGGCCTTCACCGTCTCGGGCGAGGGCTCGAAGGTGTGGCTGTCCACCCCTTCGGGGATGAGCCCGACCAGCCGGACGCGGTCACCCACCACCTGGCGCACGATGTCGACGACGGGAGCCACGGTGGCGGCCACGGTGAGCCCGGGCCCCCGTCCCCCTGCGCCCGATGCCCGGCCCGACGGGGCGCAGGCCCCCACGGCCAGGGCCAGGGCCGCGACCGCGGCGGCCCCCGTCCCGACCTTGCCTGTGCCCATGGCTGCACGCTAACGCATGCAGCTCGCAGTTGGCCACTGGTCGCAAATGTGTCCAGGTGGCTACACTGCGGGGGTGACCGGGGCGCGGCGAGACGGGGACGACCCCCGCCTGGAGGCCATCCTGACCGCCCTGTGCGCCGACGGCGGGAGGGCCACCGTCCAGCGCCGCATCGTGGTCTCGGCCCTGCTGGCCGGCCCCCGCCACGTGACGGCCGAGGAGCTGGCGGCCACGGTGCAGGCCCGGCACCCCGACATCGCCACCTCCACCATCTACCGGACGCTGGAGGCCCTGGATCGCCAGGGTGTGGTGCAGCACGCCCACCTGGGCCACGGGCCGGCCGTGTACCACCTCAACGACACCGACCATCTCCACCTGGTGTGCGAGTCGTGCGGCCACGTCATCGAGGTGCCGGGATCGGCCTACGAAGCCTTCGCCCGCCTGCTGGCCGAGGACTACGGCTTCCGGGTGGCGCCCCACCACTTCGCCGTGCAGGGTCGGTGCGGGGCCTGCGCCGCTGAGCCGGGTCTGCCCCAGCGCGGAGGTGCCGTGGGGGCCTGACACGGCGGCGCGATCCTTGGGCCATGTCGAGACTCTTCACGCCCGTCCGCCATCCCCGCATCGAAGCCCGCAAGAACGAGAAGCCGCCCAAGGTGGCCGATCAGATGCCCACCGAAAGCCCGGCGCAACGCTTCAACGCCAAGCTGGCCGTCAAGATCACCAACGCCGTGGGCTCGATGTGGTGCGCCTACGCCTTCGCCGTGCTCGCCCTCATCAGCCTGCCCGACGCCATCAAGGCGGGACGGGCCGCCATCATCTCGTGGATCGCCCAGACCTTCCTCCAGCTCGTCCTGCTCTCGATCATCATCGTGGGCCAGAACGTGCAGTCGGCCGCGGCCGACAAGCGGTCCGAGGCGACCTATCAGGACGCCGACGCGGTGCTGCACACGGCCCTCCAGATCCAGAAGCACCTGGAGGCGCAGGACGCCGAGCTGGAGAAGATCCTGGCTGCCACGAGCTCATGAGGCCGGCGCCCCCTGGGCCTCGGGCTCGGCCCGCTCCACCTCCCGGGCCCGGCGCTCCCGCACGCCGCCGGCGGCGAGGAGCACGGCGGCCAGCCAGATGCCGCCCAGGGCCCAGCCGCCGAGCACGTCGGTCAACCAGTGGGCGCCCAGGTAGAGCCGGGAGACTCCGACCAGGGCCACCACGGCCACGGCCAGGGCCCAAGCCAGCACCTTGCGGCTCCAACGCGACGTGACCCCGGCGGCCACACAGGCCAGGGCGAACCACCCCGCCGCGGCCACGGTGGCGTGGCCCGAGGGGAAGGCGTGCCCGGCGAAGCGCTGGACGGCGTCGAAGACGGGGGGCCGGGGCCGCCCCACCAGCTCCTTCACCACCCGGGAGAGGACCTCGGCCCCCAGATAGGCGGCCGAGCACAGGGCCAGGGGCCAGCGGGTGCGCCGTCGCCACCACCACGCGCCGCCCACGACGACCACGAGGGCCACGACGAACGCGGAGCTGCCCAGGGCGCTGATCGCCTTCATCATCGTGGTGAGCCAGGGCTCGCGGTGACGGACGAAGAAGTCCAGGGCGGGACGGTCGACGGTGTCGAGCGACTGGCCGCTGAGCACGTTCTTGAGCACGACCCCGAAGGCCCAGCCCAGCGCGCCCACCGCCACCAGCGAGGTGGTGAGGGACAGGCCGATGGCGCTGCCCGGTCGGAAGCGGCGGGCCACGAACTCCAGCTGGGGGCGGTAGCGGCGCCGGAACCAGGAGGGCAGGGCCCGGTCGGCCTGACGAGACAGCCAGGAGCGGACCCGATCGGGATGCCGAGCCAGCCACCGGGCCCCCAGGGCGATGGCCGCGCCCACCACGGCGATGAGGAGCAGGACGAGGCTGGCTCTCTTGGCCACGTGCTCGACCCGGCGCCAGCTGGTCCCCGCCGCGTAGCCCACGAGCACGAACCCGGTGGCCCACAGCGACCCCCCGGCGATGTTGTAGAGGGCGAAGGTGCGGTAGGGCATGCCCGACATGCCCGCCAGCCCGGGGATCAGGACGCGCAGGGCGGCGGTGAAGCGGCCGAAGAACACGGCCCTGCCCCCTCGCGTCGCCAGGTAGTGCTCGGCTCGCTCCAGGTGGTCGCGCTTCACGAAGCGACCCACGGTCCGCTCCAGCAGGTGCCTACCCCATCGCTGGCCCACCTCGTAGCCCACGCTGTCGCCGATGACGGCGCCGGCGATGGCCGCGGCCAGGACGGCGGCGAGGCTGACACGGTGCTCGAAGGCGAGCACGCCACCGAGGAGCACGCCGATCTCTCCGGGGAAGACGAAGCCCACGAAGGCCGAGGACTCCAGGGCGGGGAGGGCGAAGACCACGGCCAGGGCGGCCCAGCCCCGGAGCGCCAGTATGTGGTCGGCCAGGTGGCTCACGGCCAGGCTGGGCACATGGCGATCAAGATCAGACGGCGGCCGCCATCCCCACCACGGGCTGGTTGAGCACGGTCCCGCCCGTGGACCCGGCGAACTGGGCGTCGCCGAAGGCGAAGATCCCTCCGTCGGAGGCGACCATCCAGTAGCCCGCGCCCGAGCCGTGCGTAGCCATGCCGACCACGGGCCGGAACAGGGTGATGGCGCCCGTCGAGCCCAGGAAGGGAGCGTCGCCGAAGGCGAAGATGCCGCCGTCGGAGGCCACCATCCAGTAGCCCAGCCCGGAAGGCGTGGCCGCCACCCCCGTGACCGGGCGCTTGAGGGCGGTGTTGCCGGTGGAGCCGGCGAAGGGCGCTCCGCCGAAGGCGAAGACGCCGCCGTCCGACGCCACCAGCCAGTAGCCGTCTCCCTGGGCCCGGGCCGCCATACCCACGATGGGGCGATTGAGGGCGATGGCGCCCGTGGACCCGAAGAAGGGCGCGTCCCCGAAGGCGAAGATGCCGCCGTCCGACGCGACGAGCCAGTAGCCCCGTCCCGTGGGCGTGGCCGCCATCCCCACGATGGGGCGGTTGAGGCGGATGTTCCCGGTCGAGCCGAAGAAGCCGGCGTCGCCGTAGGTGAAGATCCCGCCGTCCGATGCCACCAGCCAGTAGCCGTGGTGGCCGGGCGTGGGCGCCATGGCCACGATGGGCTGGTTGAGGCGGATGTTCCCGGCCGAGCCGAAGAAGGGCGCGGTCCCGAAGGAGAAGACGCCGCCGTCCCGGGCCGCGGCCCAGTATCCCTGGGTGCTGAGCGGCGGAGGGGGCCCGCCCGGGCCCTGGAAGGCGGCCACCTTGGCACCCGCTCCCACGATGACGAGCCCGAGGGCGGCCGTGGGCGTGGTGAAGTGGTTGACCGAACCGAGAGAGAAGTGCACCACGTCGTTGCCGGTGGCGGGATCGAGACCGTGGAGCACGGCCGTGCCCGTGTTGACCGACCACACCAGGCCCCCGGCCACGATGGGCGGGCCGTTGGCCGCCGTCGGCGTCTGCCAGACCTGGCTGAAGGAGGGGGCGTTGAGGTCTACCCGCAACGCCTTCACCCCGCTCGAGCAGGGGACGTAGAGGATGGGCGGGGCCCAGGCGTCGCCCCCGAAGGCCGCGCAGGCGTTGCCCGAGAAGGCCAGCCCCAGGTGGGAGGCGGCGTCGGGCGCGGTGCGGAAGAGGTAGGCGGTGCCTTGTTTGCCCACCTGGAAGCCCAGGCCGTTGCCGAGCAGCTCGGGCCCGGTCGAGCCCAGGTCGTTGTCGCTGCCGTTGTCGCTGGCCCAGGTGGGCGACTGGAAGAAGCCCTCGAGCTGGAGGGTGGGCGACAGGCGCACGACGCTGTCGGTGAAGTCGTAGGTCGTGGTGGAGAACCCGTTGCCGGTGGCCAGATAGACGCGCCCGTCGGCGTCCACCGACGCCCCAGGCGGGGTCCAGGCGCCGCCGCCCCGGCCCGCGGTCTGCCAGCTCAGCAAGGGCCCGGAGCCGTCCTCCGCCGAGCCGACGAGGAAGCCGCGGAAGTCGCCGCAGTCGCCCGCGAGGCCGCCGAAGGGCACGTAGACGAAGCCGTTGGCCAGGGCCAGGGCGCCCCGCTCCTGCTGGGCGGGAGGCGAAGCCATCCCCGGCGGGTCGACGTTGCGCTGCATCTTGATGGCGCCGCTGCCCAGGTCCACCCCGAAGAGCAGGTGCTGCACCCCGGCCGGGCCACCCGGCGTCTCCGTCACCGCGAACACCGTTCCCGTGCCCTGGTCGATCACGGGCGTGCCCGTGATTCCCAAGGGGACGACGTTGCCGCACCCGGCGATCTTGGTTATGTCCGCCACCGGGGGCGCCAGGTTCCTCCGCCACAGGATGTGCCCGGTGGCCGCCTCCAACCCGTACAACGAACCGTTCTCGGTGGCGACGACGACGCGTCCGCCCGCGACCACGGGCTCGGCGTAGATGCTGCCGTCGAGGGGGCCCGCGGTCCACGCCGGGGTGGCGGGGTTGAGCGAGGGTCCGGCCGTGTCGTTGCCGCTGCGGCGCCCGTCCAGGTGGTAGGTGGGCCAGCTGGCGTCGAGCGCGGCCCCGGGGGCGGCCGAGGCCATCAGGGCCAGAGTGGCGGCGCCCGCCACCACCAGGGCGGACAGGCCCGCCCGCCGTCGATGACGTCCGCAAGCCCCGTGCATGGCGGGCAAGTCTGACCGCTGCTCCCGCGGCGGGCAACGCGCCGGCGTCGCCCGGGCGACCGATGCAGGCCGTGGCCCCGGGAGCCCGGTGAGCTGGCCTACCGTTGGGCTCGTGCGCATCGGCCTGGTGGCCCCCTACAGCCTCACCATCCCCGGAGGCGTGCAGGGCCAGGTGATGGGCCTGGCCCGGTCGTTGCGCTCCCAGGGCCACGAGGTTCGGGTGCTCGCCCCCTGCGACGGCGCCCCTCCCGACCTGGGGGTGACCCCTCTGGGGAACTCGGTGCCCCTGTCCACCAACGGGTCGGTGGCGCCCATCGCCCCCGACCTGCCCTGCGCCCTGCGCACCATCCGGGCCCTGCGGGACGAGGCCTTCGACGTCGTCCACCTGCACGAGCCCCTGGTGCCGGGTCCCACCCTCACCGCCCTCCTCTTCAGCGAGGGACCCTTGGTGGGCACCTTCCACCGAGCCGGCCCCAGCGCGGCCTACGACCTCCTGCGCCCTCTCGTCGCGCGCCTGGCGGGGCGCCTGGCCCTGCGCTGCGCGGTCTCCGACGACGCCCGGGCCACGGCCGAGGCCGCGGTGGGAGGCGACTACGAGCTCGTCTTCAACGGCATCGAGGTCGATCGCTTCGCCAAGGCGAGCCCGTGGCCCACGGAGGGGCCAACCATCTTCTTCATCGGCCGCCACGAACCCCGCAAGGGGCTGGCCGTCCTGCTCAGCGCCTTCGGGCACCTGCCTGACACGACGCGTCTGTGGGTCGGGGGCGACGGACCCCAGACCGAGGCGCTGCGGGCGGCCACCGCCTCCGAGACGCGCGTGGAATGGCTGGGGCGCATCTGCGACGAGGAAGCGGCGTCCCGTCTGCGCGGCGCCGACGTGTTCTGCGCGCCGTCGACCCACGGTGAGTCCTTCGGCGTGGTGCTCCTGGAGGCCATGGCCGCCCACACCGCCATCGTGGCCACCGACCTTCCCGGCTACCGCACCGTGGCCCATCCGGGCTGCCACGCGGTGATGGTGGCCCCGGGCGATCCCGAGGCGCTGGCCGGCGCCCTGCGCCAGGTGCTCACCGACCCCGGCTGCGCCTCGCGCCTGGCCGACGCGGGGGAGGCCCGGGCTCAGGAGTTCGCCATGGACCGCCTGGCCGACCGCTATACCGAGCTGTACCGGCACGCCCTCGAGCGACAGGCGTAGCGGCGCCGTCACGACTCACCCGCCTCCGCTGCGCCGCCGGCGCGGCCCGAGCACGCAGGCCGAGCATGCCCGGATCGGGGGCCCGCCCCCCCGTAAACTGGGAGCGCATCCACCGACTTCCGGGAGGCTTTTGCTGATGCTCTGGCGCGGTCCGGCACCGGGTCGCGGGTTGTGACCGCGGCTCGCTCCGGGACCCGACGCGTCCCGGCTGCGCCGCCCCTCGGCGGTCAGCCGTCGGCCCACCGGCGCCGAGCCCTTCTCCTGCTGGCCGCGGTGGGGCTGGTCGTCGCCCTCCCGGTGGCGGTCGCCCTCCTGGTCGTGGTGGGGCTGCTGGTGGGGATCGCCGCGGGCTTGGTGGCGGCCGTGGTCGTCGGCGGGGCGGTGGGCGTCGCCCTGGCGACCCGGGTGTGGCGGACAGCGGAGGCCGCCATCCTCCAAGCCGTGAACGCCACCCCGGCGGACGACGTCGAGCACGCCCGGTTCTTCAACCTGGTCGAAGGCCTGTCCCTCGCGGCGGGAGTCCCCCGTCCCCGGCTCATGGTCGTGCCCACGCCCGCGGCCAACGCCCTCAGTGTCGGGCGCGACGCCCGGAGCACGGCGGTGGTCGCGACCACCGGCCTGCTCGAGCGCCTCAACCGCATCGAGCTGGAGGGCGTGCTGGCCCACGAGCTCTGCCATCTCCGCTCGGGGGACGTCGTGCCTGCGACCATGGCCGCGGCCGCGGTGCATACGACGTGGCCCGGCCGACTCCTGGCCCGACCGCTCGTGCGCCGAGCGGTGGATGCCCGCCGGGAGCTGGTCGCCGACCTGGGCGCGGCCCGCCTCACGCGGTATCCGCCGGGCCTCTCCGCCGCCCTGGACAGGCTGGGGGAGGCGGGCACGGCGGTGGCGTCCGCTCCCGCAGCCGTGGCCCACCTCTGGTTCGCAGCACCGTCGCCCGCGGGCGACGACTTCCACCCACGCCTCGAGGAGCGCGCCGAGGCGCTCAGGGAGCTTTGACCCCGACGATGAACCCGACGTCGCACTCGCATCTGCCCACGCGCCGCGCCACGGTGGCCCTGGCCGCGGCCTCGGCTCTCTTGTTGGCCGCGTGCGGAGGCGGTGGGGGTGCCAAGCGCAAGGCGGCCGCCCCGACCTCGTCGGAACCCCCGACCATCGCCACCACCACCACTGCGCCCCCGACCTACCCCTTGACCGGGCTGCTGGCGACGGATCCCGTCATCCTGGGCCGCCCCGCCCTCATCGTGAAGATCGAGAACGCGCCCGAGGCCAGGCCCCAGTCCGGCCTCGACGCCGCCGACGTCATCTACGAGGAGAGGGTGGAGGGGACCATCGTGCGCTTCATGGCCGTGTTCCAGTCCCGTGACGCCGATCCCGTCGGGCCCGTGCGCTCGCTGCGCTCCACCGACCCGCCCGTGGTGACGCCCATCGGCGGCCTGTTCGCCTACTCGGGCGGCATCGGTGCGTTCATAGCGCTCCTCCATCAGGCCCCGGTGGTGGACGTGGGCGTGAACGCCTTCGACGCCGCCTACTACCGGCGCCCGGGGCGGCCCGCGCCCCACAACCTCTACTCGTCCACACCCAGGCTGCGGCAGCGGACCCCGGCCGGGGCCAAGCCCCCGCCCCCGCTGTTCACCTACCTGGGACCGGGGGAGCCCTTCGCGCCCGCAGGCGTGGGCCCGGCGACCCACCTGGACATGTCCTTCGGCCCGCTCACCTCCGCCACCTGGGACTGGGACCCGCAGGCCGGGGTGTGGCGGCGGGGCACCAACGGGACCCCGCACACGGTGGAGAGCGGGGCCCAGCTCGGCTTCACCAACGTGATCCTGCAGTACGTGCCCTACCGCAACACCGGCCAGGTCGACCCCGTGCGCGAACCGGTGGACGAGGCCGTGGTCGTGGGCAGCGGCGACGCCATCATCCTGAGCCAGGGCAAGGTGGTGAAGGGCACCTGGACCAAGGGTTCCGCCGGTGACGTCACCCGCTACACCGACGCCGCCGGCCAGCCCGTCAAGCTGGCCCCGGGCACGACCTGGGTGATGCTCGCCCCCGTGGGCGCCGCCTTCCACGTGCAGTAGGCCGAACCGCCTGCAGCCTGGGCCAATGGCGGAGGAGCCGCTCCGGCCCACCGGTAGACTTGGGCCGATGCCGGAAGCCACGCCTGCGCCCAATCCCGCCCCCGATCGAGTCACCGGTACCAGCCGGGTCAAGAGGGGGCTGGCCGAGATGCTCAGGGGCGGCGTCATCATGGACGTCGTCACGGCCGAGCACGCCAAGATCGCGGAGGACTCCGGCGCCGTGGCCGTGATGGCCCTGGAGCGGGTGCCCGCCGACATCCGCCGCGACGGGGGCGTGGCCCGTATGAGCGACCCCGCCCTCATCGAGGCCATCCAGGGGGCCGTGACCGTCCCCGTCATGGCCAAGGCCCGCATCGGCCACTTCGCCGAGGCCCAGGTCCTAGAGGCCCTGGCCGTCGACTACATAGACGAGAGCGAGGTGCTCACTCCCGCGGACGAGGCCTACCACATCGACAAGTGGGCCTTCACCGTCCCCTTCGTGTGCGGGGCGACCAACCTGGGCGAGGCGCTGAGGCGCCTCTCGGAGGGCGCGGCCATGATCCGCTCCAAGGGCGAGGCGGGCACGGGCAACATCGTGGAGGCCGTGCGCCACCTGCGTTCCATCCTGGGCGACATGCGCCGCATCACCCAGGCCGACTCGGCCGAGCTGTACGGGTGGGCCAAGCAGCTCCAGGCCCCGGTGGCCCTGGTGCAGGAGATCGCCGAGTCTGGTCGCCTGCCCGTTCCCCTGTTCTGCGCCGGGGGCATCGCCACCCCCGCCGATGCGTCACTGGTCATGCAGCTGGGGGCGGAGGCCGTGTTCGTGGGGTCGGGCATCTTCAAGAGTTCGGACCCGGCCAGGCGGGCCCGGGCCATCGTGGAGGCGGCCACGCACTACCGCGACGCCCACATCCTGGCCAAGGTGAGCAAGGGCCTGGGCGACCCCATGCGGGGCGACGACATCGCCACCCTGGACGTGAAGCTGGCCGAGCGGGGCTGGTAGCGAGGCATGACCACCGCCAACGGGAGCCCTCCAGGTGAAGGTCGGCGTCCTCGCTCTGCAGGGCGACGTACGCGAGCACTCCCAGGTCCTCGCTGAGCTCGGCGCTCATCCGGTAGCGGTCCGTACCCCCGAGGACCTGACCGGCGTCGATGCCATGGTTCTTCCCGGTGGGGAGTCGACCACCATCTCCATGCTCCTGGACTCGTCGGGTCTGCGCCGCCCCCTGGGCGCCCGCCTGGCCGAGGGCATGCCCGCCCTGGGCACCTGCGCGGGGATGGTCCTCCTGGCCACGGAGGTTCTGGACGGGCGGCCCGACCAGGAGTCGTTCGGGGCCATCGACCTGACTGTCAGGCGCAACGCCTTCGGCCGCCAGGTGGCCTCGTTCGAGACGGATCTGGACGTGGCCGGTCTGTCGGGCGAGGCTCTCCACGCCGTGTTCATCCGCGCCCCCGTCGTGGAGAGGGCCGGCCCGGCGGTGGAGGTGCTGGCCAGCGTGGCCGACTCGCAAGGTGTGCCCCGCCCCGTGCTGTGCCGGCAGGGCGTGGTGGTCGCAGCCGCCTTCCATCCCGAGCTGTCGGGAGACTGGCGGGTGCACGAGATGTTCCTGGCAGGGAGGTAGGGCGTGTCCGGGCATTCGAAGTGGGCGACGATCAAGCACAAGAAGGGGGCCCAGGACAAGGCCCGGGGAAAGCTCTTCGCCAAGCTCATCCGCCAGCTGGAGGTGGCCGCCCGGGAGGGCGGGGGGGACGTGGAGGCCAACCCGACCCTGCGCACGATGTTCCAGAAGGCCCGGGACTCGTCGGTGCCCATGGACACCATCGACCGCGCCATCAAGCGGGGGACGGGCGAGCTCGAGGGCGTGCGCTACGAGCCCATGTCCTTCGAGGGCTATGCCCCGGCAGGCGTCGCCGTCATCATCGAGGCTCTCTCCGACAACCGCAACCGCACCAGCGCGGACGTGCGCAGCCTGTTCACCAGGAACGGAGGGTCGCTGGCCGAGCCTGGATCGGTGTCATGGCAGTTCGAGCGCAAGGGTGTCGTCATCCTCCCCAAGAAGGTCGACGAGGACGAGCTCATGCTGGTGGCCATGGAGGCGGGGGCCGAGGACCTTCAGGATCAGGGCGACACCTGGCAGCTCACGGCCGGTCCCGCCGACCTGGCCCGCCTGAGAGGGGCGCTCGAGGCAGCCGGCATCCCCTTCGACTCCGCCGACCTGACCATGCTCCCGACCACGTCGGTGCCCCTCACCGAGGAGGGAGACGCCCGCCGCGTCCTGCGACTCATCGACGCCCTGGAAGAGCACGACGACGTGCAGAACGTGTACGCGAACTTCGACATCCCCGACACGGTCCTGGAATCGGTGGAGGCCTGAGGCCGCACGCTCGAAGGGCGCATCGGGGCGCATGGTCCACCATCTTCGCCTCCAGGTGCAGTAAGTTCGAACGGGTGTTCGTGCTCGGCATCGATCCTGGGTTGTCGCGCTGCGGCTACGGGTGTCTGGGCGGGGATGCGGCGTCGCCCATGGTGGTGGGCGCCGGGGTGCTGACCACTCCGGCCGCGGACCCGTTGCCCAGCCGGCTGGCCGTCCTGGCCGAGGACCTGAGGGGGCTGCTGGCCGAGTTCCGGCCCGACGCCGTGGCCGTGGAGCGGGTGTTCTTCCAGACCAACGCCCACACCGCCATGTCGGTGGGCCAGGCCAGCGGCCTCGCCCTGGCCGCGGCGGCCCGGGCCGGGTGTGAGGTGGCCCAGTACACCCCCAACGAGGTCAAGCTCGCCGTGGCCGGTTACGGCGCGGCCACCAAGGACCAGGTCCAGCGCATGGTGCAGCGCATGCTGGGGCTGGCCCAGGCGCCCCACCCTCCCGACGTGGCCGACGCCCTGGCTCTCGCCCTGTGCCACCTGGCCGTGGCGCCCAGGTTGGCGCGCATCGCGGCCGCGGAGGGCGGACGATGATCGGCTCCCTGCGTGGCGTCCTCCTCGATCGCTTCGCGCGGGGCGAGCTGCTGGTCGAGGTGGGTGGGGTCGGCTACCGCGTCGTCGTCCCCACGGGGACGCTCGGCGTCGTGGGTGAGCTCGGGGCGCCGGTGTTCCTGCACGTGCACACCTCCGTGCGTGAGGACGCCATCGTGCTCTACGGCTTCGCCACGGGCGAGGAGAGGACGTGCTTCGAAGCGTTGCTCGGCGCTCACGGGGTCGGACCCGCCCTGGCGCTGGCCATCCTGTCGGTGCACTCGCCCACGGCCCTGCGGCGGGCCGTGGTGAACGACGACGGCGACGCCCTGTCCGAGGTCCCCGGTGTGGGGAAGAAGACGGCGGCCAGGCTCCTGCTCGAGCTGAAGTCGCGCCTGGAGCTCCCCGACGTCGGCGCCGAGCTGGTGGCGGTGGGCGGGGGTACGGCGCTGGCGGCCCAGTCCGAGGTCCGGGCCGCGCTGGCCGGCCTCGGCTACGGAGCCGACGAGGTGCGGGAGGCCGTGCGCGGCCTGCCCCATGAGGGATCGGTGGAGGAGCTGCTGCGCGCCGCCCTCCGCAGCCTGGCCGCGGTCCGGTGAGTCCCCGTCAGGAGATGGTGGCGGCGCGCCCCGTCGACCCCGTGGCCGATCCCATGGAGGCGGCCGAGGAGGTGGGGCTGCGGCCCCGGCGTCTGGACGAGTTCGTGGGCCAGACCGAGGTCAAGGAACACCTGAGCATCGTGCTGGAGGCGGCCCGGCGCCGCAGCCAGCCGGTCGACCACGTCCTGTTCGCCGGCCCCCCGGGCCTGGGGAAGACGACCCTGGCCGGCATCGTGGCCAGCGAGATGGGCGCGGGGATGCGGGTCACCTCGGGACCGGCGCTGGTGCGTGCGGGGGACCTGGCCGCCATCCTCAACGACCTGCGGCCCGGGGACGTGCTCTTCATCGACGAGATCCACCGCATGGGCCGTCCCGTGGAGGAGGTCCTCTACCCGGCCATGGAGGACTTCCAGCTCGACATCGTCATCGGCAAGGGGCCCACAGCCCGCTCCATCCGTCTCGACCTGCCCCACTTCACCCTGGTCGGGGCGACCACGCGCACGGGCCTCCTCACCGGGCCGTTGCGGGACCGGTTCGGTTTCGTCGCCCGCCTGGACTACTACGCGGCCACCGAGCTGGAGGCCATCCTGGCCCGGGCCGCGACAATCCTGGGCGTCTCCCTCCAGCCCGCGGGGGCGCGGGAGATCGCCCGCCGCTCCCGGGGCACGCCGCGCATCGCCAACCGCCTGCTCAAGCGGGTGCGCGACTTCACCGAGGTGCGGGGCGACGGGCGGGTCACGGGCAAGACGGCCATGGCCGGTCTTTCCCTGTTCGGCGTCGACGACCTCGGCCTGGACAAGCTGGACCGCGCCATCCTGGCCACGGTCTGCGAACGCTTCGGTGGCGGGCCCGTAGGGCTGTCGACGCTAGCCGTCAGCGTGGCCGAAGCGGCAGAGACGGTCGAGGACGTGTACGAGCCCTTCCTGCTCCAGCTCGGGCTGCTCCTCCGCACCCCCCGGGGCCGGGTGGCCACCCCGGCGGCCTGGCAGCACCTGGGCCTCCCCGCCCCGCCGCACCCCGCCCACCTCTTCCCGTAGCCCGCCTCCGGGCCTGCCGGCGGCGGGGAAGAAAGGCGACTGCCGCCGTACGCTGGCCCGCGGTGGAGATGGCCGCCTTCGACTACGAGCTGCCGCCGTCGGCGATCGCCCAGAGACCGGTGGAGCCGCGCCATTCGGCCCGGCTGCTGGTCGCCACCGATCCAGGAGGGGAGGTGGCCCACGCCACCGTGGCTGACCTGCCCGAGCTCCTGGACCCCGGAGACGTGCTCGTGGTGAACGACAGCAGGGTCCTGCCCGCCCGTCTCCGCCTGCGCAAGGAGACGGGCGGCGAGGTCGAGGTGCTGTTGCTCGAGCCCGCTGTCGACGGCGGGTCGGGTTGGTGGGAGGCCCTGGTGCGACCGGGTCGGCGGGTCCCGCCGGGCACGGTGCTGGTGGGGAGGGCCGAGCACGGCGGGGAGGACGGCAAGCCCGCGGTCGAGGTGGGAGCGGCGCCCGCCACCGAGGACGACGGGCGCCGCCTGGTGAAGCTGCTGGACCAGGGGCTTCCCGAGCGGGTTGGGGCGGTGGCCCTCCCGCCCTATGTGCGCGAGCCCCTTCAGGACCCCGAGCGCTACCAGACGGTGTACGCGTCGCAGCCGGGCTCGGTGGCGGCCCCGACGGCCGGGCTCCACCTCACCCACGAGGTCCTGCAGCGGTGCCGGGACAGAGGCATCGCCACGGCGCGCATCGACCTGGCCGTGGGCCTGGCCACCTTCAAGCCCGTGACCGCGGCGCGCGTCCAGGACCACCGCATGCACGCCGAGCGCTATCGCGTCCCCCAGGCCACGGCCGAGGCCGTGGACGGGGCCCGGCGCGTCGTCGCCGTGGGGACGACCACGGTGAGGGCGCTGGAGGCCATGGCGGCCACGGGCCTGCGCCAGGACCGCACCGAGCTGTTCATCCACGGCTCCTACCCGTTCCGGGTGGTGGACGTCCTTCTCACCAACTTCCACCTCCCGCGGTCGAGCCTGCTGCTCCTGCTCGATGCCTTCTGCGGCCCTCGCTGGCGCGACCTGTACCGGGTCGCCCTGGAGAGCGGTTACCGCTTCTTGTCCTTCGGGGACGCCATGCTCGTGGCCCGGCGGTGAGCCTGAGCCTGGAGATCGAGGGCCAGGACGGGGCCGCCCGCTGCGGAACCGTCCGCACCCCACGGGGATCGTTCCGCACGCCCTGCTTCATGCCCGTGGGCACGCGGGGGACGGTGCGGGCCATCTCCACCGCCGACCTGGAGGGGCTGGGGGCCGAGGTGGTGCTGGCCAACGCGTACCACCTCATGCTCCGTCCCGGCGCGGACGTGGTCGCCTCGCTCGGGGGTCTGCACCGCTTCATGGCGTGGGAGGGTCACGTGCTGACCGACTCGGGCGGCTACCAGGTGTTCTCGCTTCGCCCCAAGGTGGACGACGACGGCGTCACCTTCCGGTCCACCTACGACGGCTCGGTGCACCGCCTGACCCCGGAGGGCGCGGTCGACGTCCAGGAGCGGCTGGGCGCCGACATCCAGATGGCCCTGGACGTGTGCCCGCCCCTGCCCGCGCCGGCCCAAGCCCTGCGCCTGGCCGTGGAGCGCACCCTGGCCTGGGCGGCCCGGGCCCGGCGGGCCCACCGGCGCGAGGGCCAGGCCCTGTTCGGGATCGTCCAGGGCGGCGTGGACCAGGCCCTGCGCATCGAGAGCTCCCGGCGCACGGTGGAGCTGGGCTTTGCCGGCTACGCGGTCGGTGGGCTGTCGGTGGGGGAGTCGAAGCCCGAGCTTCTCGACGCCCTGGCCGCGACGGTGGGCGAGCTGCCCACCGATCGCCCGCGCTACCTCATGGGTGTGGGCGACCCCGTCGGGCTGCTCGACGCCGTGGCCCTGGGCGTCGACCTGTTCGACTGCGTGCTGCCCACGCGGCTGGCCAGGCACGGGACCGTCCTCACCGGGGGAGGCCGCCTGGCCCTGGGCAACGCCGCCTTCGTCCGGGACGACGGCCCGCTCGACGCCGACTGCGGGTGCGCGGTGTGCGCGCGGTGGTCCCGGGCCTACCTGAGGCACCTCCTGGTGGTGGGCGAGACCGCGGCGGGCCGCCTCCTGACCCTCCACAACCTGGCCTGGACCCTGGGTCTTCTCGAGCGAGCCCGCCGGGCCGTGGCCGAGGGCCGCCTGGGCGCCCTGAGGCGGGAGGTGGCGGACGGCTGGGGCCCATGACGACTAACGTTGCCGTTCGCTCGTTCGCCGACCGACGGACCGCATGCAACTCCTCATCCCCATCCTTCTGTTTGGTTTCCTGTACGTGCTGCTGATACGTCCTCAGCAGCAGCGGGTTCGCCGTCAGCAGGCGCTGGTCTCGTCCATACAGGTGGGCGACGAGGTCCTCACCGCCGGCGGGATAGTCGGGCGCATCACGGCGTTGGAAGGCGACCGCGTCCACCTGGAGGTCGCACCGGGAATGACCCTCACCTTCCTGCGGCCAGCCATCACCCGGAGGCTGGGGCCTGAGCTCCCTGAAGAGGAGGAGGGGCCGCCGGACGAGGGCGTGGGCGGCTCGCCCGGTGAGGGGCTCGGGTAGTGCGGACGCGTTATGTGGCTGCCCTCGTCGGCATCGTGGCCGTCGCCGTGATCGCCCTGGGATCGGTGGTCGCCGCCGGCTTCTCTCCCAAGCTCGGCCTCGACCTGCAGGGAGGGACCTCGGTCGTGCTCCGCCCCGACCACTCCGTCGGGTCCGGGATACTCAACCAGGCCATCGAGATCATCCGGCGCCGGGTCGACGCCCTGGGCGTGGCCGAGCCCGACATCAGCCGCCAGGGCCAGTCGATCGTCATCGAGCTGCCCGGTGTGAAGAACTCGGCCCGGGCGCTGCAGCTGGTGGGCCAGACGGCGGAGCTGCGCTTCCGGCCCGTCCTGCAGACCCTGCCGCCCGAGAGCCCGGCCGCCGTGACGCCCCCGACGACGACACCGGGCTCGCCCCCCACCAGCCTGCCCCCCAGCCAGATACCCACGACCAAGCTCGAGAACGACACGCCCGACGCCGTGGTGGTGCTGCCCGAGGTGGACAGGAGCGGGTCCGTGGCCCGCCGCTATGCGCTGGGACCGGCGGAGCTGACGGGCAAGGCCCTCCACTCGGCAACGGCCCAGTTCGACCAGAGCTCGGGTCAGTGGTTCGTGAGCTTCACGACCACGGGGCCGGGGACCAAGCAGTTCGGCGACCTGACCACCAAGTACGTGGGCAAGCAGCTGGCCATCGAGCTGGACGGCGTGGTGAAGTCGGCCCCCACCATCCAGTCGGCCATCACCGGGGGCAACGGCCAGATCACGGGCAGCTTCACCGAGCGCCAGGCCAAGGACCTGGCCCTGGTGCTGCGCTTCGGCGCCCTGCCCGTCCAGCTCAAGCCGGACACGGTGCAGACCATCTCCGCCACCCTGGGGAAGGACTCCCTGCGGGCCGGCATCGTGGCCGGGGTGGTGGGCCTCTCTCTCGTGCTGTTCTACATGATCCTGTACTACCGGGCCCTGGGCCTGGTCGTGGCCCTGGGGCTGACGGTGTCGGGCATGCTCATCTACGCCATCGTCTCGGCGCTGGGACAGACCAACGGCCTGGCCCTGTCGCTCGCCGGCGCCACCGGCATCATCGTCTCCGTGGGTGTCACCGTGGACTCATACGTCGTGTACTTCGAGCGGCTCAAGGACGAGATCCGATCGGGCAAGACGGTGCGCTCCTCGGTCGACCGCGGCTTCTCCCGGGCCTACCGCACCATCCTGGCCGCCGACCTGGTCTCCCTCATCGGCGCCGCCAGCCTCTACCTCCTCACCGTGGGATCGGTCAGGGGGTTCGCCTTCTTCCTGGGTCTCTCCACCGCCCTCGACCTGGTCACCGCCTACTTCTTCACCCGGCCCATGGTCGTGATCCTGGGCCGCAACCGGGTCTTCACCGAGGCCCGCTGGCTGGGGGTGGCCCGGGGCCTGGCCATGGCCACGGAGGCGCCGGCGTGAGCGTCCGCCCGGCCCAGCACAGCATCTGGTTCCGGCTCTACCACGGAGAGACGGCCTTCGACTTCGTGGGCCGCAAGTGGCGCTGGTTCATCCTGTCCGGGACCGTGATCCTGGTGGGGATCATCTCCCTGTCGACCCGGGGGCTGAACTTCGGCATCGACTTCAAGGGGGGCACGGCGTGGGAGGTGCCCACGTCCAAGGTCACCGTGGCCCAGGCCAGGGACGTCATGGGCTCCTTCGGGCTGGCCGACTCCAAGATCCAGGTGGCCACGGGCTCCACCGGGCGGGTGGTGCGGGTGGAGGCCGACCTGAAGGGCAAGAGCGACAAGGGCCCGGCCCCGACCGAACGCCAGCGCACGGAGCAGGCGGTCTCGGCCAAGCTGGCCGAGCTGGCCCACGTGGACGTCAGCCAGGTGAACATCAACGACGTCGGGCCCTCCTGGGGACACGAGATCACCGCCAAGGCCGAGCGGGCCCTGGTCATCTTCATGATCCTCATCACGCTGTACATCAGCGTGCGCTTCGAGTGGAAGATGGCGGTGGCCGCCATCGCCGCCCTGGTCCATGACATCGCGGTCACGGCCGGCGTCTACTCCCTCTCGGGCTTCCAGGTGACGCCGGCCACGGTGATCGCCTTCCTCACCATCCTGGGCTACTCGCTCTACGACACCATCGTGGTGTTCGACAAGGTGGAGGAGAACACCAAGGGCCTGGCCGCCACCTACGGCGACACCGTCAACCTGTCCATGAACCAGGTGTTGATGCGGTCGCTGAACACCTCGCTCGTGGCCATCATGCCCATCCTGTCCATCCTGGTCATCGGGGCCTACGTGCTCGGGGCCACGACCCTCAAGGACTTCGGCCTGGCGCTGTTCATCGGCCTGACCACGGGCGCCTACTCCTCCATATTCATCGCCTCACCGCTGCTGGCCGTGCTGAAGGAGCGCGAGCCCCGGTACGCCACCATCCGCCAGCGCGTCCTGGCCCGGGGCGGCGCCGCCGGGCCGCTGACCCCGGCGGCCGCGGCCGCGGGGGGCATGACGGGCTCGAGCGTGGCCGTGGGCGGGGGCGGCGACGGGCGCCGGGGCGGCGGCCAGAGGGCCCGGGCCCAGGCCCAGGCCCAAGCCCAGGCCCAGGGACCCCTTCGTCCCGGTGTCGCCACCGAGATGGTGGCCGAGGGAGACGCAGCCGACGCCGCCCCGGGCGGGCAACGGCCCGGGGCCGCCGACGGAAGCGCCCGTCCGGGCGCACCACGCGGCGCAGGCAGGCCCGGTGGGCCCCGCCCCCGCGGGCGCAAGAAGGGCCGCCGCCGCTAGCGACGGTGCCGCGGGAGCCGTGGGGTTCCCGCTCGTGGCGGAGACGCGCACGAGACGGTTCCGCCGGCGTTGCTGAGCCCAGACGGTACCGTGGGCTCGTGGCGAGTGACACGGGCTGGCTGAAGGACTACATCCGGGACATCCCGGACTTCCCCAAGCCCGGGGTCACGTTCAAGGACATCACCCCCCTGCTCGCCGACGCGGCCGCCTTCGCCCGCGCCGTCGACGCCCTGTGCGAGTCCTTCGCCGACCTCGGAGTGGACAAGGTGCTGGGGATCGAGGCCCGAGGGTTCATCGTGGCCGCGCCCGTCGCCTACAGGCTGGGCGCGGGCTTCGTGCCCGTGCGCAAGGGCGGGAAGCTGCCCTGGCAGGTCGAGAAGCAGGAGTACGCGCTGGAGTACGGCACCGACAGGCTCGAGATCCACCGCGACGCCGTGTCTCCCGGCGAGCGAGCGATCATCGTGGACGACGTCATGGCCACCGGAGGCACGGCCGCCGCCGCCGTGCGCCTGGTGGAGGCCCTGGGGGCCACCGTGGCCGGTATGGGGTTCGTCCTGGAGCTGGGCTTCCTGGGCGGGCGGTCCCGCCTCCGGGGCCAGGACCCGGTGGCGCTGGTGAGCTACGGGGCACCTAGCGAGCCCGTGGCCGCGGCCCGGGGCCGGGGCGAGTAGGCGGGGAGAGGTGCCCGCCGTCGACCGGGTGCTCCCCTGGCGCAGGCAGGCCCCGGTCGCCGGGGTCGACCCCGCCCTGTCGCCCGTGCTGACCGCCTACCACGCCCACCACCCCAAGGCCGACACCGCCCTGGTGGTGCGGGCCTTCGAGATCGCCGAGGTGGCCCACCAGGGTCAGCAGAGGCGCTCGGCGACGTCACCATCGCCGCCGCCCTCCTGCACGACGCGGTGGAGGACACCGGTGTCGTCCTGGACGATCTCGAGCGCGACTTCGGGCCCATCGTGTCGGGCATCGTGGACGGGGTCACCAAGCTCGACCGGCTGCGGTTCGACTCCCGGGAGGCGCAGCAGGCGGCCACCTTCCGCAAGATGCTCATCGCCATGGCCCGAGACCCGCGGGTCATCATCATCAAGCTGGCCGACCGGCTCCACAACATGCGCACCATCGCGGCCATGCCCGAGTGGAAGCAGAAGCGGACGGCGCAGGAGACCCTGGACGTCTACGCCCCCCTGGCCCACCGCTTCGGGATCCAGGAGATCAAGTGGCAGCTGGAGGACCTCTCCTTCGCCGCCCTTCACCCCAAGCGCTACGCCGAGATCGAGCAGATGGTGGCGGTGCGGTCGCCCGAGCGGGACATCTACCTGGCCCAGGTGCGCGAGGCGGTGCGCGACCGTCTGGCCGGGCTGCACATCGACGCCGAGGTGACGGGCCGGCCCAAGCACCTGTGGAGCATCTACGAGAAGATGGTCGTGAAGGGCAAGGAGTTCGACGAGATCTACGACCTCATGGGCATCCGCGTCCTGGTCGACAGCGAGAAGGACTGCTGGGCCGCCCTGGGGTCCATCCACGCCATCTGGAGCCCGGTCCCGGGCCGTTTCAAGGACTACATCAACACCCCCAAGTTCAACCTCTACCAGTCGCTGCACACCACCGTCGTCGGCCCCCAGGGCAAGCCCCTCGAGGTCCAGATCCGCACCCGGGAGATGCACTCCCGGGCCGAGTTCGGCATCGCCGCCCACTGGGGCTACAAGGAGAAGGCCACGGCGTCGGACGTGGCCTGGCTCCAGCGCATCGTCGACTGGCAGGACACCCTCGACCCGGCCGAGTTCCTGGAGAACCTCAAGCTCGACCTCGAGCAGGACGAGGTCTACGTGTTCACGCCCAAGGGCTCGGTCATCACCCTGCCCGCCCACGCCACGCCCATCGACTTCGCCTACGCCATCCACACCGAGGTGGGCCACCGCTGCATCGGGGCCAGGGTGAACGGCCGCCTGGTGCCCCTCGACTCCCAGCTCCACTCAGGGGACACGGTGGAGATCTTCACCTCCAAGGTCCCCTCCGCCGGTCCGTCCCGGGACTGGCTCAAGATCGCGGTGACGCCCCGGGCCCGCAACAAGATCCGGCAGTGGTTCAGCCGGGAGCGGCGGGAGGACGCCATCGAGACGGGGCGGGACGAGCTGGTCAAGGCCATGCGCAAGGAAGGCCTGCCCGTGCAGAAGCTCACGTCCTCGCCCGTGCTGGTGGGCCTGGCCGAGAGCATGAACTACACCGACCTCGACGCCCTCCACGCCGCCATCGGCGACGGCCACGTCTCGGCCCAGTCGGTGGCCCAGCGCCTGGCCCGGGAGCTGCGGGGCGGCGCCCACGACGTGCAGCTGCCGGCCACGGTCCGCCAGCCCCGGCGGCCCAGCAAGCAGGCCTCAGGCGTGTACGTGGAGGGCCTCGACGACGTGATGATCCGCCTCTCCCGCTGCTGCACGCCCGTGCCCGGTGACGACATCATCGGCTTCATCACCCGGGGCCGGGGCGTGTCCGTCCACCGGGCCGACTGCGCCAACGCCCTGTCCCTGTCCTCCTCCCGCACCGAGCGCCTCATAGAGGTGGAGTGGGACCGGGAGCGGGCGGGGACGTTCGTGGCCTCGATCGAGGTGAAGGCGCTGGACCGCTCCCGTCTGCTGGCCGACGTGACCAGGGCGCTGTCCGAGCACCACGTCGACATCCTGTCGAGCTCGAGCCACACGACGCCGGACCGGGTGAGCCGCATGCGCTTCGACTTCGAGCTGGCCGACCCCGCCCATCTGGACTCGCTGCTGGCCTCGGTGAAGCGCATCGACAGCGTCTACGACGCCTACCGGGTGCTGCCGGGCAAGGGCGGGAGCTGACCTACTCGCACCCGCCAAGCGCGGCGGAATCGGGAAGGCCCGGGCGGGGGCCCCGGGTAGGGTGCCACCGATGTCCAGCACGGTCGAGGTGGCCACCGCCTTCCAGGCCCCCAAGGGCACGCGGGACGTCCTTCCCCCGGAATCGGCCCGCTGGGAGGCGCTGGTCGGGCTCTTCGCGGCGCGGGCCCGGCGGGCCGGCTACGGCCTCATCGTCACCCCCATGTTCGAGGACATGGGCGTCTTCGAGCGGGTGGGCGAGAGCACCGACATCGTGCGCAAGGAGATGTACGACTTCCACGACAAGGGCGGCCGCCACCTGGCCCTGCGTCCGGAGGGCACGGCGTCGGTGGTGCGGGCCTACGTGCAGCACCGCCCGGTGACGCCGTTCAAGACCTGGTACGTGGCCCCCAACTTCCGCTACGAGTCGCCCCAGGCCGGGCGCTACCGCCAGCACCACCAGCTGGGCGCCGAGGCCGTGGGCAGCAACGACGCCGACCTGGACGTGGAGATCATGGACCTGGCCTGGGGCGTGTGCTCGGCCCTGGGCCTGCGTCGCGTCCGTCTCCTCCTCAACTCCATGGGCGACGGCGAGTGCCGTCCCCCCTACCGCCAGCTCCTCTTGGAGTACCTGGAGCGGCGGGCGGGCGAGCTGTGCCCCGAGCACCGGGTCTCCTACGCGGCCAACCCCCTGCGGGTGCTCGACTGCAAGCGCGAGGAGTGCCGCCAGGTCACGGCCGAGGCGCCCTGGCAGCTCGACCACCTGTGCGGTCCCTGCCAGGCCCACTTCGAGCGCGTCCGGGAAGGCCTGGACGCCGTGGGCATACCGGCCACCATCGAGCTGCGCCTGGTGCGGGGCCTCGACTACTACACGAGGACGACCTTCGAGTTCGCGGCCGAGGCCCTGGAGTCGGCCCAGAACGCGGTGGGAGGAGGGGGCCGCTACGACGGGCTGGCCGAGGCCCTGGGCGGGCCCCCGACGCCGGGCATCGGCTTCGGGATGGGCATCGAGCGCATGCTCCTGGCCTGCGACGCCGAGCACACCTTCCCCGTGCCCGAGGACCTGCTCGACGCCTTCGTGGTGGACGCCACCGGCGGCCGGGCGGCCCGGGACCTCAGCCACGACCTGCGGGAGGCGGGCCTGAGGGTCGACCGCGTCTACGACGCCCGCTCCATCAAGGCCGGCATGCGGGTGGCGGGCCGCTCCGGGGCCCGCTTCGCCCTGGTGGTGGGGGAGGACGAGGTGGTCAAGGGCGTGGTGGGGGTGAAGCCCCTGCGGGAGAAGGGCGAGCAGGTCGAGGTGCCCAGGGAGGCTCTGGTCGCCCACCTGCGGCGCGCCCTGGAGGAGGGCTCGTGAGCCTGCGCAGCGACTACTGCGGGACCCTGCGGGCCGGCGACGCCGGGCGCCGGGTGTCGCTGTGCGGGTGGGCGGCCCGCCGGCGCGAGCACGGCGAGCACCTGGCCTTCGTGGACCTGCGGGACCACACCGGCATCGTGCAGTGCGTCGTCGACGGGGCCCACGACATCCGCTCCGAGTTCGTGCTCCGGGTCACGGGCACGGTGCAGCCGAGGCCCGAGGGCACGGCCAACCCCGCCCTGCCCACGGGCGAGGTGGAGGTGACCGACTGCGCGGTGGAGATCCTGTCGGCCGCGGCCCCGCCTCCGTTCCCGATCACCGACCGCACCGAGGCCGACGAGGTCCTGCGCCTCCAGTACCGGTACCTGGACCTGCGCCGCGACCGCATGCAGCGCAACCTGCGCCTGAGGTCGCGCGTCAACGCCGCCCTGCGCTCGGCCATGGAGGAGCAGGGCTTCGTGGAGGTGGAGACACCGATGCTGGTCGCCTCCACGCCCGAGGGCGCCCGCGACTTCATCGTCCCCTCCCGACTGCACCGGGGCTCCTTCTACGCCCTGCCCCAGAGCCCCCAGCTCTTCAAGCAGCTGCTCATGGTCGGGGGCACGGACCGCTACTACCAGGTGGCCCGCTGCCTCAGGGACGAGGACCTGCGGGGCAACCGCCAGTTCGAGTTCATGCAGCTGGACGCGGAGATGGCTTTCGCCGACGCCGAGGACGTGATGGCATCCATCTCCGCCGCGGTGATCGGGACGGCCCGGGCCGTGGTCGCCGAGCCCGAGGCCGTACCCACGGTGGTTCCCCGCATGACGTGGCACGACGCCATGGAGCGCTACGGGACCGACAAGCCCGACGTCCGCTTCGGCCTGGAGCTGGTGGAGCTCACCGACGTGTTCGCGGGAACAGAGTTCAAGGCCTTCCTGGCCCCGTGCGTCAAGGGCCTTCGCCTTCCCGGTGGCGGTGAGCTGAGCCGATCGCGCCTGGACGCCCTCACCGACCAGGCCAAGGGCTGGGGGGCCAAGGGGCTGGTGTGGATGCGGGTCGGGGAGGGCGGCCTGGACTCGCCCGTGGCCCGGTTCATGTCCGACGACGAGCTCAAGTCGCTGTCGTCGCGCCTGGGCGCCGAGCCCGGAGACCTCCTCCTGCTGGTGGCCGACGAGCGCCCCGTGGTGCGCCACGTGCTCGGGCTGCTGCGCCTGGAGCTGGGGCGCCCTCCGGTGAGCGAAGGGGGGCTCCACTTCCTCTGGGTCACCGAGTTCCCGCTCTTCGAGGGTCTCGACGAGGACGGCCGGCCCATCCCCGCCCACCACCCCTTCACCATGCCCCACCCGGAGGACGCCGACGGCATGGAGAGCGACCCGCTCTCGGTGCGCTCGCTGGCCTACGACATGGTGGTCAACGGCTGGGAGCTGGGATCGGGGAGCGAGCGGATCCACCGTCCCGAGATGCAGCAGCGGGTCTTCTCCCTGCTCGGCATCGGGCCCGAGGAGGCCAAGGCCCGCTTCGGCTTCCTGCTCGAGGCCTTCCGCTACGGAGCCCCGCCCCACGCCGGGTTCGCCTTCGGCGTCGACCGCCTGGTCGCGGTGCTGGCCGGGGAGGAGAGCATCCGCGAGGTGATCGCCTTCCCCAAGACCCAGTCGGGGACCGACCCGCTGACGGGCGCGCCCACCCCCGCCGACGGGCGCCTCCTGGCCGAGCTCGGCGTCCGCGTCGTCCCCCCGGATTCGTGACCGGGGCCGGGGGCGGGGAGGGCTAGCGGGCCTGGGCCCTGCGGGTGGCCCGCCCCTCCCGCACCCGCCAGCGGTCGTAGCCCTGGTGCTGGCCCAAGCGGCGGCGCTGGCGCACGGTCGTGCCCCCCCAGATGCCGTCCAGGTCGTGGTCGACGGCGTAGCGCAGGCACTCGGCCTGGACCAGGCAGCGGTTGCAGATGGACATGGCGTCCAGCCCTGACGAGCCCGGGCCCGGGAACCAGCTGACCTCGGGATGCTCACGACAGGCGGCGTCGGCCATCCAGTCGGGCAGGGGGGGCAGCTGCACCAGGGCGTCCTCGCCCCTCAGCATGGCGTCGATGACCCGGGTGCGCCGTCGGGGGTGGCTCATGGGGCCAGCCCGTCCGTCTTGGATGCCAGGCCCAGGTCGCCGGCCACGGGCGGGTTGCCCGGCAGGCTGTGGGTGGGGTCGCCCTGGCGGGGGGCGGGCGGGATGGAGGGGGGCGGCAGGGGCTTGCCCGAGGGAGGGGTGGGGAGGTTGGGCAGCTGGGGGTGGGCCCCGGGGGTGTCGGGGGTGGCGCCGGCCAGGGTCGTGGGCGCTTGGGACGAGGCGGGCTGCACCAGTCCCACCGCGGGAGCGCGCCCGGGCCGGGCCGAATGCGAGGCGCAGGACCGGGTCCGGCAGCTTCCCGCGCCGGCGCCGGAAGCGCCGCTGGGGCCGGGGGCGGTGATCGAGGGGTGCACGGACGCGGGCGCGGGGATGGAGATGCCCACCCGGTTCAGGGCCCGGGCCAGAGGTCGCTGGACCCCGTCGGGGAGGGCGCCGGCCAGGGCCAGGCTGCCCGACACCAGGCAGCCGGCCGCGGTGGCGGCCAAGGCCACGGCCACCCTCCGTCCGGCCACGCGGGGAAAGCGGACGGGTGAGGAGGCCGAGGTCAGGCCGCGGGCAGGGGCGAGCTCGGCCGCGGCGGCGGCCACCATGTCGTTCTCCAGGGCCAGCTCGGTGGGCCCGGGGGCGGCCCGGGCCGCGTCCAGCAGAGAGGCGGCGTAGCGGTACTCGGGGGGGGCGTCGTCGGGGCCGACCACCCCCATGAGCAGGCGCTCGACCGCGTCCTGGTCGGGTCCGGGGTCCCTGGTGGGGTTCAACCTGGTCACGTCCCCAGGTAGATCGCCCCGGGGGGTCAGTCCGTTACGGGCTCGGGGAAGATGTTGCGGGCCAGCTGCTGGAGGGCCCGGTGCTGCAGGGCACGCACCGCGCCGGGGCGCCTGCCCGTGATGCGGGCCACCTCGGCCACCTCCAAGCCACCCACGACCCTGAGGATGACGACCTCGGTCTGCTCGGGCGTGAGCAGGGCCCGGATGCGGTCCACCGCCTCGAGGGCGGTGAGGGACTCCACCACCTCGTCCTCGGCCCCGCCCGGGGCGGGCCTCTCCAGGCCGTCGAGGCGCTCGTGGGGCTCGGCCCGGGTCCGGCGCCGGGCCTGCTTGCGGCGGTGGTCGATGAGGCGACGGCGGGCGATGGTGAAGGCCCAACCACGCAGCGTGGCCTCGTCGCCCTCGAACACGGCCAGCCCCCTCACCACCCCCAGCCAGGCCTCGGAGGCCAGGTCCTCGGCGGCCGAAGGCTCCTGGGAGCGCAGGTAGCGGAACAGGCGGGGGTGCAGGTCGCGCCACAGGGCGGCCAGGGCCCAGCCCTCTCCCGCCCGCGCCGCGCCGAGCACGTCGCCCAGCCGTTCGGGCCCCAGCGTCATTGTCGATCCCGCATTCCGCTCTTTTTCTACCGCCCACGTCCAGATTCGACACAGGCTGCGGGATCGGGGCTTGTATCAGTGGGCGCTGGCGGCCGTGGGTGACATGCCCACGATGGGGCGCTTGAGGGGGACGGAGCCGGTGGAGCCCATGAACGCAGCGTCGCCGAAGCTGAATATGCCGCCGTC
>VAXP01000135.1 GCA_005884125.1 Actinomycetota bacterium | reverse complement strand
ACCGCAACATCGTCCTGGCCCACCAGCGCGGCCTGCGCTGAGGGGACGCCCGTGAGCGGGCCCGGGGGCACGACCCGCGTCGCCGGCGTCATCGGCGACCCCGTGCGCCACTCGCTCTCCCCGGTGCTGCACAACGCCGCCTTCGCCGCCCTGGGACTGGACTGGGTCTACGTGGCCTTCCCCGTGCCCGAGGGCCGGGCCCCCGATGCCCTGGCCGGGATGCGGGCCCTGGGCATCGAGGGCCTGTCCGTCACCATGCCCCACAAGGCGGCGGTGGCCGCCGCCGTCGACCGCCTCTCGCCCGTGGCCGGGCGCCTGGGCGCGGTCAACACCGTGGTGCGGCGGGGCGCCGAGCTGGTGGGGGACAACACCGACGGCGCCGGGTTCCTGGACGCCCTGCGGGCGGGCCCGGGCTTCGACCCCGACGGGAGGCGCTGTCTCGTCCTGGGCGCGGGAGGGGCGGCCCGGGCCGTGGTGCTGGCCCTGGCCCAGGCGGGGGCGGCCCGGGTGGTGGTGGTCAACCGCACCCCGGCCCGGGGCCGGGAGGCGGCCGAGCTGGCCGGGGCCGGGGGCCGGACGGGCTCGGCCGCGGACGCGGCCTCGGCCGAGCTGGTGGTCAACGCCACCCCCGTGGGCATGGCCGGCTCGGCTCAGGCGGGATCCGGCGCTCTGCCCGGGGGCATCGACCCCTCCGACCTGGGCCCGGGCCAGCTCGTGGTCGACCTCGTC
>VAXP01000136.1:4070-6557 GCA_005884125.1 Actinomycetota bacterium | reverse complement strand
AAGGCAGCGTCGCCGAAGCTGAATATGCCGCCGTCGCTGGCCACCAACCAGTAGCCCGCGCCCGTCGGCGTGGCCGCCATGCCCACGATGGGTCGGGTCAGAGACAGCCCACCGGTGGAGCCCATGAAGGCAGCGTCGCCGAAGCTGAATATGCCGCCGTCGCTGGCCACCAACCAGTAGCCCGCGCCCGTCGGCGTGGTCGCCATGCCCACGATGGGTCGCTTCAAGGAGAGGCCGCCGGTGGAGCCGAAGAAGCCGGCGTCGCCGAAGCTGAACATCCCGCCGTCAGAGGCGGCCAGGCGGTAGCCGTTGGCCCGGGCCGGGCCGCTCGCCGTGGCCGGCGGGGAGCCCGCGGGCTGGGCCGCCGCCGCGGGAGGACCGCCGCCGGGTGGGCCCGAGGGCGTCGTCGTGGGCGCGACGGTGGTCGTGGACCCGCCGTCGGGCTCGGTGGTCGTGGTGGTCGATCCCGGGGCCCCCGCTCCCGCGCTCGGCGTCACCGGCGAGGAGCTGGCCGAGGCCGGGCCGAAGCCCATGCCGTTGGCCGCCTGCACGCTGAAGGAGTACGCCGTGCCGTTGGACAGGTTCTTGACAACCGCGCTGGTGGCGGGGGCGGCCACGGTGGCCGACTGCCCGCCCGGGCTGGCCAGGACCCGATACTGGGTGACGGACAGGCCCCCGTCGCTGTCAGGAGGGATCCAGGTGACCGTGGCCGCGGCGTCGGCCGGGGCGGCGCCGACGCCGTTGGGGGCGCCGGGAACGGTGGGGGCGGGACAGGCGCCACCCATGGCCTTGCACAGGTTGACCCGCCCGAAGCCGAACTGCGGGTCCCGCCCGGGGGCGCCGAGGTCGTCCGCCGCGCCGTCGAGCAGGTTGCGCAGGGCGGCCCCGGTGCTGCCCGTCTTCCAGTAGATCAGGGCGGCCACGGCCGCGGCGTGGGGCGTGGCCATGGAGGTGCCGCTCTTCCTGCCGTAGCTGCCGGGGACGGTCGACCAGATGTCGGTGCCCGGGGCGCTGACCTCGACCTTGGAGTTGGCGTTGGAGTAGTAGGCGTGGCCGTCGTTGCGGTCGGTGGCGCCGACGGACACGACGCTGGGGTATCCCGCGGGGTAGTCGACCTGGGCCGAGCCGTCGTTGCCCGCCGCGGCCAGCACGAGGATGCCGGCGTTGGCCGCGGCGTCCATGGCCGTCTGCTCGCTCATGCTGCTCATGCTGCTGCCCAGGCTGAGGTTGATCACGCGCAGGTTGTAGACGTCGCGCTTGGAGATGAGCTCATCGACGCAGGCCACCTCGTCGGACGTATAGCCCTGGCCATTCGAGTCCATGGCCTTGCACATGTAGATCTTGGCGTTGGGGGCCACGCCGACGGTGCCGATGCCGTCGTTGGCGTCGGCCGCCATGATCCCGGTCACGTGGGTGCCGTGGCCGTTGTCGTCGGCGCAGCCGGACTTGAGCACCCCGCTGCCGTCGGTCGAGTTGAAGCAGGGGGTGACGAGCTTGCCGGCCAGGTCGGGGTGGTTGAGGTCGACCCCGGTGTCCACCACGCCCACGGTGTAGTTGGCCGCCGGCCACGGGCCAGGGCCCCCGATGCCGGCCAGGGCCCAGCCCGCCCGGGCCCGGATGTCGGCTCCGGGCTTGCCCCCGTTCTGGCCGTTGTTCTCCAGACCCCACAGGTCGTTGGCCGAGTTGGCCGTGTTGCCGGGGAAGTACGGGTCGTTGGGGACGGGGTCGACGGTGGTGTGCACGGGGCGGTCGGGCTCGACGAAGGCCACCGCCGCCTCGGCTGAGTAGCGGGACGCCACCGCATCCAGGGTGTCGCCCGGGGGTATGGCGATGATCTCGACGGGGGCGGTGAGCAGGCTCTTCACCACGGTGCCGCCGGCCCGCTGGTGGATCGCATCGCGCTCGGCTGCGCTCGTGCCCGGGCGGTAGCCCACCAGCAGGCGGGGGGTGGCGACGGGAGCGGACGCATCGTCGTCCGGGCCGGGCGCGGCCGTGGAGGGAGAGGAGACGGAGGACTTGGGGGCGTCGTCGGCCCAGACGGGGCCGAGGGCGGTGAGCCCGGTAGCCGACACCATCAGGGCGGCGGGCCACTGTGTCGGTACGGCTCTCCGTGGCCAGGGGGTCCTTGTCGGGTCGTACGGCATCGACGCCGGGCACCGCGCCCGAGGCCTCTGCCATGGTCCTATCGGCATCTCGCGCCCCTCTGTTGAGCGGATTGCACGACCGGCGTGGCCAGGGCCGATGCGGGAGGTGGGCCGATATGCTCCGGGCGCATGACGGCCGGAGAGATCGCCGGGGTGATCGGCGCCGCCGTGGGCACGGTCGTGGTCGTGGGCTTCGCCGTGGCCTTCGTGGGGCTTCTGCGCACCCTGCGCACCCTGGTCGGCGCCGTCGAGGCCCTGCGGGCCGAGGTGGTGCCCCTGGCCGGTCAGTCGCGGCGCACCGTCGATCAGGCCAACGCCGAGCTCACCAGGGTCGACGGGCTGC
>VAXP01000136.1:371-3993 GCA_005884125.1 Actinomycetota bacterium | reverse complement strand
ACGGGGACGGGGCGGGCCGTGCGCCGCTTCCGGCGCCGGCGCCCCCGGGAGTAGCGGGCGGTGTTCAAGCGCCTGTTCTGGCTCATGCTGGGGATGGGATTCGGTTTCGGGACCTCCTTCTGGGTGACGCGCTTCGTGCGCGCCGCGGTAGCCAACTACTCGCCCGAGAGGGTCTCGGAGAACCTGGCCGCCTCGCTGCGCCGCTTCGGCAGCGACATCCGGGCCGCGGTGGCCGAGGGCCGTGAGGCCATGAGGGAGCGTGAGGCCGAGCTCCGCGGCGAGCTGGGCGCGGGCAAGGCGACCTGACGCGGGCTGCTTTTCCGGTCGTGCTCAACGCGGCCCCCGGTACTCTCGGTGGCACCGCCCATGAACGCCAACGAGCTGCGCCGCACCTTCACCGGCTTCTTCGTCGAACGCGGCCACACCCTGCTGCCCTCCTCGGGGCTGATCCCTCACCACCCCCGGGCCCCGCTGTTCACCAACGCGGGCATGAACCAGTTCCTCCCCGTCATCCTGGGTGAGGAGGCGCCCGCCCACCTCCGGGCCACCTCGGTGCAGAAGTGCGTGCGCATCCGGGGCAAGCAGGACGACATCGAGAACGTGGGCCGCACGACCAGGCACCTCACCTTCTTCGAGATGCTCGGCAACTTCAGCCTGGGCGACTACTTCAAGGAGCGGGCCATCCCCCTGGCCTGGGAGCTGCTCACCGAGGTGCTGGGCCTGGACGGTGACCGGCTGTGGGCCACCGTCTACCTCGACGACGACGAGGCGGCCGAGATCTGGGCCGACTCCGTGGGCCTGCCCGCCGAGCGCATCCAGAGGATGGGGGAGGACAACTTCTGGGAGATGGGCGAGGTCGGCCCCTGCGGGCCGTGCTCGGAGGTCTACTACGACAGGGGCGAGGCCCTGGGCGAGCCCGGCGGTCCCGCCCACGGCGGAGCCGAGCGCTACAGCGAGATCTGGAACCTGGTCTTCATGCAGTACGACCGCCAGCCCGACGGCACCCTGGCCCCTCTGCCCAGGCGCATCATCGACACGGGCATGGGCCTGGAGCGCACGCTCTCGGTCCTCCAGGGCGTCGTCTCGGTGTTCGACACCGACGCGCTGCGCCGCCTCGTGACCACGGCCGAGGAGACCACCGGGGTCCGCTACGGCGCCGACGCCGGCAAGGACGTCAGCCTGCGCATCCTGGCCGACCACGCCCGCACCATGACCTTGCTCACCAACGACGGCGTGTTCCCCTCCAACGAGGACCGGGGCTACGTGCTGCGCCGCATAATCCGCCGGGCCGTGCGCCAGGCCTACGTCCTGGGTGTCGAGAAGCCGGTCATCCCTCCGCTGGTGGCGGGGACGGTGGCCGTGATGGGGGAGGCCTATCCCGAGCTCGTCCGCAACCAGGAGTTCGTGACCAACGTGCTGGTGCGGGAGGAGGAGCGCTTCCGCCAGACGCTGCGCTCGGGGCTCACCATCTTGGAGGAGGAGATGGCCAAGGGTGCCCCGCGGGTGGAGGGGGCGACCGCCTTCCGCCTCCACGACACCTTCGGGTTCCCCGTCGAGCTCACCACCGAGATCGCGGGCGAGCGCGGCGTGGATGTCGACCGGGCCGCCTTCGACCGGGCCATGGAGGAGCAGAGGGCCAGGGCCCGGGCCGGCGGACGCGGGGCCGAGGTCGACCACGCCAACGTGGCCGCCCACCGCGAGCTGCTCGAGCAGTTCGGCGCCACCGAGTTCACCGGCTACCGGGAGACCGAGACGGCAGGCGCCCACGTCCTGGCCGTGCTCGGCGACCCCGCGGGACAGGGCAGGGTGGAGGTCTTCCTGGACCGCACACCGTTCTACGCCGAGGGCGGGGGCCAGGTGGGCGACACCGGTGAGATCGTCACCGAGACGGGGCGCATCCGGGTGCTGGACACGACCAGCGCCCTGCCCGGCCTCACCCGGCACACGGCCGAGGTGGCGGAGGGCGAGCCCCACGCCGGTCAGGAGGCCACGGCGCGCGTCGACGTGGAGCGGCGGGAGGCGATCAGGCGCAACCACACGGGGACCCACCTGTTGAACTGGGCCCTGCGGGCCGTGCTCGGCGGCCACGTGAAGCAGCAGGGGTCGCTGGTGGCGCCCGAGTACCTGCGCTTCGACTTCAGCCACTTCGGCCCCATGACGGCCGAGGAGATCGACCGCGTCGAGCGCCTGGTCAACGAGCACATCGTGGCCAACGAGCGGGTGCGGGCCTTCGAGACGACCCGGGACCAGGCCGAGCAACTGGGCGCCATCGCCATGTTCGGCGAGAAGTACGGCGAGATCGTGCGGGTGGTGGAGGCGGGCCGCGAGTCCCTGGAGCTGTGCGGAGGGACCCACGTGCACGCCCTGGGCTCCATCGGTCCCCTGAAGATCCTGCAGGAGAGCTCCATCGGGTCCAACACCAGGCGCATCTTCGCCCTGACCGGCCTGGCCACCCTGGACCACGTCAAGGAGCAGGAGAGGGCGCTGCAGAAGGCGGCCGAGCTCCTGAAGGCACAGCCCACCGAGGTCCCCGAGGCCCTGGAGCGCCGGCTCCAGCGCCAGAAGGAGCTGGAGGACGCGCTCAAGGCCGTGCGCAGCCGGGGCCTGGCCGACGAGGCCCGGCGCCTGGCCGACGCGGCCACCGACGGCACGGTGGTGGCCCGGGTCGACGAGCTCGCCCCCGAGCAGCTCAGAGAGCTGGCCCTCTCCATCCGCCAGCAGCCCGGGGTGCGGGCCGCGGTGGTATTGGGCAGCCCCGACGGCCAGCGCGTCTCGCTGGTGGCGGCGGTGACCAAGGACAGCGGGCTGATCGCCTCCGACCTCATAGCCGAGGCGGCCAAGGCCGTGGGCGGCGGCACCGGACGCAATCCCGACCTCGCCGTGGCCGGCGGCCGCGACGCGACCCGGATCGACGAAGCCCTGGCGCTGGTGCGGGCCAAGCTGAGCTGAGGTGCGGGTCGTGGGGCTCGACCTCGGATCCCGCCGCATCGGCGTGGCCGTGAGCGACCCCACCGGCACCATCGCCTCTCCCCACCGGGCGGTCGAGCGCGGCCCCGACCGTGGCTCGGACCATGCCGCCCTGGCCCGCCTGGTGGCGGAGCTGGGGGCGGACCGGGTGGTGGTCGGGCTCCCGCTGTCCCTCAGCGGTGCCGCGGGCCCCGCGGCCCGGGGGGTCACGGAGGAGGTGGAGGCCCTGGCTAAGGTCGTCGCCGTGCCCGTGGAGACCTTCGACGAGCGCCTCACCACCACCACCGCGGAGCGGGCGCTGAGCGGCCAGGGCCTGCGGGGCCCGGCCCGGCGCCGGGTGGTGGACAAGGTGGCAGCCGCGGTCATGCTCCAGGCCTGGCTGGACGGGGGCCGGGGTCGGTGAGGGTGGCGGGGCCGGTGCCGGTGGCGGGGACGTGACCGGCAGCGACGTGGCCCTGGCTCCCCCCGACGACGACCACGAGTACATCCCGCCCCCGCCCACCCGCAGGGGACGGCGCTGGGGTCTGGTGCTGGCCCTGGCCCTGGGCGGCGCCCTGGTCCTGGCCGCCGTTCTCGGCGTGTGGGTGGAGCGCCAGGTCTACCCCTCCTCGGGCGGGGCGCCGGTCGAGCTCACCGTGCCCGCGGGAGCGAGCGT
>VAXP01000136.1:0-358 GCA_005884125.1 Actinomycetota bacterium | reverse complement strand
CTCTACGTGCGGGTGAAGGGCTCGGGCCCGCTCCACGCCGGCACCTACGGCCTGCGCAAGCACGAGCGCTTCTCCGCCGTGGTGGCCGCCCTGAGCCGACCCGCGCCCAGCGTCGACCGCCTCACCATCCCCGAGGGCCTCACCCTGGTGCAGATCGCCGAGCGGGTGGGCCGCCTCCCCGGGCGCTCGGCCGACCGCTTCCTGGCCCTGGCCCGCAGCGGCCAGGTGCGCTCGCCCTACGCCGCCCCCAACGTCGCCCCCGACCACGCCCTGGAGGGTCTGCTCTTCCCCGACACCTACGAGTTCAACCGCACGGCGGACGAGCTGACCATCCTGCAGCGCCTCATCGACGGCTTCG
>VAXP01000134.1 GCA_005884125.1 Actinomycetota bacterium | reverse complement strand
ATCTCCCAGGTAGGCCGCACAGATGGATGGCCACCAGGGCGGGGCCTCGCAAGAGGACCCGCCTCACAGAACCCCGCCTACAGGCCGGCTCACCGTCACCCTCCCTGGCTCCACGCTGAGGAGATCGGCCCAATGCGACGGGCGGTGCTCAGCTGCCCATCTTGAGGGGAAGGGTGCGAGGCCCCCGGACCTGGCCGCCCGACCAGCGCACCGCTTCGGGATCGGCCAGGTGGAACACGGGGAAGGCGGCGAGCCAGACCTCGAGGGCGACCCGCAGCTCCATGCGGGCCAGGTGCGAACCGGCGCAGCGGTGGACGCCCAGACCGAAGGCGGCGTGGCGGTTGGGCTCGCGGTCGATGACCACGTGGTCGGCCTGCCCGAAGGCCGCGGGGTCGCGGTTGGCCGACGGGAACGGGAGCAGGACCCACTCCTCGGCTTTCATGGGGCAGCCGTTCCAGTCCATGTCCTGCTTCACGAGCCGGGCCATGGTCACCGGTGCGTAGGCCCGCAGGAGCTCCTCCATGGCCACGGGGAGGAGCTCGGGCTCGGCCACCAGGCGCTCCCGGTCGCCCGGGTTGCCCGCCAGATGCCAGAGGGAAGCCCCGATGGCACTCCACGTGGTGTCGATACCGGCCAGGAGGAGCAGACCGATGGTACGCACGACATGAAAGGGATCGAGCATTTGGCCGTCGAGCTCGGAGTTGAGGAGGTGGGTGATGAGGTCGTCCGTCGGGTGGGCGACGTGGTCCTCGATGTGACCCTGCAGGTATCCGAAGAGGGCGGCGATGCCTGGGGCTCGCTCCTCGAGGGGCAGGGCCACTCCCTCGAGCACGTGGTTGACGAAGCCCCGGAACACGTCGGCATCCGACTCGGGCAGGCCGAGCATGTCGGCGATGACACGAACCGGGATGTGTTGCGCGTACTCCTGGGCGGCATCGACCACGTCGCGTCCCTGGACCTTGTCCACCAGCTCTTCGCAGTAAGCGCGCGTCGACGGTTCGAGCTTGTCCACCGCCTGGGGCGAGAACACGCCCAACAGCAGCCGGCGGGCTTCCTTGTGGAACGGAGGGTCGGAGGTGATGGGCGGCGCGATGCCTTCCGGGGCGAGCATCAGCGGGGGCCGGAACTCGGTAACCACGACGCTGCGGGACGTGAATCGCTCGGTGTCGTAGGCGATGGCAGCCACGTCGTCGTGGCGGGTGGGCAGCCACACCCCTCCGTAGCGCGCGCTGTGGGCCATGGGGCACGTGCGCCGGAGGCCATCCCAGATGGGGTAAGGGTCGGCGGCCCATACCTCGTCGGTGTGGTCGAAGTCGGTCGCCCAGTCCGTGACCGGTTCGTGGTAACCCATCAGCTCGTCTCCTCGATGGTTATGGCCTGCTCGGGGCAGTTGGCGACTGCCAGGCGGGCCTTGTCCTCCAGCTCAGGGGCCACGACCCCATCGCCCAGCTCGTGGCCGTTGCCGACCTCGTCGGGTGCGAACACCTCGGGAGCAGTGGCGTAGCAGCGACCGTGGCCCTGGCAGCGCTCCTCGTCGACGTGGACCTTCACCGCCGTCGCTTCTCCTGGTTGGGTGTCGTGCGGATGCTGTCGACGAGCCGGGCGATGAGGGCGACCCAGTCCTCGTGGTCGGTCGGGGGAAGGCCCAGGGCCCCCGCCGCCATCGACCCCAGAGCGACCATGAGGGCGAAGCGCACGGCGGCCGGCGCGGGCAGGTCGGCGTCGATCTCGCCTGTGGCCTGGGCCGAGCGCAGGAGCTCGGCCAGGCGCGCCTCTCGCTCGACCAGCGAGGAGATCAGCACCTGGGCCACTTCGGGGTCGCGCTTGGCCGCGACGATGGCCTCCATGAGCAGGGTGCGTTCGCCCGGGCTGCGCCGGTCCAGGGCTTGGCCCCGGCTGGTCAGGAAGGTGGCGAAGTCCACGCCCTCGCCGCCCAGGAGCCGCTCGAACTCGCGCTCGGCGTGGGTCCGCAGCGTGGCGACGAACAGCTCGGCCTTGCTCGAGTAGTGGGCGTAGATGGCCCCGCTGCTCAGGCCGGCCTCGGAGCTGATCTCGGCGATGCTCGCCTTCTCGTAGCCCAGGCGGGCGAACACGGCCGCGGCCGTCTCGAGCAGGCGCTCCCTGGTCTCCTCGGCCGTGACCCCGGCGATCCGACCCACGACAAGAAAGTAACGGACGCTCCTTTCTTTCGCCACTCGTGGTCGCCTTCCGCGGCGGGACGCCTCGGCGCCGCCTCCACCAACCACCATCCGTCACAGGCGAGCCGTTAGCCTGAGCCCGCCCGTGTCCGCCGCGCCGACGAGTAGCCCTCCCCTGACCCATACATGACGACGATCCGGGAACAACCGGGGTTGGTGGAGGCTCCCGACGCCACCACGTCCGACGGCCCCGAGGGCGCCGGTGCCACCGAGCCCGGGCCGGCGGCAACGCCCACCCCGGACCCCGCCCCCGACTCCGCCCCGGACCCGGCCCGGCGCTGGCTGAGAGGGACCCTCATCGCCGTCAGCGCCCTGGTGGCCGTGGCCCTGGTCGTCTCCACCGGCTTGTTCGCCTACGTGCGCTATCGCTATGGCCAGGTCCGGAAGGTCTTCCTCCCCGGCCTCGTGCACCACGGGCGCGACCCTGCCGGCGCCCGCTCCGAGAAAGGCATGACCATCCTCCTGGTGGGCAACAACACCCGTGCCGGCCTGGACCCTCGGGAGGCGAGGCAGTTCGGTACGGCCGACGAGGTGGGAGGGGCGCGCAGCGACGTGACCATGCTCCTGCACCTCGACCCGGCCAAGGGTGCCTCCCTGCTGTCGGTCCCCCGCGACCTGTTCGTTCCCATGCCTCCTCGCTCCCGGGCGGGCGCCGTGGGCAAGATCGACGCCGCCTTGAACGACGGCCCCGAGCAGCTGGTCGAGGCCCTCAGCAACGACCTGGGCATCCCCATCGACCACTACGTGTCCATCAACTTCGACGGCTTCCAGCACGTGGTCGACTCGCTCGGTGGCGTCGACATGTCCTTTCCGACGCCGCTCAGGGACAGCTTCTCGGGGTTGAGGATCAACCGGACAGGATGCACCCACCTGGGGGGCGCAGCCGCCCTGTCGGTCGTGCGTGCCCGCCATCTGCAGTACCTGGGCCCCAGCGGGCGCTGGGTGGACGACCCCCAGTCCGACCTCGGACGCATAAGGCGCAACCACCAGTTCCTGACCGTCTTCGCCAAGACCATGAAGGCACGCGGGATCACCAACCCCCTTCGGGCCAACGCCGTGCTGGGCAACCTCGTGCACCAGGTGACCATCGACAGCGGCCTGGGGGCGGGGACCATGGCCAAGCTCCTGCGCCGCTACAGGAACCTCAACCCCGACACCGTCCCCCAGCTCACCCTGCCCGTCACCCTCGTCCCCCAGGCGAACTACCGGTACGGCGGGGGCTCCTACGGCTCCGTCGTCTTCCCCAGCCAGCCCGCAGACGCCCAGGTGATCGCCACCTTCCTGGGCGTCACGGCGCCGCAGGCCCCTCCGGCGCCGGTCTCGGTGATCGACAGGTCCACGACAGGCGCGGGCCGCCAGGTGTCGGAGGGTCTCGCCGCCGCCGGCTTCCCCGTCACCGGCGTCACCCGCAGCGCCGTCGTGGCCCACCCGTCCGAGACGGTGATCCGCTATCACGCGGGAGACCTCCCCGCGGCGGAGCGGCTTCTCGCCTCGCTGTCCGGTGCGGCGGTGATGTACGCCGACCCCCAGACGCAGAAGGGCGCCCTGGTGCTCGACCTGGGTTCGGTGGTGACCGTCGCCAGCCCTTCCCCCGCCCCCTCCTCCAGCCCGTCGGCGGCGTCCACGCCCGCCCGGACAGGCACGGCTGCGTCCAACGGCGCCTCACGAACGGTCTCCCCCACCGTCCCAACCCCGGGCGGACAGCCCATCACGGCGTCGGTCACCCCCCCGCAGAGCTTCGACCCCAGGGGCTGCTGAGCGCCGCGCCCGTGGGAACGGTTGTCGGAATCTGAGGCATGGCTGCTTGGATCTGCGTCAGCTGCGGCGTGCAGCACGCCGACACGGCCGCGCCCCCGGACGGCTGTCGCATCTGCCTCGACGAGCGTCAGTACGTGGGCCACGGCGGGCAGCGCTGGACCACGCAACCGGAGCTGGCCGCCGACCATGACGTCGAGCTCCGAGAGGAGGAGCCTGGACTGTGGGGGATCGGAATCAGGCCGCCGTTCGCCATCGGTCAGCGGGCGCTGCTCGTGCGCACACCGGCGGGCAACGTCATGTGGGACTGCATCCCGCTCCTCGACGGGTCCGCCCGCTCGGCCGTGGACGACCTCGGTGGCCTCGCCGCCATCTGCTGCTCCCATCCCCATTTCTATGGCGCCCTGGTGGACTGGGCCGACGCCTTCGACTGCCGGGTGTACCTGCCCGCTGCGGACCGGGGGTGGGTGATGCGGCCGTCGCCCCGGATCGTCACGTGGGAAGACGACGCCATCGAACCCGTCCCGGGCCTCACCGTGGCTCGCATCGGAGGCCACTTCGAGGGGGCCGCGGTGCTGCACTGGCCCCAGGGTGCGGACGGTCGCGGCGCCCTTCTCACCGGCGACACCGTGCAGGTCGTGGCCGACCGGAGGTGGGTGAGCTTCATGTGGAGCTACCCGAACCTGATCCCGCTGCCTGCCTCGACCATCCTCGACGTCGCCGGCCGCCTGGGGCGATTCCGCTTCGATCGCGTCTACGGCGGCTGGTCGGGGGCGGTGGTGGTGGGCGACGGCGCCCAAGCCGTCATGCGGTCGGCCCAGCGTTACGTGGCCAAGCTGGCCGGCGGCTCCTGACCCGACGCTACGGTGCCGTGGAGATGACCGTGCTGCACACGAGCATCGACATCAACGGGGCACGCATCCGCAACCGGCTCTACCGGGCCCCGGTCCTGGAAGGCGCGGGATCGGGACCGGACGCGGCCGAGGTCTACGCCCGTCACTTCGTCGAGAACGCCCGGGCCGGAGTGGGGCTCATAATCCAGGGGAGCTCGTGCGTGTACGACGAGGGACGCACCTCGCCGGGCATGACGGTGGTGAGCACCCGGGAGGCGGTGCTCGGTCTGGCGCCCATGGTCGATGCCGTCCACAGGGAGGGAGCGGCCATCTTCCTGCAGCTGGGCCACGGGGGAATCTTCGCCATGGAGGCCTGGCACGAGCCCTACGCCTCGCAGCGCAAGGGACCCCTGCTGGCCGCCTCGCCCATCCCTTGGCTGCTCCGGCCCGCCTTCTTCGGCGTCCCCGTCCACGTGCTGACGACCGAGGAGGTGCGGAATGTGGCCGCCCGCTTCGCCCAGGTGGCGGCGTGGGCCCGGGAGGCCGGCTATGACGGGGTGGAGCTGGGGTCGGCCAACGCCAAGCTGCTCGACCAGTTCCTCTCGCCGTTCTACAACCACAGGACGGACGAGTTCGGGGGGTCGCTCGAGGCTCGAGCCCGCATCCTGGGCCTGATCCGCGAACAGGTCTCGGCCCGGGCCGGCGCCGACTACCCATGCACGGTCAAGGTCCCGGTGGAGACGGCACCTCCGCTCGGCGCCCGAACAACGCGGGAACAAGCCATGCGCCTGTGCACCCTGGTGGAGGAGTGGGGCTTCGACGCGGTGACCCCCGTGGAGGTCTCGGTCTTCCCCGACACCACGCTGAGCCGGGGCGGCGTCCCCTCCTCCCTGTGGCGGCAGCCCGCCATGCGCCGGCGCTTCCGGGCCGCGGCCCCGTCCCGGATCCGCCGGGGCGTGATAGCGGCGGGGTCATGGGTCGGGGGACGCCGGGCGCAGTTTCGCCCGGTGTGGAACCGCTCGCTCTTCTCGGCGGCCAAGCGCCGGGTGGCCATACCCGTGCTGGCCGTGGGTGGCATCCGCACCGCGGCCGAGGTCAACGCCATCCTCGATCGGGGCGACGCCGACCTGGTCGGGTTGGGACGGCCCTTCTACGCCGAACCCGACCTGGCCGCCCGCATCCTGCGAGGCGATGGAGGCCCCCGCCTCTGCCGCAGCTCCAACCTGTGCATCCCCGCCCAGATGCTCGGCATGCGGGGCGTCTGCTACAACCCCGAGGTCAAGGCCCGCCGGCGCTGAGGCCCCCCGGGGGGTCCTCACGCGGGCTCCGGCCGGTCCAGCTCGTAGGCTCGGAGATGGGGCGCCTCTCGCCCCTCGTGCATGCGCACCAGCTCGCTCGTCGCGGTTTGGCCCATGAGGGCCTCCTTCTTCGTCGATGGGAACACCGACCCAGTCAGACGTTGCTGAGACAACAATGTTCTCCGATCTGATTGAGCGCGCAAGGAAAGGCGCTAGGGTGAGGGGTGGCATCGAAGCCGGACGGACGGCGCCTGGATGCATGGCAGGCCCTACTCCTGGCCCAGCGCGCCCTCCTGGACCGGCTGGAGGACGACCTGCGCCGGGAGCACGGTCTGCCCCTGAGCAGCTATGAGGTGCTGCTGTTCCTGAGCCGTGCCCCCGGGCGCCGTCTGCGCATGCACGAGCTGGCCGAGTCGGTCCTGCTCACGCCCAGCGGCATCACCCGCCTGGTGGACCGGCTGGAGGGGGAAGGCCTGGTCAGCCGCGAGAGCTGCCCCACCGACCGCAGGGGGTCCTTCGTCGTGCTCACCGAGGCGGGGCGGGCCCGCCCACCCACCTCCGTGGCATCCAGGAGCACTTCGGGCGGCACCTGACCGACGCCGAGGCCGAGACCCTCGCCTGCGCCCTCAGCCGCCTGGCCCAGGGAGCGGGCCGGCCGGGGCCGGGAGCTCGTTGAAGCTGACCAGCACCGGCCCCCTGGGCCCGGTGCGGATACGGCACACCGAGGCCAGGTCCAGATGCATGCGCCACGCCATCCCGTCGCCCGCCCCCAGGGCCCACGCGGCCGCGGCCTTGATGGGCGAGACGTGGCTGACGACGACCACGTCGGCCTCCGCCGCCTCCCGAGCCAGGGCCTGGCAGGCGCGGCGCACCCTCTCCCCCACGGCCGCCAGCGACTCGCCACCGGGCGGGGCCCAGCTCGCGTCGGCCCTCCACGCGTCCCAGGCCTCGGAGGGAACCTCGGCCACACGCCGGCCGTCCAGCTCCCCGTAGTCGAGCTCCACCCAGCGCTCGTCCACCTCGACGCTGAGGCTCAACCCCAACGCCGCCGCCGTCTCCCGCGCTCGGGTGAGGGGGCTGCTGAGCAGCCGAACCGGCGCCGACCCACCCCGGCAGACCATGCTCGCCAGGGCCCGGGCCTGGCCGCGCCCCACATGGGTCAGGGGCGGGTCGGTCCGTCCCTGGAGCCGGCCCTCGGCGTTGGCCGCGGTCTGTCCGTGTCGGACCAGCACGAGCACCTCGGCGTCTCTAGGGAACCAGGATGCGGCCGCACTGTTCGCAGTGCTGCACGGTGTCCGGCGGCGCTCGTCGGATACGGTCGAGCTCGATGGCAGAGAGCGTCAGATGGCAGCCGGTGCACGACCCGCTCACCAGGCGGGCCGCGCCGATGCCGCCCAGGCGGGCGCGTAGGCGGTCGTACTGGGTGGCGAGGTCGGTGGGTAGGGCGGCGGCCAGTTCCGACCGGGTCTCCCGTTCGACGGCCAGCTCGGCGTCGATGACGGCCTCGGCCCGGGCGATGGCGGCCTGCACCACCTCGGCCCGCTCGTCCAGCGCGAGGCGCTGAGCCTCCAGCTCGCTCACCTCCGCGTCCACCGGCTCCCGTTCCTCCATGACCGACAGGGCCTGGTCCTCGAGATCAGAGCGCCGGCGTTTGAGGGCCTCGATCTCGGCCGCCATGGCCTGCAGCTCACGGGAAGCAGACACCTCGCCCGAGTAGAGCCGGCGGTCGACCTCGGTGATCCGCCGCTCCACCGCCGCCACCTCCTCTTCCAACCTCGTCTGACGCCGCTCCAGCTCGTCGCCCCGGCCGGCGGCGTCGCCCAGCTTGGCGTCGACGGCCGCGGCCTCATCGTCGACCGCGGCCAGCTCGGCCCGCTCGGGCAGGGTCTCCCGGCGGTGGACGAGGCGGTCCACGGCGAGATCGTGTTCCTGTACGGCGAGCATGGTCTCGAGCGGTCCTGGCATCGGTCTAGGGCTGATTGTTGCCGTTGGTCGTGGAGGGCGGGGGCCTCCGGCGAGGACGGGTGGTCGACGTCGGGCCCAGCGAGGTCGGGGGCGACGACGTCGCTGTGGTCGGGACGCTCGGCGGCGCCGTGGGTGTGGGGGCGGGCAGGGTGGAGGCGGGCCGGGCGGGCGGGGGGGACGAGAGCGAGGTGGTGGGCCTCGACCGCACCGGCGGGGCCACCTTCAGCGGCTCGGGCGGGGGGATCTCGTCCGGGTTCGGGGCAGAGAAGGCGAGTGGAGGCAACCCCTGGAGGGCGCCGGCCATGAACTGGTGCCAGATCGCCGCCGGATAGGTGCCGCCGAAGACCCGTATGCCTCCCACGTCCCGCATGGGCACGTTGCCGGACGGCGAGCCCATCCATACCGCGGTGGCCAGCTGCGGGCTGAAGCCGACGAACCAGGCGTTCTCGTAGTTCTCCGAGGTTCCCGTCTTTCCCGCAACCTCGCGGTCGCTCAGCGCCGCTCGAGTTCCCGTGCCGTACTGCACCACGGCCCGCATGGCGAGCACGGCCTCCCGGACCAGCTGGGCGGACACGACCTGCTTGCCCTTGTCCCCGCCCTCGAAGACGACATGGCGGTTGCGGTCGACCACCTTCTCGACGAACCGGGGCTCGTGACGCACGCCGTCGTCGGCGATGGTGGCGTAGGCCGAGGCCATGTCGAGAGGGCTGACCTCCTCGGTTCCCAGGCTCATCGAGGGCAGGGGCGTGAGCTTGGACCGCGGGATCCCCAGGCGGCTGGCCATGTCCACGATGCGGTCCAGGCCCACGGACGCGCCCAGGCGGACGTAGGCGCAGTTGATCGAGTGCGCGGTGGCGTTGAGCAGGGTCACCGGGCCGTTGGCCTCGCCCTCGACGTTCTTGGGGCTGTAGGGCGGGTAGCCCTTGACCCGCACCGTGCACGGGGACGATCCATCCACCGGGTCGTACACGCCATGGCCCTCCTCCAGGGCCGCCAGCAGCACGAAGGGCTTGAACGAGGACCCGGGCTGGCGGCCGCTCCCGCCCCGGGACGTGGCCAGGTTGTACTTGGCCGAGGCGAAGTCGGCGCCCGCGACCATGGCCCGCACCGCGCCGCTCGACGGCTCCACCGCGATGAGGGCCGCGGTGAACTGCCCGTCGCTGTTGGGCAGCTGGTCGCGGACGGATTGCTGCGCCTTCTGCTGCATGTCGGGATCGAAGGTGGTGGTGATCTGCAGGCCGCCGCGGAACACCGCGTTGTAGCGGGCGGTGGCGGTGTCGCCCAGGCGGGGATCGTCCAGCAGCCTCTGCTTCACCTCCTCGACGAAGTAGTCGTCGGGAGGTGAGGGGTTGACGACCTTGATGGGCAGCGGCTCCAGCTTCAGCCGGTCGGCGTCGCCCTGGCTCAGGTGGCCGCCGGCGACCATCTCGTCCAGCACCACGTCCCGGCGCTGGCGGGCTGCCTCCGGGTGGCGAATCGGGTCGTAACCCTGCGGGTTGCGGATGAGTCCGGCCATCAGGGCCGCCTGCACGGTGGTGAGGTGGCCCACGTCGGTCCCGAAGTAGGTCTCGGCCCCGGCCTGCAGGCCGTAGGCACCGTTGCCGAAGTACACCGTGTTCAGGTAGCGCTCCAGGATCTGCTGCTTGCTCATGGTGTCCTCGAGCCGGAGGGCCAGGATCGCCTCCCGGAACTTCCGGTGCACGCTGCGCTGGGGCGTCAGGAGGGAGTTCTTGACCAGCTGCTGGGTGATGGTGGAGCCGCCCTGGCGGACCGTGCCCGTGTTGACGTCGGTCAGCCCGGCCCGCAGGAGCGAGCGAATGTCGATGCCGGGATGATGGAAGAAGCGGCGGTCCTCCACGTCGAGCACGGCGTCCACCACCTGGGGCGGCACCTGGGACAGGGAGACGGGCGACCGGTTCTCCTCCGCGTGCAGGGTGGCCATGACCTTGCCGTTGCGGTCATAGACGAGGGAGCGCAGCGAGAGCTGGTCGAGCTCCACCACGGCATGACCGGAGCGGAACCTGATGGCACCCGTCAGGGCGCGCGCGGCAGGGACCATGAGCAGCACCCCGGCAGCCAAACCGACGCCGGCCATGATGCTGATGAACAGGAAGCGGACTAGCAGGCGCACGTCTGAGACCTACGGTACAGGTGCACGGACGGGCCGATCCCGGGGTTGTGGGCCGCAAACCCACCCCTACGATGCGGTTCGTGGCACTTGCCCGGCCGCGCCGCTGGCTCGCCAACTCGCTGGCCCTGACCATGGCCGCGACCGTCGTCGCCGGCTGCGGCGCCAACGACCCCCGCCAGACCGACACCCCGGAGGCCCGTGAGCGCGTCCAGTCGCACGCCGTGTTCCGGGTCACGACGGGCAGGCCACTGGTCGCCCTCACCTTCGACGACGGCCCCGACCCGCGCTGGACTCCCGCCGTCCTCGGCCTCCTGGGCGGCCGCTTCGGGCGGGCCACCTTCTTCCTGGTCGGCCGCAGCGCCCTGGCCCACCCCGACCTGGTCCGGGCCGAGCTCGCCGGGGGCGACGAGATCGGCAACCACACCCTGACCCACGCCCACCTCGAGTTCCTGACGCCTGCAGGGGTACAGGCCGAGGTGGCCGGCGGGTCCCGCGCCATCGTGGCCGCCGGCGCTCCCCGCCCTCTCCTGTTTCGCCCACCCCGCGGCTTTACGACCAAGGTCGTGGCCCGGGCCGCGGCCCGGGCCCGGGAGCAGACGGTCTTCTGGGGCCTCACCGTCGAGCGCTTCATCGGCCGCCGGGGCGCGGTCGCCGACGGCGTGAGCCGGCTCCTGGCCCGCATGCGACCGGGGACGGTAGTGCTCGCCCACGACGGGGGCATGGACCGCTCGCGCACGCTGCAGGCCCTCCCTCTCCTTCTGGACGGCCTGGCGGCGCGGGGGTACCGGCTCGTGACCCTGTCCGAGCTCCTGGCGTCCGGCCCGGGCGCAAGTCTCTGAGCCGCGGGCCCGTCGTCGGGCGACGGGCCCGGGTTACCCTGGTGGAGTCGGTGGAGGTCCCGGGGAGGCGCGTCGCCGGCGCGGCAGCGAGGCGAGAGGAGAGGCTCATGGAGAAGGAGTCCTACGAGCACGGTGTCCCGTCCTGGGTCGACCTGGGCACCGCCGACCCCGAGAAGGCGGCCCGCTTCTACTCGGACCTGTTCGGTTGGACCGTCGAGCAGGGCCCGCCCGAGGCCGGGGGTTACGCCATCGCCCAGCTCGAGGGCAGGGCCGTGGCCGGCCTCGGGCCCCAGCAGAATCCCGGGCCACCGGTCTGGACCACCTACGTCAACGTCGACGACGCCGACGACGTGGCCCAGAAGGTCAAGGCCGGCGGCGGGCAGCTGTTCATGGACCCCTTCGACGTGCTCGACGTGGGCCGCATGGCTGTCTTCGCCGATCCTGCCGGTGCTGCCCTGGGCCTGTGGCAGCCCCGGGTCCACAAGGGAGCCGGAGTAGTGGACGAGCCCGGTACCTACTGCTGGAGCGAGCTGGTCACGACCGACGTGGAGGGGTCGAAGACGTTCTACGGCGCCGTGTTCGGATGGGGCTCGGAGTCCTACGGTCCCCAGGGTCCCGGCGGCTACACGGAGTGGAAGCTGGGCGGCCACTCGATCGGCGGCATGATGGCCAGGCCCGAGAACATGCCCCCGCAGGTGCCCTCCCACTGGGTGGTGTATTTCGCCGTGGCCGACGCCGACGCGTCCGCCAAGCGCATCGGGGAGCTGGGCGGCTCGGTCATGTCGGAGCCCCGCGACATCGAGCCCGGTCGGTTCGCCCTGGCGACGGATCCCGCGGGCGCCCTGTTCAGCGTGATCGCCCTGAAGGAGGGCCTGGGGACCTGAGCCGGAGGAGCCAGGGAGCTCGGCGCCAGGGACGGACTACGCCGTGGTCCGGCCCCGCCGGGCCACGGCGTCGATGGTGACGGCGGCCAGCAGAACCAGGGCGGTGACCACGAACTTGGCCGCCGCGCTGTAGCCCTGCAGCCCCATGCCGTTGTCGATGGCGGCGATGACCAGGCCACCGAGCACGGCGTGCATGGCCTTGCCCCGGCCACCGAAGAGGCTCGTTCCCCCGATCACGGCGGCGGCGACCGCGTACAGGACCAGACTGCCTCCGTCGATGGCCGTCGACACCGACCGCAGGCGGGAGGCGCCGATGATGCCGGCGATCCCGGCAGTGAAGGAGGCCAGGGTGAAGGCAAGCGTGCGGATGGTGGCCAGGCTCACTCCGGCCCGGCGCGCCCCCTCCGCGTTGCCTCCGATGCCGTAGACGTAGCGGCCGAACTTGGTTCGGCCCAGGAGGAACGTCCACATGGCCAGCACCCCGAGCACGATGAGCACGACCCAGGGCATGCCCCTGATGGGCACGAGCGTGCCCCGGTTGGTGTTGCAGATCACCACCACCACGACGCCGGCGACGAGGACGGCGACGATCTTGAGGAGCACGAGGCTGCCGGGGGGGACGACCAGACCCTTGGACCGCCGACGCGAGTACTGCAACCACGTCCTGGCCGCGTAGGCGGCGACGATGGCGAGCATGACGATCCAGCTCGCCGTCGCCGTGAGGTTGCCGCTGGCGATGTCGTTGATGACGTTGACGTTGATCGGCAACGAGCCGCCCTTGCCCAGGATCAGGAGCAACACGCCCTGCCAGCCGAGCAGGCCCGCCAGGGTCACGACGAAGGACGGCAGGCCGATCCTGGTGATGATGGTGCCCTGAATGGCGCCGATGGCGGCGCAGGCCAGCAGTCCGACGATGACGGCCGCCCACCAAGGCCAGCCGGAGGACTGTTTGACGAGCTCGGCCACCACGGTGCCGCCGATGGCGCTGACGAAGCCGATGGACAGGTCGATCTCGCCCAGGAGCAGGGCGAAGACCTCGCCCATGGCCAGCGTCATGTAGACGGATCCCTGCACGAGCAGGTTGACGAGGTTCCCTGCGGTCAGGAAGTGGGAGTTGAGCTTCTGGAACAGGATGGAGATGAGCAGCAGCCCGCCGATGACGGGCAGGACGCCGCTCTCGCCCGCCCTGATCCGTGCCACCCAGGCCCGGAGGTACTCGCCCAGCGAGTCGGCGACCAGCTCGGGGGCCACGGCCAGGTTCGCCTGGCTGGCGGCCGCCTCGGTCAGCTCGGCCTCGGCGGCCACGCTGTCCGGGTGAGCGGGTTCGTCAACCTTGGCCATCGCCCGCCCCCGCCCGTCTCCCGGTCACCGCCGCCCCACCTCCCGGGTCGACGCTCCCGTGGTCATGAGGTCCACCACGATCTGGCGGTCGAGGTCCGCCGCGGGCCGGACGGCGACCATGCGCCCCAAGTGCAGCACGGCGATCCGGTCGGCGACCTGGAAGCCGTCGTTCATGTTGTGCGAGACGATGACCACAGCCAGCCCCCGGTCAGCCAGGCGCCGAACCAGGTCGAGGACCATGGCCGTCTGAGCCACCCCGAGAGCCGCGGTGGGCTCGTCCATGATCACCAGCTTGGAGTTCCACAGCACGGCCTTGGCGATGGCCACGGATTGGCGCTGCCCTCCGGAAAGGGAGGCCACGGGCTGGCGGATCGAACGCACCGTGGTCACGGCCAGGCTGGTCAGCGTCTGCCGGGCCGCGTTCTCCATGTCCTCCTCGTCGAGCAGGAGGTGGCGCAGCCGTTCCCGGCCCAGGAACATGTTCTGGACGATGTCGAGGTTGTCGCACAGAGCCAGGTCCTGATACACGGTCTCGATGCCCAAGGCGGCGGCGTCCCTCGGAGTCCGGACGTGCACGGGCTCGCCTTCCCACAACATCTGGCCGCCATCGGGAGAGTGGATGCCGGCGATGCACTTGATGAGCACGGACTTGCCCGCGCCGTTGTCCCCGGCCAGAGCCGTCACCTGGCCCCCGGGCACCTCGAGGTTTATGTCCACCAGCGCCTGCACGGCGCCGAAGTTCTTGTCGATGCCCCGCAGCTCGAGCAACGCCTGCCCCGCCTTGGCCGGGCTCGACCCGGCGGGAGCTGACCGGACTGGGCTGGTCAACGCCGTGCTCCCGTCAACGCCGTGCTCCCGTCCTCGCCGTGCTCCGTGCCGGCCGTGCCGTCGTCATCGCCCGCCGCTCCCCCAGGCGGCCACAGCCGCCGTCGGCCCGGGGCCGCGCCCGACGTACGCCTGGCGCGGCCCCTTTCCACCCACGGGCTGCGCTCAGCTGATCCCGTTGGTCGAGCAGGCGCTGGCGACCGCAGAGACGCACAGGTCCGAAGCCTTCACGGCCCCGTCCTTCACGACCGTCGACGCCATGTTCTGGGCCGTCACCCAGACCGGGGTCAGCAGCACTGAGTTGACGTCGGCGTTGGCGGTGGTGTCCCTGGTCGTGCCGTTCAGGAGAGTGGACGGTGCGGTCTGGCCGGCCCGCAGGTACAGGGCGATGGCGGCCGCGGCCTGAGCCTCGGTGTAGACCGGCTTGTAGACCGTGCCGCACTGGTAGTCCTTGAGGATGTTCTGCAGACCCGACAGAGAGGCGTCCTGGCCCGTGGTCGGGAAGCTCTTCGCCTTGATCTGCTTGCTCTGCAGATAGGAGATCACGGCGTTGGCGTTGTCGTCGTTCGGCGTCACCACCGAGTTGATGTTCGGGTGGGCCGTGTATTGCTGGGAGAACGTCGTCTGCGCGACCGACGGCGTCCAGGTGCCGGCCGGCTCTCCCACCTTTACGTAAGACCCGTTGTCGAAGAACGGCTTCAACACGCCGTTGTACCCCTGCGAGAACTGGCTGGCGTTGTTGTCGGTGGGGTCGCCGTCCATCACCAGGACGTTCGGCTTGGCCACGTTCCAGGCCGAGATGCAGTCGACCTCGCCCTGACCGATCAGCTTCCCGACGCTCACGTTGTCGAAGCTCACGTACACCCGGCCCGCGGTGCCTCCCTTTACGAGGCGGTCGTAGTCGATCACCTTGACGCCCTTGGACGTGGCGTTGGCCTCGATGGCGGCGCCGCTGCCGGAGTCGAGGGCGTCGATCACGAGGACGCTGGCGCCCTCGGTGATGTCAGCCTCGGCCTGGGTCTGCATGGTGCTGGCCTTGCCCTGGGCGTTGTCGACCTTGAAGTCACTGGTCGTGAGGCCGGCCGCCTGGAAGGCCTTCGCCAGGTAAGGGGCGTCGAAGTTGACGTACCGGGCCGATGTCGTCGTGTCGGGCAGCAGCACGCCGATCTTTCCCTTCCCCTGCGCGGCCAGCGACTTGAGCTGGGCCATGGCCGAGAAGTCACTGGTGAACGACGTCGCCGAGATCGACGCCGCCGCAGCCGTGGTCGGAGTCGACGCTGCGGTCTTCGTCTTCGTCTTCGAAGAGCTGCAGGCGGACAGACCGATGGCCAACAAAAGGACCGCGGTGATGGCGCTGGTGCGCCGGAGCGACAAGCCCACTGTTCCTCCCCTTCCGACTGTTTGAAGCGGGGTTTGTTCCAAGGCGAGGCAAACGCCCGAGTTGGCAGGCCGAAGCCTGGCTGACAACGAGGGTACACCGCACTTCAGCTTGTCGCGCTGCGCCTCCGGCAGGGAACGCTGAAGTGGGCGCTGAGGGATTTGAACCCTCGGCCTGGTGCTTGTAGCCAGGTCGGAATCATCGCTGTGCCGACCTGCTTCTTTGCAGCCCAGGGCTCATCGACTCGCTCAGTTATCCACTACGTCCGCGAGTTTGTCGGCGCCTAGCACGACGCGCAACGTGCTGGCCAAGGCGCCCAGGGCCAACTCCGAGATCGTGGCTCGCGCTACCTGCGATAGCGGGACCGACTGCGCGGAACTTGTAGCCTCACCAACCGGTGCCCGTTCCGCCACATGTTCGGAGTGGTCGAGGCCATGCTCCACACTCCCGTCGATCTCTCCTGTTAGCGTTGTTTCTGCTCGCCTTGTCCGTGTATGTAGTCACTGGCAATGGACGGGTACAGACGGCCGATTGGGTCGAGGAGGTCTCGGTCGCCTCGTCCCTGGCTCACGGGCAAGGGGATATCGCTCCTGGTCAGGTTGTCGTCGGAGGTGGGGTCCAACCGGGGCGACATGGTCGTACTTACGCAGCCCATGACATCGGCTCGTCGCTCCTTGCATATCCCCTGGCGAGGTTCCTCCCAGCTCGGTGGCTGTGGGCAGGGTCCACCCTCATCGACCCGATTGCCACCGCCATCGCAGTCGTCGTTTTCACGGTGCTGGTCGCAGATCTCGGCGCGAGCTCTACCAGCGCGCTGGCCGCCGGTGTCCTGTTCGCGTTCGCCAGCATCGCGTGGCCCTTCGCACACATCAGCTTCGACGTCACCCCGACGTCACTCTTCCTGCTGCTGGCGTTTTGGTGTGTAACGCGCATACGACGAGCCCGTAACAACGTCGCCTGGGCCCTCGCTGGGGGGTTGAGCGCCGGTTGGGCGATCATGATGCGAATCGACTCGGCCTTCCCGGTCATACCGATCACCGCGGCCGCCTTGTATCTGGCCTGGACCGGGCGTCACCGCTGGCACCGTGCGGCAGGTGTCGTGGTTGCGTGGATGCTGCCTCTCGTCTTCGCCGTCGCCGTTTACTGGTGGTACAACTGGCTCCGGTTCGGGTCGATTTTCAACTCCGGTCACAATGGTGATCCGAATACCCAGATGAACGGATCTTTACTGGGCGGGCTCGCCGGGCAACTGGTCAGCCCTGGGCGCGGTCTGATCGTCTTCTCTCCCCTGGTTCTTCTGGCCCTGTTGGGTTGGCGCCGGTTATGGCGGATCGATCCGCACGTCACACTCGCAGCCGCGACGGCGATCATCGGGGCGCTCCTGGTCCACGCCCGACTCGCCAACTGGTCCGGGGAGGATACGTGGGGTCCGCGGTACCTCGTGCCGGTTGCCGGACTGGCTCTCGTGCCGCTCGGACACGCCCTGGACCTCCTCCGGCAGGTGCCGCGGCAGGGTTTGCGTGCGAGCGCCGGACTCCTGGTCGCCGTGGCAATCGGGGTTCAGGTGGTCGGGGCGAGCACTGCCTACTACGAAGCAAAGGTCGATGATGTCGTGTCGTCCGGGAACGTCACTTTCCACTCTTTGTACTGGACGCCCGCGCATGCTCAGCTGTATGTCGACGCCCGGGACCTGTACCGCGGCCTATCGGGCGATCCCCCGTATCTGACCGTGGACCGGGGCGGCCGGGCGCCCGCAGTGGAGGCTCCGGTCGATTGGTGGTGGGCGAACAACCTCGCCGCGCACCGCTACGAACCCCTCGCCTTGATCACCGTACCGCTCTGTCTTCTCCTGGCTGTCGCTAGTTCCGTCGTGCTCAGACGTCGATGGTGGAATGACGGGTCTCTCTTCAGCTCTCCTGGACCGGTGCGCGGGCGGAGATCAGAGCCGTCAGCTTGAATACCGGCGTTTGGACGAGCCATGTCGGGCCAGACGGCACCAAGGCCCTCCTGGGACTTCCAGCGCGAGCATGCGGGTAGAAGTGAAGGTCCCAACATGGCCGACGCAGAGCGCGGCGCCAGGCGTGGCTCAACGCCGCCGAGAAGGCCACCGCCGGACGGCTTCCAACGTCGACTCTACCGGGGAGCCAAAGTGGGCGCTGAGGTGTGGGCGCTGAGGTGTGGGCGCTGAGGGATTTGAACCCCCGGCCTGCTGCTTGTAAGACAGCTGCTCTGGACCGAACTGAGCTAAGCGCCCGAAGGTGCCTCAGGGTAGCGCCGGCCCGTCTGTGGCCAGAGCGACGCGGAGAGCTCCTCGGTTAGGTCCTCTTCCGAACGAACGGACACGCCCGCCTGGCGCAGGGCGCGCGCCGTGATCCCCTCACCCGCCACGGTCGTGCCGCCGAAGGTTCCGTCGTAGACCTGATGACAGCCGCACGACGGCGAGCGCGCCTTCAACACTGCTTCCGACACGCCCATCTGCCGCGCCAAGCTCACCGCCATGGCTGCGCCGCGCTGATAGGCGTCGGTCACGTCCTCGCCCCCGGCCGTGCGCACGGTGCCGTCGGGTTGGATCTCCGCGGCCGGCCGCGGCGTGGGCAACCCTCCCGCGACCTCGGGGCACACCGGCACCAGACGCCGGCGCCGGCCCAGCTCGGCGATGGCGTCGGTCGCGCTGGCCAGACCTTTGTGGTTGCACGCGACGCCGAGAAGGCACGCGGATACCAGGATCGGCGGCTCGGGGGCACTACCCTCGCGCACAGGCCAACGGTAGTGGTCGCGACTCGAGCAGGAGCGTGCTGATGGGCTGGCGGAGCGACGAACCGCTTCTGGAGGACCCGGTACGGCAGTATCTGAAGGAGATCGGGAACTATCCGCTGCTCACCGCAGAAGAGGAAGTGGCCCTGGCCGCGGTCATGGCCCGGGGTCGGGAGGCGGCCGCTTCTCTGGAGGCGAGCGAGACCGGCTCTGGCTCGGCTCCGCTGTCTCCAGCGGCGCGGCGCCGTCTCCGCCGGGTGGCGTCGGAAGGCGAAGAGGCCAGGCGTCGGTTCATCCAGGCCAACCTCCGCCTCGTCGTGTCCATCGCCAAGCGCTACCAGGCACTCGGGCTCCCGCTCCTCGACCTCGTGCAGGAGGGCAACCTCGGTCTCATGCGGGCCGTGGAGAAGTTCGAGCACACCCGCGGCTTCAAGTTCTCGACCTATGCCACCTGGTGGATCCGCCAGGCCATCGGCCGGGCCCTGGCCGACAAGGGCAGGACGATCCGGGTGCCGGTCCACATGGTGGAGGCCAGCCGGCGGGTGGCCAAGGTGACCAGCCTGCTGGCCGGCTCCCTGGGCCGGGAGCCGAGCGTGGAGGAGATCGCCGCCCACGCCGGCATGGACGCACGAACGGTGCTCGACGTGCGCGCCGTGCTCCCCGACCCGGTGTCGCTGCAGGCCCCCGTGGGGGAGGAGGACGACGCCGAGCTGGCGGACGTGCTCGAGGACCGGGCCGCCACCGCACCCTTCGACGCCGCCGCGGCCTCCCTTCAGCAGCGCGCCCTGCGGGTGGCGCTCGCCAGGCTGTCGGATCGGGAGCGCCATGTCCTCCGCCTGCGCTTCGGACTGGCCGACGGGGACCCCAGGACGCTGGAAGAGGTGGGCCGGTCGTTCCAGCTCACCCGGGAGCGCATCCGACAGATCGAGGCCAAGGCCCTGTCCAAACTCAGGCACCCCTCCTCGGCGGGCGCCGTGCGAACCCCGCTCGCCGTCTCCTCGAGCTGAGCGGGTCGGACGCGCCGGGCACGCGCTGGCCCCCGGGCCCGGGCCCGGCCCTCCCCGGCCGGGCGCGGTCGGCCGGGCCGAGGCCGGCGGGTCACGACCTGTCCCCGCCGGCCCGGCCCGAAACCTCGAGCTAGGCCGTCATCTGGGCCTGGGCGTTCTTGGGCGGGCGACCCCTCTTGCGCTTGAAGGCCAGGATCTTGCCGTTGGCGAAGAGCTGACCGCCCCAGACACCCCAGGGCTCCCGTCGCTCCACCGCCCCTGCCAGGCAGGGCTCGATGACCGGGCACCGGGCGCAGATGGCCTTGGCCCGGGCGATGTCGTCGAGTTGCTCGGAGAAGAAGAGCGGAACCATCGAGCCCGCGCCGTCCCGGCAGCGGGCATCGCCCCAGCGCACGGGCTGGACCAACTCCTCGAGCAACGACCCCTGGTCACGTTCGGCGAGCATCTCGCCTCTCCCCTCTGTTCGACACCGGGGCATCCGCTTCGGACGCCTGAGCTGGAGCTCGGATCCCTCGACCCGGGGGATCGAGGAAAACCGAAGAAACAAAAAGGCCGCCGGGGCTTCCCGGCGGCCTCTGGGCCTTCTCTGGTGGTTCGCTGGTCCCTATCCAGCTGGTCCTCCAGATGAACCCATCGGCCGCACGGCCCCGTCGTTACCGGTCATGCAGAGCTCGACGTGACGGAAGCCGAATCCCTGGATCGACGGCACGGCCGAGCCGAGCGAAGGCGCGCCGGTACCGACCAGGCCCTTGGGCTTCGCCGAATACCAGACCCCTACGCGCACTCGTTGCTCCTCTCAGGCGTCCGAGAACGGTCCCCGGACGGTGCTATCCGAACATGCCGGGCATTCGCCGTCAACTCGTTTTTCTCTCAGACGCTTCCGGACGGCTCCCGGGAGCGGTGGTGTGCCCCTCCCACCGGGACCGGGTCAGGGCCCGGAGGAGCTCAGGGGTGGCGGCCGCCACGGGCGTGCGCCGGGCCTCGTGGGTGAGCACGACCAGGTCCCGGCCCTCGGCGTCGGCCACCGCCGCTCCCGCCTCCCGGCAGATGAGCGCGCCCGCCAGGTAGTCCCAAGGGCCCAGGCTGTCGCCGTCGCACTCCAGGTAGGCATCGACCACTCCCCCGGCCACGGCGCACAGGTCGAGGGCGGCGGCACCCAGCACCCGGTACTGGCGCCACCCGAGGTGCCGGCCCGGCCACCCCGACAGCGCCACCACCGCGTCTCCCAGCTCCCGGCGGCGCGACGGCCTCATCTCCCCGCCGTCTCTCCTCGCTCCCCCGCCCCGGATGGCGTGGAAGCGGACCCCCCGGGCCTGGTCGACCACCAGCGCCACCCTGGGTCCGCCCTCGTCGACGGCGCAGAGGCTGGTGGCGAACCAGGGGATGCCGTGGGCTGCGTTGGTCGAGCCGTCCAGGGGATCGAGGACGACGAGGACGCCGCGGTCGTCGTCCATCAGCCCCGACTCCTCGCTCAGCACGCCGAGACCCGCGGCCCCGAGCACATCGACGGCAGCCTCGTCGGCCACCAGGTCGGAGCGGTACTGCCCGGGTCTGGTCCCCGCCGGGCCCCAGTCCGAGAGACGACCCAGAGCAGCGCTCACCGCGTCGGCCGCCGCGCCCAGCGCGTCCAGGAGGTCCTCGTCGTCCACCGGGGGCGACGCTACCGCCGGCCCGTTTAGGCTGGCCTCACAGTGGCCGTCATCGACGTGGCCGGGTATGTGGCCGAGCTCAAGGACCATGCCGTCGACCACGGCTTTCATGTGCACGACGAGCGTCACTTCGTCGAGAGCTACTCCCTCCGCCAGGCGTGGGAGGTCGATCTCCACCCCGAGGAGGGATGCGGCGGGCCGCTGGACCTCCATCTGGCCCTGGAGGTCGACCCCCGGGTCCTTCTTTCCTTCGAGGACATCGTGGTGGAGCTGCCCGAAGACGCCGATCCGATGACTTCCAATTCCCTCTCACCTTCACCTGGGCCATGCCTCCCCTCCCCGCCGGCCCCGACCTCCTCCGCCTGGCCATCGACCTGGCCGGGGTGGGGGGGATCGACCTGCCCCTCGAGGTGTCGGCCATGGACTCGTTCGCCTCGGCCACCGACGCCCCCGAGCGCCGGCTGACGGTGATCGCACGCCAGCAGGTCTCCCTCGCCCGCATCCTGGCGGGCGAGGAACTTCTCTGCGAGGTCTTCGACCGCTGCCTGGCCGTCAGCCGGTTCCTGCTCGACCACGCCGACAGCTGGCTGGCCGAGTGAACGTCAGCTGAACTTCGGAACATGACGCATCATCGGCGTCGTTTGCGGGTACCCTCGTAACGTCGAGTGACGCAGCCCCCGCCCAATCGGGGTTCACAACAAACAACGAGGGCGGGGGCTCGTCGCGACCGGGGGGCGACAGCGAGCCGGTTGGCGCCGGAAGGCGGCGTGGGCCCGGCAGGGATCGAACCTGCGACCTGGCGATTATGAGTCGCTCGCTCTGACCACTGAGCTACGGGCCCGGGGCGCGGGCACGGCCGCGAGCTCCGGGGGAGAGACTCGAACTCTCAACCAACGGATTAACAGTCCGCTGCTCTGCCGGTTGAGCTACCCCGGAATGGGCTGGTCAACGACCCTAGCAGCGGCCCCTCGGAGCGCCCGCGGCCCCGGTGACGACCGACGACGCACCGGGCGGCGCCGAGGGCCGCAGCCGTCGCGGCAGTCGGCGGCCCACGTGCACGGAACGAGCCCCAGGGGTAGAACGGAGCCATGAGGTTCCGATTCGGTCTGTTGCTGGGCTTCGGTGCGGGCTACTACCTCGGCGCCATGGGCGGACGGGAGCGCTACGAGCAGATCAACCGCACCATGCGCCGTGTCCGGAGGTCGGAGGCTTTCGACACCGTCACCGGGAAGGCTCAGGCGGTGGTCGACCTCGGCGTCGAGCGGGCCAAGGACCTGGTCGACGCCAAGCTCGGCAACGGCAAGGAAGGCACAGGCAACCCCTACGAGGCCGACGAGGAAACCTGAGGGGCGGGCCCGGCTGGGACGACCCTGCGCCTACTCCTCGTCCAGGTAGTCACGCAGCGGCTGGCTGCGCATGGGGTGGCGCAGCTTGGCCAGGGTCTTGGACTCGATCTGACGGATCCGTTCGCGGGTCACGCCGAAGACCTTGCCCACCTCCTCCAGCGTCCGTACCTGTCCGTCGTCGAGACCGAAGCGCAGCCTCATGACCTCCTGCTCCCGAGGCGAGAGCTGGGACAGCGCCTCCTTCACCGCCTCGTTGAGCATGGTGCGGGCCGCGGCGTCGGCGGGCACGACCGCCCCCTGGTCCTCGATTACGTCGGAGAGGCTGAAGTCCTCCTCGTCGCCCATGGGCTGCTCGAGGGACATCGTCTCCTGGTTGATGCGCTGGATCTCCCGCACGCGGGCCACGGTCATCTCCGACCGCAGGGCGATCTCCTCGACGGTCGGCTCCCGGCCCTGCTCCTGGACGAGCTGGCGCTGCACCCGCACCAGCTTGTTGATCGTCTCGACCATGTGGACCGGGATGCGGATGGTCCGGGCCTGATCGGCGATGGCCCTGGTTATGGCCTGGCGGATCCACCACGTGGCGTAGGTCGAGAACTTGAAGCCCTTGGTGTAGTCGAACTTGTCGACCGCCCGCATCAGGCCCAGGTTCCCCTCCTGGATGAGGTCGAGGAACAGCATCCCCCGGTTGCGGTAGCGCTTGGCGATGGACACGACGAGGCGAAGGTTGGCCTCGATGAGCTGCTCTTTGGCTTTCCGTCCGTCCAGTACGGACCGCTCCTCCCGGCGCCTGTCGGCGAAGGGGACGCCATCGGGGCCGTAGGCGGACTCCAAGCCCTGGAGCCTGCTGGTGCTGTCGATCCCGGTCTCGATCCGGCGGGCGAGCTCAACCTCTGTCTCGCCCGTGAGGAGGGGGACCTTGCCGATCTCCTTGAGGTAGGTCCGCACGGGGTCGGCCCCCGCGCCCCCGCCCGAGTCGTCGCCGAGGGAGCGGTCCACGGCCGGCACAGGCCGGGGGGCCGGTTCCCGCACCGCCGCGGCCGGGCTGCCGTTGCCGGACGGCCCGCGCTCCTTGTCACCCGCGCCCCCGGGGCCGGTCGGGGAGGGCGCCTCGGCAGGCTCGGTGGGGGGAGCCAGCGGTGCCGCGGCCGCCGGTCCTAGGCCCACCGTCGGTGGGGTGATCGAGCCGGCATCGACAGAGCCGACCGTCGGGGCCGGCACCGGCGGCTCCTCCTCGGCCAGGACCTCGACGTCCTCATCGATCACCACCGGCTCGTGGCGGAACTCGATGCCCTCCGATTCGACGCGTGCCACCAAGGAATCGATGAGCTCGGGGCTGAGCTCGACGGTCTCGAGGATGCCTATGAGGTCGTCGTCGGTGAGGTGGCCGCGGTCCTTCCCGGCCGCAAGCAATCTGGCCAACCCCTCCTCTGGCACGCCTGCCGGGGTGGAGAGCGGCTGTGCGCCCTCAGTCATGCGTCCTCCTCGCCCCGTTGCACGAGCCAGGCTACCAACCGATCGCAGGCACCGATGCGGTTGTCCGGGTCGTGCAACTGCTCGACCGCGGGCTTCAACCACGCCAGCGTCTGAGCCACCTCGGGAACGACCAGGACCGACTCTCGGGCGCAAGCCTCCAGCTCGACGATCGCCCTGGTGACCGCCTGTTTCACGAGGAGCGCGATGACGTCGTCGGGGTCGGCGTCGGTCTCCTCGACGGCCAGGCGCTGCAGGAGCGCAGATGCGTCGGGGGCCGCCGCGCCGATGGCCTCGTGGAGCGTCGAGGCGCCGGCCAGGGCGCGGAAGCCAGCCAGGTTCACCTCGTCGCTGAAAAGCACCTCCTCCAAGCGGTCGGCGACCTCCTCCGGGCGGTGAACCGCCAGACGGAGGGCCTCGACCTCCACCCTGCGCGCCGTGCCGTCGCCCGCCCTCCGAACCCGCTCGGTCGACGTCGCCGTCGCCGTGGCGCCCGCCCGGGAGTCACCCCCGCGCTTGAGGGTGCCCACCCGTGGCCTCCGTCCACTCTCGGCGGCCTCCTCAGCCTGCTCGGCCCGTGCCGGCCGCGAGCCCGAGGCCGGGGCCGGGTGGCGGGGTCCCTTGTTGGCCTTGCCGGCCCGGATGGCGTCGGCCAGACCGGCGCGCAGGCGCTCTGGAGCGGCCCGGCAGCGATCGGCGACCTCCATCACGTACTGGTCCCGCACCAGGTCGCTGGGATGCTCGGCGATGACGGGAAGGGCCCGCTCGGCTGCACGGGCCCGCCCCTCGGGCGAACCGAGGTCGGCCTGCGCCAGCACTCGTTCCAGGCGGAAGGACAAGAAGGGCTGAGCCCCGGCGACTGCAGCCCGCAGTGCGTCGGGGTCGCGTGCAGCCAGATCGCCGGGATCGGCGCCCGCGGGCAGCGAGGCCACGGCGATGTCGAGCTCGTAGCGTCGCTCCCACTCGTAGAACCGCTCGGCGGCGGCCTGGCCCGCGGTGTCGGCGTCATAGGCGAGCACGACCCGGCGAGCGAAGTTCTTGAGCGTGCGGAAGTGGTCGTCGGCCAGGGCAGTGCCGCACGTGGCCACCGCCCGCCCCAGGCCCACGCGGGAGAACCCGATCACGTCGGTGTAGCCCTCGCACACGATGGCCTCGCCGGTCTCGACGATCGCCCCCTTGGCCCAGTTGAGGCCGTACAGGGTCCGGCTCTTCGAGTAGATCGGGGTCTCGGCCGAGTTCACGTACTTCGGCCCGGGGGTGTCCCCCGCCTCGGGGCTCGCCCGCCTCAGCTCCGGAGGGAGAATGCGGCCGCCGAAGGCCACCGGGCGGCCGCTGGCGTCGAAGATGGGAAACATCACCCGGCCCCGGAAGCGGTCCTGCTGGCGACCCCTCCGGTTGCGCATTCCCAGCCCCGTCTGCTCCAGGACCTCGTCGGGCAGGGCCAGGGCCCGGGCCAGCGCATCCCAGGCGTCGGGCGCCCACCCCAGCCGGAAGGCACGAACGACCTCGCCGTCGTAGCCCCGGGACCGCAGGTACGTCCGGGCCGAACCCGCGTCGGGGGAGGTGAGGAGGCGCTCGTGGTACCAGCTCACGGCGCGCTCCATGGCCTCGACCAGGCGGTCCCGGCGCTGGCGGTCGCGGCCCGCCGAGGCGTCGTCGTACCGGAGCTGGATCCCGGCCTTGGACGCCAGGCGCTCGACCGCCTCGGCGAACTCCAGGTGCTCCAGCTCACGGACGAAGGTGATCACGTCCCCCTTCGCGCCGCAGCCGAAGCAGTAGTACAGGCCCATGTCGCCATTGACGGAGAACGAAGGCGTCTTCTCGGCATGAAAGGGGCAAAGCCCGACCCAGCGACGACCCACGCGCTTGAGCCCGATGTGCTCGCCCGCCACCGCGACGAAGTCGATGGCTTCCCGCACCCGCGCCACGTCCTCCTCGAGGATCCCCACCCGGGCGAAGGTAGCGCGGCGCGACAGGCGCGCCGGACAGTTCGCGACCACCCACTCCCGCCCCGGTCAGGCGGTGCGCTGGGGCGCTCAGGCGGTCGGACTGTGGCCGCGGCCGTGGCCGCGGCCGTGGCCGCGGCTGCGGCGCCTCAGGCCGTTCCACCGGGGCCGCCCCCGGCGCCGAGGACGGCCTGGGCAGCGGCGAGCCGGGCGATCGGCACCCGGAACGGCGAGCAGCTCACGTAGTCGAGGCCCGCGTCGTAGAACAGGGCGATCGATTCGGGGTCGCCGCCATGCTCTCCGCACACCCCGAGCTTGAGGTCGGGCGTCGTGCGCCGGCCCCGCTCCACGCCCATGCGCACCAGCTCCCCGACCCCGCCCGGGTCGATGGTCTCGAAGGGATTCCGCTTGAGCAGGCCCTGCTCCAGGTACGCCGGCATCATCCTGCCTTCCACGTCGTCCCGGCTGAACCCGAACGTCATCTGGGTCAGGTCGTTGGTCCCGAAGGAAAAGAACTCGGCTTCCTCGGCGATCTCGTCGGCCCGCAGCGCGGCCCGGGGGGTCTCGATCATCGTCCCGATGGTCACGTCGATGGGCTTCTTGACGCCCTTGGTGGCCTTGGTGACAGCGTCGGAGACCCACGAGCGGGCCAGGGCCAGCTCCTCCCGGGTCACGGTCAGCGGAATCATGATCTCCACCACGGGCTTGCCCCCGGCCTTGACCCTCTCGGCAGCCGCCTCCATGAGGGCTCGGACCTGCATGGCATACAACCCCGGCTTGAGCACGCCCAGCCGCACCCCACGGGTCCCCAGCATGGGGTTGAACTCGTGCCACACCTCCGCAGCCCGGAACAGCTCGCGCTCCTCGGCCGTGAGCCCCTGGGTGGCCGCCTTGATGGCCAGCTCCTCTGTCCGGGGGAGGAACTCGTGGAGGGGCGGGTCCAGCAGGCGGACGGTGACAGGCAGGCCGTCCATGGCCGCCAGGATCTCGATGAAGTCGGCCTTCTGCGCCACCCGCAGCTCCTCCAGGGCGGCGGCCTCCTCCTCGGGCGCTCCGGCCAGGATCATGCGGCGCACGATGGGCAGCCGGTCCTCTCCCAGGAACATGTGCTCGGTGCGGCACAGCCCGATGCCCTCGGCGCCGAAGCGGCGAGCGTTGGCGGCGTCCGGGCCGGTGTCGGCGTTGGCCCGCACCTTCAGCTTTCCCCGGCGGATCTCGTCGGCCCAGCCCAGCACGATGGCGAACTCGGGGGGAGGCTCGGCCGTGGAGAGGGCGACCTCGCCCAGAACCACCTCGCCCGTGGTGCCGTCGATGGAGATGACGGTCCCCTCCCCGACGGTGACCCCGCCGACCGAGAACCGCTTCCCGTCGATGCGGATCGACTCGGCGCCGACCACCGCGGGCTTGCCCCATCCCCTGGCCACGACGGCGGCATGGCTGACGAGACCGCCACGCGAGGTCAGGATGCCCTCGGCCACGATCATGCCGTGGACGTCCTCCGGGCTGGTCTCGGACCGCACCAGGACCACCCGCTCCCCCCGATCCGCCGCGGCCGCGGCGTCGTCGGCGCTGAAGTACGCCTTGCCCACGGCTGCGCCGGGCGACGCTCCGAGGCCCTTGGCGATCACGGGCACGTCACCCTTGGCGAACTGCGGATGCAGGACCTGGTCGAGGTGCTCGGCCGTCACCCGCTGAACGGCCTCGGCCCTGGTCAGCTTGATGCGCCGGTCCTTGGTCATGTCGACGGCCATGCGGAGCGCGGCCGTCCCGGTGCGCTTGCCCACGCGGGTCTGGAGCATCCAGAGCTTGCCCTGTTCGATGGTGAACTCGGTGTCGCACATGTCGCGGTAGTGACGCTCGAGCCGCTCGAAGATCTGGAGAAGCTCCTTGTAGATCTTGGGGAAACGGGCCTGGAGAGCGGACAAGGGCTCCGTGTTGCGGATCCCCGCCACCACGTCCTCCCCCTGGGCGTTGACGAGGAAGTCCCCGTAGGCACCCTGGACCCCGGTGGCCGGGTCTCGGGTGAAGCCCACCCCCGTTCCCGAGTTGTCGTCACGGTTGCCGAACACCATGGTCTGGACGTTCACCGCGGTGCCGAGGTCGTGCGAGATGCGCTCTCGGTTGCGGTAGGCGATGGCGCGGGGACCGTTCCAGGAGCGGAACACGGCCTCGATGGCGCCCCGGAGCTGCTCGTCCGGCTCCTGGGGGAACGCCTTGCCCGTGTGCCTGCCGACGATCTGCTGATAGGACCGCACCAGGTAGCGGAGCAGGTCGGGGGGGACCTCGGCGTCACTTGCCGTGTTCGCCAGCTGCTTGGCCGCTTCGAAGGGCCCGTCGAACTCCTCCGCGGGGAGGCCCAGGACGATGCGGCCGTACATCGACACGAAGCGCCGGTAGGAGTCGTAAGCGAAGCGCTCGTCGCTGGTCTGCTTGGCCAGCCCCTCCACCGACTCGTCGTTGAGGCCCAGGTTCAGGACGGTGTCCATCATCCCCGGCATCGAGAACTTGGCGCCCGAACGGACGCTCACCAGGAGCGGATCAGCGGGGTCGCCCAGGCGCTTGCCCATCGTCTTCTCGAGGCGCCGGACGTGCTTGTCGATCTCCGAGTCGACGCCCTCGGGCCAGCCTCCCCGCATGTACGCCCGGCAGGCCTCGGTCGAGATGGTGAAGCCCGGGGGAACGGGCAGCCCCAGGACCGAGGTCATCTCCGCCAAGTTCGCGCCCTTCCCTCCGAGCAGGTCCTTCATCTCCATGGGCGGTCGACGGTGCTTGTGATCGAAGGCGAAGACGTACTGCATGGGGCCCTCCCGGGCGGCGATCGGCGGCGGCCTTGTCGTTGCGCACAGCCGTCCGGCCGAGGCGAAACGGCTGTCGCTTCAAGCCTAGGTGACCCTCGGCGAGTTTGGGCAGGTCAATCCCCAGGTCCGGGCCGGTGGCCCGGGGACATCGGGTTCCGGGCGGCCGCAGCCTTGTGGCGCGGGCAGGGAGCGAGGCCCCGGGTCAGAGAGCGAGGCGGCCCCGGAGCTCCTCGACCAGCTTGCCGATGGGTATTCGCACCTGCTCGGTGCTGTCACGTTCCCGGATGGTCACCGCCCGGTCATCGAGCGACTCGAAATCCACCGTTACGCAGTACGGGGTTCCGATCTCGTCATGCCGGCGGTATCGACGGCCGATCGACTGGGTCTCGTCGTATTCGCACATGAGGTGAGGCTGGAGAAGGGCCAGCACCTCCCGGGCCACGGGCGAGAGTCGCTCGTTCTTGGACAGGGGCAACACGGCCGCCTTGTAGGGGGCGAGGCGGCGGTCCAGTCGGAGGACGGTCCTGGCCTCCCCCGCGACCTGGTCCTCGTCGTAGGCGGCGAGGAGGAACGACATCATCGTCCTGGTGGCGCCGGCCGCCGGCTCGATGACGTGGGGGACGTAGCGCTCTCCGGTGGCCTGGTCGAAGTACTCGATCCGCTGCCCCGACATCTTGGCGTGAGCCGTCAGGTCGAAGTCCGTCCGGTTGGCGATCCCCTCCAGCTCCCCCCAGCCCCATGGGAAGGCGAACTCCACGTCCGATGTCATGGAGGAGTAGTGACTGAGCTCCTCAGGGTCGTGGGGGCGCAGGCGAAGCAGGCTCTCGGGGATCCCGAGGTCTCGGTACCAGCGCAGGCGTTCGTCGCACCAGTACTCGAACCACTTTGCGCCCTGATCGGGGGGGACGAAGTACTCGAGCTCCATCTGCTCGAACTCGCGGGTCCGGAACACGAAGTTGCCCGGTGTGATCTCGTTCCGGAACGACTTGCCCACCTGGGCGACTCCGAACGGTGGCTTGCGCCGGGTCGTCTGGAGCACGTTCATGAAGTTGACGAACATGCCCTGGGCCGTCTCAGGGCGGAGGTAGGCGACCGACGCCTCCTCCGCCACCGGCCCCACGTAGGTCTTGAACATGAGGTTGAATGGCCGGGCGTCGGTCAGATCGGTCGAGCCGCACTTCGGGCACACGCCCTCGATCTCGTCGGCCCGCCAGCGTTCCTTGCAGTTGCGGCAGTCGACCAGGGGGTCGGTGAAGGTGGCCAGGTGGCCGGACGCCTCCCAGATCTTCGGATGGGACAGGATGGCCGCGTCGATCGCAACCACGTCGTCCCGGAGCTGGACCATGGACCGGAACCAGGCATCCTTCACGTTGCGGAGCATGAGCATGCCCAGCGGCCCGTAGTCGTAGGTGGACCGGAACCCGCCGTATATCTCGGCGGACGGGAAGATGAAGCCCCGGCGTTTGCACAGATTGACCAGCCGTTCCATCAGGTCCTCGGGGGGCATCGGAGTGAGGATACCGGCACGTCCGAGCCGGTCTCGGGGGTTAATGCGGGCCCGCGGCGCCAGCCGCTCAGGAGCGGTCGAGGACGGTGAGGCTGCGCAGACGGCGCTCCAGGTGATGCTCGAGCGACCGGGAGGCGAGCTCCGACACCTCGGCCGTCGTCGGCCCCTCCGGCTCTCGCAGCGCCTCTGCGAGCTGACCGCCCAGGATCTTGCGCACCAGCGACAAGGCGGAAGGAGAGATGGGCACGCCTCGGCGGCAGGGCCGGCACAGCGCGCCTCCCTCGCCGAGATCGAAGGCGACGAGCTCTCCCTGCGACCCACACGATGCGCACTGGTCGAGCACCGGATGAGAGCCCTCGAGCGAGAGCAGCTTCCAGAAGAAGCCAGGCACGACCAAGGAGCCGCCACTCGCTCCGAGCGCGTGCAAGGCGCCCAACAGCATCTGGTACAGCCGGGGGTTGGCCTCACGCTCCTGGGCAACCTGGTCGACGGCCTCCAGCATCGCCGTCGCCCGGGCCAGCGAATCCAGATCCTCGCGGACCGTGCGGAAGTGGTCGAGGGTCTCCGCCTGGGTGATGATGTCGAGTTCCCGGCCCTCGTAGAAGAGGGCAGCCACGTGGGCCGTGGGCTCGAGTCGCCCGCCGAAGCGACTCTTGGTCTTGCGCACCCCCTTGGCCACGGCCCGGATCTTCCCCCGCCCCGCGGACATGAGCGTCACGATGCGGTCCGCTTCCCCCAGCCGCATCGTGCGCAGCACGATGCCCTGGTCGCGATAGAGCCGGCTCACCGCATCGCCGTTGTCACCGGTGCCCGACCCGCTCGACCCCGCCGAACCGGCGGTCCCGGCTTTGGTACTCGCGCACCGCGTCGAACAGGTCTTCGCGCCTGAAGTCGGGCCAGAGGGTGTCGGTGAACACGAGCTCGCTGTAGGCGAGCTCCCACAGGAGGAAGTTGGAGATCCGGAACTCCCCCGAGGTGCGGATGACCAGGTCAGGGTCAGGAACGTCGGGCAGGTACAGGCGGGACCGGATGGCACGTTCGTCGACCCGGGATGCAGGGACGCCCTCTGCCACCATCCTTCGCACGGCATCGACGATCTCGGCGCGGCCGCCGTAGTTGAAGGCGATGACCAGCGTCATGCGCCGGTTGCGCTCGGTCGTCGCCATGGCATCGTCCATGTGGCGGAGCAGCCTCCTGGGCACTCTCCAATCCCGGCGCCCGGCGAACCGGATCCGGACCCCCCGCTCGTGAAGCTCGTCCCGCCGGCGCTGCAGCAACGACTCGTTGAAGCCCATCAGATAACGGACCTCATCGGGGGGCCGGCGCCAGTTCTCGGTCGAGAAGGCGTACACGGTGAGCCAGCGGATGCCGAGCTCGAGCGCGCCCTCGACCGTGTCCAGGAGCGCTTCCTCGCCGGCGGCATGGCCCTCGGTCCGGGGAAGCCCACGCCGCTGGGCCCACCTCCCGTTGCCATCCATGACGCAGCCGACGTGGGCGGGAAGCCGGGTCAAGTCGATCCCCGCTTTGCCATCCAGGCCCACGACGCCCGACGTTACAGCCCTCCCCGCCGGCCAAGGCGGTGCCCTGCGGGCCCCGATGGAGGTGCGGAACCCGGCCGCGTTGGGTAGACGAAGGGCGTGCTCGACCGGATCCTGGGCCCGCTCACCCGCCGGTTCCGCTGGGCGGCAACCGCGCTGGAGGTTCACAAACGGTTCAGCGAGATCCACGGGAGCATGCTGGCCAAGGGCGTCACCCTGACCGCCTTCCTCTCCCTCTTCCCCCTGCTGCTGGTTGTGATCGCGATCACAGGCTTCTTCTCCAGCCACAACAGCCATCTGGCCTCCGACATCATCTCCACCTTCGGCTTGACGGGAAGAGCCAGGCAGACGCTCACTGACACGCTGGCGGTGGCGCAGCGGAGTCAGCGGACGGCCTCGGTCGTGGGCCTGGCCGGGCTGCTCTGGTCGGGCCTGGGCGTCGTGGCGGCCATGGAGTTCGCCCTTGACTCGTCGTGGGATGTCAGCGGCCGGGGCTTCAAGGACCGCCTGTGGGGGCTCGCCTGGCTGGCGGGCGCGGGCGTGATCCTGATGGCCAGCTTCGCCGTGACCGGCGTGGTCGGGTATCTGCCCGCCGTGGCCGCCGTGCTCGCCGCGCCCCTCTCCATCGCCGTCGGCCTGGCCATCGACATCGGACTGTGGCTGTGGACCCTCACCGTGCTCACCAACAAGGACGTGGGCTGGCGCACGATGCTTCCGGGAGCCATCCTCGGCGCCGTCGGGCTGGAGCTGCTGAAGGCGATCGGCGCCATCTGGCTCCCCCGGGCCGTGGCGTCCTCCTCAGCCCTCTACGGGTCGATAGGGGTCGTGTTCGCCGTCCTCGCCTGGCTGCTGTTGTTCGGCCAGCTCGTTCTGTACGCGGCCGTGCTCAACGTGGTCCTCCACGAGCGAGGCCAGATGACGGAGGGCCCGGGCGCCGAGGTGACGACCATCAGGCCGGCGGTGTGAGGTCGCGGGCGATCCCCGGGGATCCTCTGCCTACGAGTTGTGGGACGGAGCTCGCTATCCGCCGGTAGGAACCGCGTGGGACGCTTTGCTCCCGCCCGCGTTCGCAGCTCCTCCCCCGTGCGACGACCCTGGTTGGGGATCGGCCTGAGACCCATCGGCCTGACCCGGGGGCGGGCCGACCGAGCCGTGCCCATCACCGGCCGCCACGCCGGTGCCGGGGCTCGTGCCACTGGGTGATCCTCCCCGTGGGTCTGAGCCCGCCTCGCCCTGCCCGGCCGCGCCGCCGGGACCCGGAGGCGACGGACGGGGCGCCTGGCCCGTCCCGGCCGGGGTGGCGCCGTGGTCGGCAGGAACCGCCGGTGCTGTCGGAGCTTGGAGCGACGAAGGCCCGGCGGCAGCCACCCCGCCGCTGTCGGCGGACGATCCGTCCGCGCCCGATCCCTGGGCAGCACCGGCGACGGGGCCGCCGGGGCCGGGAGAGCCGGAGGAGGAGAGCCCGGATGGGCCGATGGAGGACGACCCCGCGCCGGGCGCGAGAAGGCGAGCCCGGCCGGGATCCCGATTCGGTCGCCGGTCCTGGTGACCCCGCCCGCCGCCCGCCTGCCCCGGGTCGCCCCCCGAAGGCCTGGCGTCGGGGTTGGGCACCGATACGTGGACGGTCGCCAGCACGCGGGACGCCAGAGCCTGGGCGGGGACGGGCAGCGAACCCGTCGCGGCCGCGGCCACGCCCGCGGACAGGATGCTTCCCGCTGCCGCGGCAGCTGCGATTCCGGCGCTCCATCGCCTCGAACGCCCGCGCCGCCGGGCCGGCCGGGGCTCGGCTATGGACGGGCGGGACGAGCGGGTCCCCATCCGGCTCATCTCCGCTCGGCCCGGGTTGCGGACGCCGCCGAGGGCATGGTCGACGCCGCGGACCAGGCGCAACTCGGGGCCGTGGACCGACTCAGCCCACCTGGCCACCGGCGGGGGCACATGGGCGGGCCACTGGCCCCGCAGCGGGCGACGGCTCTCCTGGTCGAGCCGGACGGCGAGGTCGGCCAAGACGTCGGTGAGGACCACGAGGGGGGTCCCGGGTCCCAGGTACACATCGGCGCCCGTGCCCCCGGGCTGCGCCATCCCCACCTCGAACGACGGGCGCTCGTCCCCACCGAAGGAGGGACTGGCGAGGGCCACGACCACGCTGGCGGGCGAGCGTCTCCGCAGCGCCGGGACCACGGCCAGACCCCCGGCGGGCAGATCGGCGTCGACAACGGCCACGTCGGGTTCGGTCTCTGCGGCCAGGGCCAGGGCCCGGTGACCGTTGGGAGCGACCCCCACGACGGCGAAGCCGGGGGCGAGTTCGAGACAGGTCCGGGCCCTGTCACAGGCCTGAGCTCCGGCCAGCGCCAGGAGCACCCGCAGAGGGCGGCCCCAGCGCCGGGGCGCCAGCCCCACACGCTGTTCCATGGCCTGCGCCTCGCCGGGGGCGCCGGCCCCGTCGGGCGCGTCAGGTACCGCCCCGGCCTCCACGGCCGCGGCGTCATACCCGCCGTCCCGGCCGGGAACCATGTCCATGGGGCTACCTCTCATTCGGTCCGCCCAACTCATCGGCTCGGGGGCAGGGTTACTTCAGCGTTGACCCGTCGGCCCCGCCCGCCGACAGCCGCTCACCGGGGGGTGGGCCGTCCCGGGGCGTCCCTCCGTGGCCGGCCTGCGTGCCCGACCCAAGCCCCAGAGCGTCACAGGGCGACGGTTACCCTCTCGCTCGGTGGAGGTCCAAGAAGCGCTGGCGCGGGCCGTGCGCGCCCTGCCCGGCGGCGGAGAGGCACGGCCGGGCCAGGCCGTCATGGCCGACGCCGTGGCCGACGCCATATCCCGGCGCCGCCATCTGGTGGTCCAGGCCGGGACGGGGACGGGCAAGAGCCTGGGGTACCTGGTCCCGGCCATCCTTTCAGGGCGCAAGGTCGTGGTGGCCACGGCCACCCGGGCCCTGCAGGACCAGCTCGCGGGCAAGGACCTGCCCTTCCTCGCCCGCCACCTCGGCCGTCGGTTCCGGTTCGCCGTGCTCAAGGGGCGGGCCAACTACCTGTGTCGCCAGCGGGCCGTGGAGGTGGCCGGAGGCGGCGACCAGCTCAGCATGGAGAATCTGGAGGAGGCCGAGCCCGGGGCCGGAGCCAGTCGGGCCGGGCGCACCCGTGGCGACGAAGAGCTCGGCGTCCTCGGCCTCCAGGTCCAGCGCCTCCTGGCCTGGAGCCGGACCTCGAAGACGGGCGACCGGGCCGAGCTGGACTTCGAGCCCAGGCCCAGGGCGTGGTCGACGCTCAGCGTGTCCTCCCGGGAGTGCCCGGGGGCGGTCAACTGCCCGTCGGGGGAGGAGTGTTTCGCCGAGGCCGCTCGCGACGCCGCCGCGGCCGCCGACGTGGTCGTGGTCAACACCCACCTCTACGCCACCCACGTGGCCAGCGGGGGAAGCGTGCTCCCCGACCACGACGTGGTCGTGTTCGACGAGGCCCACGAGCTGGAGGACGTGGCCGCCTCGAGCCTGGGGTTCGAGATCAGCGCCGGCCGCCTCCGCGCCCTCGCGGGCATGGTGCGGGGCGTGCTCGGCTCCGGGGACGGTGGGCTGGTCCAGGACCTGGTCACTGCGGGCAGGGGGCTGGAGGAGGCTATGGCGCCCTGGCGGGGCCGTCGCCTCCCGGCGGGGCTCGACACCTCGTTGACCTCGGCGCTGACGCGCGTCGGCACGGCCCTACGGGGCTGTGAGGACAGCGCGGTAGCCGCGGCCAAGAGCCGGGCCCAGCAGGCCTCAGGCCACCTGGCGGGCGACCTGGCCGCGGTGCTCGAGCCCGGTCCGAGCGACGTGGTGTGGGTGGAGGGCCCTTCGGACGCGCCCGTGCTCCGGGTGGCGCCCGTGGACGTCGGAGAGCTTCTGGCCGAAGCCCTCTGGGGCGAGGTGACGGCCGTGCTCACGAGCGCCACCGTGCCTCCCGGGCTGCCCGCTCGCCTCGGGATCCCCGCGGCGGAGGTCGACCAGCTCGACGTGGCCAGCCCCTTCCCGTTCGCCACCCACGGCCTGCTGTACTGCGCCGCCCACCTCCCGGACCCGAGAAGCCCGAGCTACGAGGCGGGCATGATCGAAGAGCTCTCGGCCCTGGTGGGTGCCGCCGGGGGGCGGACCCTGGCCCTGTTCACCAGCTGGCGGGCCATGCACGCCGCAGCCGACGCCCTTCGGGACGTGCTCCCCTTCAAGGTCCTGACCCAGGCCGATCTGCCCAAGCCCGCGTTGCTGGCCGCATTCGCGGCCGAGGAGAGCTCCTGCCTCTTCGCCACCATGGGCTTCTGGCAGGGCGTGGACGTCCCCGGCCCGTCGCTGTCCCTGGTGGCCATCGACAGGATCCCCTTCCCGCGTCCCGACGAGCCCTTGACGCAGGCTCGCCGTGATCGGGCCGGCCCCGCCGCCTTCCGCGCCGTCGACCTGCCCCGAGCGGCCACGCTGCTGGCGCAGGGCGCCGGGCGCCTCATCCGCTCGTCCGAGGACCGGGGGGTCGTCGCCGTCCTCGATCCGCGGCTGGCCTCGGCCAGCTACAGGTGGGACCTGGTCCGCGCCCTGCCCCCTATGGCCCGAACCCGGCATCGAGCCGATGTCGTCGCCTTCCTGGCCGGGCGGGCCGAGCCGGCCCCGCCTCCCGGCGCCCCGCCTCCAGCCGCCCCGGTCCGCGCCCCTCAGTAGCCCAGGCGCTCCAGGGCTCGCGGACGGCTCTGCCAGTCCTTGTCCACCTTGACCACGAGCTCGAGGTGGGCCCCGGCCGGGAGCTGCCGGCGCACGGCGGTGCCCGCGGCCTTGAGAACCGAGCCACCGGCGCCGATCACGATCCCCTTCTGCGACTCCCGCTCGACCAGGACCTCGCAGCGGATGCGGGGCCACTCGTACTCCGTCACCCGGCAGGCGATCGAGTGGGGGAGCTCGTCGCGCACAATGGCCAGCAGCTGCTCCCGCACCAGCTCGGCGATCCAGAACGCCTCGGGGACATCGGTCACCATGTCCCGTGGGAAGTAGCGAGGGCCTTCGGGCAGACGTTCGATCAGGGCCTCCACGAGCTCGTCGACGCCCTCACCGGTCACACCCGACACCGGGAAGTAGGCGGCCAGCTCCAGCTGTCCCGCCGCGGCCAGCTGGGACAACACCTGGGCGGGAGAGGCGATGTCGATCTTGCTGACGGCCACCACCGCGTCGCGCCCTGACCGTCCGGCGACGAAGCGGTCACCCGGCCCGAACGGGGCGGTGGCGTCGAGGACGACGACGACGACGTCGACCTCGGACGCGGCCGCATTGGCGGTCTGGTTCAGGCGCTCGCCCAATGCCGTGCGCGGACGGTGCACGCCGGGAGTGTCGACGATCACCGCCTGGGCGTCGGCACGGTTGAGCACGCCCCGGACCTGGGTGCGCGTGGTCTGGGGCTTGTCGGACACGATCGAGACCTTGGTGCCCACGATCCTGTTCACCAGGGTCGACTTGCCGACGTTGGGCCGCCCCACCAGGGTGACGAAGCCCGACCTCACTCCGCCCTGCCCGAGCGCCCTGGTTGCTCGGCGCGGCGGCCCACGGGCTCACCCTGGCTGTCCCCCTCGCGCAGGGGCGCCACCCGGACTCGGCTGATGCGGCGCCCCTGGACCTTCTCGGCGGTGAGCCGATAGCCGTCGGCCACGACGTTCTCCCCCTCGGTGGGAACGTGCCCCAGCAGGTTGAAGATCAGGCCCCCCACCGTGTCCCAGTCGCCCGCGGGCAAGGTGGCGTGCAGGAGATCGTTGAGCTCGTCGATCGACATGCGGGCGTTCACCCGGACCTCCCCGTTGGGGAGAGGCTCGATCAGGGGCTCCTCCACGTCGAACTCGTCGACTATCTCGCCCACGAGCTCCTCGATGAGATCCTCCAGGGTCACCAGGCCGGCGGTGCCGCCGTACTCGTCCACGACGATGGCCATGTGGAACTTGTCGCTCTGCATCTCCCGCATGAGCTCGGCCACGCGCTTGGTCTCGGGAACGAAGTGCGCCTCGCGCACCAGAGCCCGGACCTCGAGGTCGGTCTTGTTCTCCCGCTCGGCCCGCATCAGGTCCTTCGTGTACACGACGCCGATGATGTCGTCGATCCCCTGCTCGTACACGGGGATACGGCTGTATCCGGCGGCGATGGCGATCTCGATCACGTCGCCGACCCTGTCGCTGCCCTCCACGGCGACCATGTCGGGACGAGGGACCATGACCTCCCGCACCACGGTGTCGCCGAACTCGATGATCGAATGGATGAGGGCCCGCTCCTCTCGCTCGATCACGTCCTCTTCCACGGCCACATCGGCCATGGCCAGGAACTCCTCCTCCGAGATGAAAGGTGCGGCGATGCCCTCCCCCGGCAGGATGAGGTTGGAGAGCCCGATCAAGGCACCCGAGATGAGACGGAAAGGAGGGAACCGGATGATGGCGTCGACGAAGGGCGCCGCGAACAGGGCGGCCCGCTCGGGGTGCTGGACGGCCCAGGTCTTGGGGGCGGCCTCGAAGAACACGAAGATCACCACGACCTCGAAGGCGGTCGCGGCCGCCACCCCCAGGGCGCCGAAGGCGTGGTCGGCCACCACGCCCACCAGGGTGGCGGCGACGAGCTGGCAGAGAAGGACCAGCAGGAGGATGGGGTTGAGGAACCGCTCGGGGTGCTCGACCAGCTTGAGCAGTCGCGCCGCTCCACGGTGAGCTTCGTCGGCCAGGGCCAGTGCCTTGGCCCGGCTCATGCGCAACAGTCCCGTCTCGGCCAGAGCCAGCGCCCCCACCATCACCAGCAGGACGACGATGACCACCACCAGGGCGAAGTCACCGCTGCCCAACCCGGCCGCCAGCAGGCCCGGGCCCGCGACCGCCGTCCCGAGCCCGATGGCCGGGTCCCCGATGGCCGGAGGGCTCACGCTTCGGGTGCTCTCACCGGCTCGCCACCTCGGTCCCCCCGGCGTCGGTGGAATCGGTCTAGCAGCTCCTGCTCGCGCTGCTCCATGGCCGTCGCCTCGTCGTCGTCGACGTGGTCCATCCCCGTGAGGTGCAGGATGCCGTGGACCAGGAGCAGGGCGAGCTCGTCCTCATAGGTCCCGGCGTGGTCCGGGGCGTTGCGGAGGGCGACGGCGGGACAGATGACGACATCGCCGACGAGCACGGGCGCGTCCGACGGTTCGGCGGCTACGTACCCCGGACCGGTCCCGCCCGAGTCGGGGGAACGACCGCCCTCGGCCGGCTCCTCGTCGATGGGGAAGGCCAGGACGTCGGTGGGCCCCTCCTTGCCCAGAAAGCGGCTGTTGAGATCGGCCATGGCCCCCTCATCCACGAACAGGAGCGAGAGCTCGGCGTCGCCTCGCACGCCCTCGGCCTCCAGCACCTCCTCGGCCAGGCGCACCCATCGGAAGGTGTCCACCGGATGCGATGACTGCTCGTCGGCGGCGAAGACGTCGATGCCCAAGGCAGGGGTCACCCCTCGACCCGCTCGTAGGCGTTGACGATGTCCTGAACGATCTTGTGACGCACGACGTCCCGATGGGTGAGGTGGACGAAGCGAAGTCCGTCGATCCCCGCCAGGATGCGGTCCAGGCCGACCAGGCCCGACCGGCCTCCGGCCACGTCGATCTGGGTGACGTCGCCGGTAACGACCGCTTTGGAGCCGAACCCGATGCGGGTGAGGAACATCTTCATCTGCTCCGGCGAGGTGTTCTGGGCCTCGTCCAGGATGATGAAGCTGGCGTTGAGGGTGCGCCCGCGCATGAAGGCGAGGGGCGCGACCTCCACCCGCCCGGTGTCCATGAGCCGCTGAGCCCCCTCCGGGGTCAGCATCTCGTAGAGGGCGTCGTAGAGGGGCCGGAGGTAAGGGTCTACCTTGGCCATCAGGTCGCCCGGCAGGAAGCCCAGCCGCTCCCCGGCCTCCACCGCGGGTCGGGTGAGGATTATCCGCTCGACCTGCTTGGCCTGCAGGGCCTGGACGGCGAGGGCGACGGCCAGATACGACTTCCCCGTGCCTGCTGGACCGATGGCGAAGGTGATGACGTTCTCGGCGATGGCATCGGCGTAGCGCTTCTGCCCCGCGGTCTTGGGCCGCACCGTCCTGCCTCGGGCCGATCGGAGCACCTCGGCGGTGAGGACCTCGGAGGGGCGCACGTCCGCCTTCACCATGTCGATGGTGCGCCCGACGTTGGCCACGTCCAGGAGGTGGCCCTGCTGCAGAAGGAGGACGAGCTCGTCGAAGAGCCGGCCTACACGCTCGGCGTCCTGGCCCTCGATGGCGATCTCGTTGCCCCTGACCCGGATCTGGGTCCCGCCGAAGGCTTCCTCGACGAGGCGTAGCAACTCGTCGCGCTGGCCGAGGAGCCCGACCATGAGGTGGTTGCCGGGTACGAGGATCTTGACCGAGGTCGAGGACACGGGCGGTTTGCTAGAGGCTAGTGCGAGCGGGTGGTCGGGCTGGCCTGGTGCGCTCACCCGGGCGGCCAACCCATGCGCCGGCCCCCGATGACATGCAGGTGGAGGTGGGGCACGGAGTTCAGGGCGTCCGGCCCGACGTTGAACACCAGGCGGTAGCCCCGGTCGCCGATGCCCTCCATCCGGGTCACCTCCTGGGCCGTGGCGATCATCTCGGCCAGGAGATGGCCGTGCTCGGGCCCCAGGTGGGAGGCGTCGATGACGTGGGTGCGGGGGACAACCAGGACGTGGGTCGGCGCCGTGGGCTGGATGTCACGGAATGCGTAGGTGGTGGGACTCGACGTGACTTCGGAGGACGGAACCTCTCCCGCGACGATGCGACAGAACAGACAGTCCGGATCGCGCCCCTCCGACGCCGTCATCGCACCCGCGGCACGCTCGAGACCGGCGCGCCGTGCCGCTGCCTATCGTCGCCCCGATGGACGACGGCAGTCCCGGGTGCGACCAGGGGTCCCTGCCAACACCCGGCCCGGGCGACGACCTGGCCGAGCTGGCTCGCGACCTGGCTCGATGGGCGGGCGAGGCCCGTCAACAGGAAGCAGCTGCCACCCGCTCGCGGAGGCGTTGGCTGGAGCAGCAGGCGGCCGAGGAGGCGACGTTCGTCGCCGTGCTCCTGGCCTTCGGGGAGGGGCGGGTTCCAGTCGTCCTGGGCGTGACCAGCGGCAACCCGGTGCGCGGCCTGGTCGCCGCGGTGGGACGGGACTTCTGCGCCGTCCGCACCGTCGAGCGGGGCACGGTGCTCGTGCGCCTCGAGGACATCACCGACGCGCGCGTCCGACCCGGGCACAGCGCCGTGATCGGGACCCAGGGGGGCGGGGCGCCGACGGACATGGCCCTGGCGGACGTGCTCTTCGGCATGGCCGGGGAGCGGCCCGAGGTGGTGATCAGCCTGCGTCGAGGTGGAGGGCAGCTGTCGGGGGAGCTCCGGACGGTGGGCGTCGACGTGGCCAGCCTCCGCACCCGGAGCGACCCGCCGGCCACGATCTACGTGCCGATGGACGCGGTCAGCCAGGTGAGCTTCCGGCCCTGAACGTCGTGAACGTGCCGGCGGCGCGGACCGGCCCGGCCGCGGCCGCGGCGAGGTTCCTGGCAGCTTCTGTCCCATCTGCCCCGTCGCTCAACGCACCGAGGACTCGGTCTTCGGCTCCGGGTAGAGGTGCTGGAGACTGCCTGGGGCTATACGCGACGCCTCGATGAAGGCGTCGACGTCCGACTCCTGGAGCCGTATGACCCGCCCGAACTTGTAGGCCGGTATCCGACCCTCATCCATGAAGCGGTAGAGCGTCCTCAGGGTGATTCCCAGACGCTCGCAGGCCTCTTTTGTCGACAGCCAGTGAATGGAACGATCGGGCTCGCTCACAGGCCCAATCCTACCCGCTCTGGCGCGGTCTCATGTGCTTTCCTACACCTGGTCTGTCCACGACGACCCGGTCGCAACCCCCGCCCGTCGCCCGCACCCGCCGCGCCGTCCCGTTCAGCACGCCGGATCGAACGGTTCTCTCTGCAGCGATCTCCCGCCCCGGACCGGCCCACCCAGAGAACAGGAAGACCTCACCAGTTCCCGGCCGGTACAGGGCGGGGACCTCGCGACCGCCGCAGCTCCAGTCACCCAGCACCAGCACGTCGCCGGGCTGGCCCAGCTCGAACCGGGCCGGGGAACCGGTGCCGTCCACGTCGGCCTGGGCCACGTTCCCCTCCCAGCGCACCGCGACCGGGCGAGCGGGGCGGGCGTGACCGCTGCGCCCGCACGGCACCCTCGCCCCGACGAGGCTGGTCACGCCGCCCACCACGGCGACGAGCGTGATCACGGCCAGAAGGAGACGGACGGCCCCGGCCCCGCGCCGGGACCGGGCGCCACCCGGCGGACCGTCGACACCAGCCGGGACTGCGGGCGCGACCGCCGCCGGCGCGGACGGGTTCGCGCCCGCTGCCGCCCGAAGCGATGAAGCAAGCTCGCCCGCTGTCCCGGGACGGTGACAAGCCCGCCTGGCCATGGCGCCCTCGACGACGCGGACCACTTCCTCGGGCACGTCCGGGACCAGGCGCGAGATGGGCGGGCGGCGCCCTCGGCCCGCGGCCTCGAGGACGGCAGTCGGGGTCGGGCCGGTGAACGGGAGACGGCCGGTGAGGCCCTGGTAGCAGACGACACCGAGGGCGTAGACGTCGCTGCCGCGGTCCGGGAGCCGGCCGCGGGCCACCGACGCGTCCAGGTACTCCGCCGTGCCCATGGCGGCGGGGACTGCGGGTTCGCCCGCCACCCACCGGGAAACCCCGAAGTCCGACACGAGCGGCTCGCCTCCGGGACCGAGGAGGATGTTCGACGGCTTGAGATCGCAGTGGAGCACCCCGCCGCGGTGAGCGGCGTCGAGGGCGTCGGCCACCCCGACCGCCACGGCCGTCATCCGGGCCCACGGCAGCCGGAAGTCGGTCGCGATCGCATCGGCGAGCGACCCGCGGCAGGCGTACTCCATCACCACCGCCAGCCCGAGCGGGTGCTCGATGACGTCCAGCACGCGTAGGACGTGGGGATGCTGGAGGGCGTTGAGGATCTCGGCGTCCCGCCGCACCTGCCCCGCCACCACCGCGTCCGCTCCCATGGGAACCCACTTGACGGCCACCACCGCGCCGCCGTCCCGGGCCCGGGACGCTCGGAACACGGTGCCGAACGATCCCCGGCCCACCACGGCATCCACCTCGAACCCCGCCAGCTCGGCGGGCAGCGCGGCAGCCACGCAACAGCGTACTATGAAATGTCATGACAGTCCCAACGGCCAGTCCCGTCTCCGGCGTGTGGGAGACGGACAGGATTCCGCGGCGCCGGCTCCGAACAGAGACAGGGTGACGGACACGGCCCAACGCGAGTCGTCCGTCGCCGACGGGGCCGAGGCCACGGGCTCCCGGCGGGGGCAAGGTGCGGCTGCGCCCAGACTGGTTCGACGCCGGCGTCCCCTACCCGGCGGTCGGGCCGTCTTCGGCGGCTTCCTCGTGGCGGTGGCGGCCGTGGGGATATTCGCCGCCTATACGTCGGCCACCACCGACGCCCGCATTCCGTATGTGGTAGCCAGCCACGACCTCGCCCTCGGCGAGCGACTGACCGCAGCCGACCTTTCCGACGCCCCCATGCAGCTCCCACCGTCGCTGGCCCACGGTCGGGCCTACACCCGCGCCGACGTGGGCCGGCTCGTGGGCGCCGTGGTGGTGGCCCCGGTCGGGCGCGGCGAGCTGGTCCAGGCCAGCAGCGTCGTGGAGTCATCGGGCTTCCCGCCCGACCACCAGATCTCCTTTCCCATCGACCCTGCACGCGCCGTGGGAGGGAGACTGCGCTCGGGCGAGGCGGTCGACGTTCTCGCCACCTATGGCACGGGCGCCGACGCCTACACGGTCGTCGTCGTAGGCGGAGCCCGCGTCGTCACCACCGCGGACGGCGGTGGAGCCCTCTCCGGGCACGCCGGGGAGGTCGTCACGTTGTCGCTCACCACGTCGTCCGACGCTCTGGCCGTCGCCCACGCCGTCGACGCCGGTCAGGTGATGCTGGTACGCGCGACTGGCGCCCCTCGTCCCGACGACGGGGGCGTATACCGGACCCCGAGTCGGTGAGCGACGCTCGGTGACGGGCGAGCGCTACGTGGTCCTGGCCCTCTCGAGGGCCCGGTCGGAGTGGCTGGGAGCGGTGGCGCACTGGACGACCGCCGGCTCCATACCCGTCGAGTTGGTGAAGTGCCTGTCGGGGGAGGACCTGCAAGCCCGCCTCTCGTCGGGACGACCGTGCTCGGCCGCCATCGTCGACGCCGGAGTTCCCGCCCTGGACCGAGACCTGGTCGACCTGGCCGGCACACGAGGCTGCGTCGTCGTCGTGGTCGAGAACCGTCGATTCAGCCGCGATTGGCTGGGGCTGGGAGCCGTGGCCACCCTCCCGGAGCGGTTCACGCCACAGCAGCTGCTGGATGCCCTGGGCGGACGGGCAGCCATGATCGGGCGGCCCGACCATCTCCCGGGGTCGGCCACCGGACCCGACCGCTTGACCGCCGGGGGCAGGGTGGCTGTGGTCTGCGGTCCGGGCGGGACCGGCGCCTCGACGCTCGCCATCGCCCTGTCTCAGGGCCTGGCCCATCGCCAGTCGAGCTCCGTCACGTCGACGACGCGGGGCGGCGCCAACCGGGTCCTGCTCGCCGACCTCGCGCTTCATGCCGACCAGGCCATGCTGCACGACGCGCGCGACGTCGTGCCCGGCGTGCAGGAGCTGGTGGAGGCCTACCGCGCCGCCTCGCCACCCGCGGACGATCTGCGCTCGCTCGTGTTCGCCGTCGAGGAGCGGGGCTACGACCTTCTCCTCGGTTTGCGGCGGGCCCGGGGCTGGGTTGCGCTGCGACCGCGATCGGTCGAGGCCGCCTTCGACGGCATCCGAGGCGCATGGTCGCTGCTGGTGTGCGACACCGACGCCGAGTTGGAGGGGGAGGCGGAGACGGGATCGGTCGACGTGGAGGAGCGCCACGCCTTGGCTCGGACCGCCGTGGCCCAGGCGGACGTCGTATTCGCCGTAGGCGTCCCCGGGGTCAAGGGCGCCCACTCTCTGGTCAGGGTCCTCGGGGATCTCGTCGACTTCGGCGTTCCGCCGCAACGGGTGGTGCCGGTCGTAAACCGGGCGCCGCGGGGCCATCGGGCTCGGGCCGAGGTGGCCCAGGTGTGCGCGGTGGTGCCGGCCCGCCCCGGCCCCGGCGCGCCAGCCTCCCGCGGACCCGAGCCCGACGGGCTGTGCCCGCCCGTGTTCCTCCCCGAGCGGCGCGTCGACGACGCCCTGCGGGACGGGGTGGCTCTGCCCCCCTCCCTGTCGAGTCCTCTGGTCGCCGCCTTCGATGGCGTGCTCCACCGTCTGGGTCCGCGCCACGCCGGTGCCGAGCGGGGCCCGGAGCCGGCTCGGGTCGTCCCCGGCAGCCTGGGGCACTGGGAGGACGAGGTCGATCCGGGGCCGAGAGGCGAAAGCGGGCCCGCGCCCGATGCCGCCTGGGGTTGAAGCTGGGTACCCAAAATCTGGCAACCACCGCACCCGGGGCACCGTGGTCGCCCCCGGAGGCGCCGACTTGGCCCGACGGAGGGTGGCCGGCGAGAGGTGGGGATAAAGGCACCCGGGCCCCACGCCGAAATTGACTCATCGACCCCCGTCGTCCGCGCCCCGAGCGGCCGGAGGCCGCGGCACGCGATCAGGTGCCGCTGGCCGACCGCGTCGCCCACATGTGGTTCCTCCGCCTGGCCCTCGTCGGCCTGGCGGTGGTGCTGCGGGCCGTCGTCCCCAGGACGACAGCCGGGGGGGCCGGCACCTTGGCCGGAGGGACAGCGGCCTACCTGGGCGTGTCCCTCTCCTTGCAGTGGGCGTGGCGGGCCCTGCACCGTCGCCACCGCGGCCTCGTCCTCTTCGGAGCGATGCTCCTGGTGGACGGCGTCTATCTCACCTGGGCGTCCTACCTCACCGGTGGGGCCTCGAGTCCCCTGCGCTACCTGTTCGTGCTGCACCTCGTCGGCGTCGTCCTGATCGGGTCCTACCGCACCGGGCTCAAGGTGGTCGCATGGGACTCGCTCCTGTTGTTCGCGGCGCTGCGGTTGCAGGAGGCGCATGTGATCGCTCGGGTGGGCTCGTCGTCGGGCGCCGAGCAGCAGCAGCTGACGGCCTTCGTCGCCGTGTGCTGGCTGGTCACCCTGGTGGCGGCCGCCTTCTCCTCGGTCAACGAGCGCGAGCTCCGGAGGCGCCGGGGCGACATCGAGGCCCTGGCCCGCATGGCCACCGACCTCGAGTTGCTGGACGACCCGAACGCCATCGCGTGCGCCGCGCTGGACCGCATCGCCGGCACCTTTGCCTTCGATCGGGCGATTCTCATCGCCGGGCGGGCGGAGGGCGACCTGGCGGTGATGGCCGCTCACGGGCTCGACGGGCTCGACGGGCTGAACGGGCTGAAGGGCACCCGATGCAGGCCCGGAGCCGGAGCCGGAACCGTGGCTCTGCGGGCGATGGCCGCCCACCGGACGCTGCTCGAGTCGGGCATCGACCCCGAAGCTGATCCCTGGCTCTCGGCTGCGCTGCCCGGTGGCGCCAACCTGATCGTCACGCCCCTGTCGGCCGACGGGAGCCCGTTCGGTGCCCTGGTGCTCGAGCACGGCTTGCGCCGCGGATCGCGCGTCGATCAACAGGCGGTGGCCATGGTCGAGCGCTTCGCGTCCTACACCGCCCTGGCTCTCCGCAATGCCTGGCTGCTGGAGCAGGTCACCCGGTCGGCGGCGACGGACGGGCTGACGGGCATCGCCAACCGGAGGACCTTCGACGTCGCCATCAGCCGCGAGCTGGCCCGCGCCGGGCGGGCCTCCGAGCCCGTGAGCCTGTTGATGTTGGACGTGGACCACTTCAAGAAGTTGAACGACATCCACGGCCATCAGACCGGCGACGAGTTGCTGCGCCAGGTGGCGCGCATCCTGGCCGGCCACAGCAGGGAGTTCGACACCACGGCGCGCTACGGGGGCGAGGAGTTCGCCGTCATCCTCCCCTCGTGCGGCCCCACCGAGTCGGTGGAGATCGCCGAGCGCCTCCGCCGCCTGATCGGCGAAGCCGACAGCGCCGTGGCCGTGACCGTCAGCGTCGGGGTGGCGACGTTCCCGGGCGACGCGCCCGACGCGGTGACCCTCATCGGGGCCGCCGACATGGCTCTCTACGAGTCCAAGCGGGCGGGCCGCAACCGTGTCACCGCGGCCTCGACGCCGCCAGGGGGCGTGAGCGCGCCCGCCGCAGAGCACGCCGCGCCGCCGGGGAACGCCTCGCCCGCGGTGTCGGCGGGCGCCGCCGACTGGCTGCCCACCCCGATCACCTGAGGGGTGCCTGGACACCGCTCCGGGACGAGTCGCGGGCGGTTTCGCAGCCGGCCCCCTGTCGCCGCCTCGAGCAACGAGATAGCATGAGACTACACGGCTGCTCGCCTGCACAACCCTTCTCGACAAGCAGGACATAGGCGGCGTTTGGGAGAACTTGACCGTCAGCGAGCCAGGGCGGGCGGAGGCCGATGACCACGGGACTGGGGACCAGGACAGGTGGGGCCGGGGCCGCCGGGGGCGCGGCCCACCCGGCCGGGCCGCGGCCCCGGACATGACGGGCCCGGGCCCGGCGTGGGTCTCCCCCCTCATCGAGATCGAGCGCGCCGTGCAGGAGCGGGCCAAGGCCATCTCCCTCGACATGGCCGGCGAGTCGGGCCCGGCCCGCCTCCGGAACCTCATACAGGAGGAGGTGGCCCGCTGGAGCGCCGACCACCGTCGCGGCCTTCGTCCCCTGGACGTGGCCGACCCCGCGCTGGTCGCCGAGCGGGCCTACCGCAACCTCGCCGGCTACGGACCTCTGGAGCCTCTCCTGGCCGATGACGACGTCTGGGAGATCATGGTCAACGCCCCCGAGTCGATCTTCGTCAAGCGCCATCACGGGCCGTCGGGGTACCACGACGAGGTCTTCCACGACGACGACCACGTGTCGCGCATCCTGACCAAGATCATCGACGACGCGTCCGGCTCCCACCGCAAGCTCGACCCGGCCGAGGGTCTGCAGGATGCCCAGCTCGACACCGGAGCCAGGCTCCACATCGTCCACGGCGACGTCGCCCGCGACCGGCACGTGCTCGTGAACATCCGCAAGTTCACGGGGATCCAGTTCCGGAGCCTCGACGAGCTCGTCCAGCGCGACATGCTCGACACCACGGTCGCCTCCTTCCTCCGGGCCTGCGTACGCGCCCCCCTGTCCATCGTGTTCGCCGGTCCGCCTGGATCGGGCAAGACGACCCTGCTCTCCTGCTGCGCCACCGAGCTCGACCCCAGCCTGAGGGTGGTGATCGCAGAGGAGGTGTTCGAGGCCGACATCTCCGTGCCCAACGTCGCCCACATGCAGACCCGCCCCCCACGGGTCGACCGGCCTGAGGTGGACCTGCGCCGCCTCGTAGCCGGCTTTCTGCGCATGGCGCCCGACATCGCCATCGTGGGCGAGGTCCGAGATCGGGAGGCGCTCCCCCTGCTGCTCACCCTTTCCTCGGGTGTCAAGGGATTCACCACCATCCACGCCGGTTCGGCTCGCCAGGCCCTCACCCGACTGCGCTTCATCTGTCAGCTCGCCGATCGGGGCGCGGAGCTTCCCCTCTCCGCCCTCAACAGCCTGGTGAGCGAGGCGGTGGACATCGTCGTGCACTGCGCCCGCACGTCGGGGGGGCTGCGCGTGACCGAGGTGCTCGCCGTCGAGGAGCTGCAGACCGGCCCGGAGTCGACCTCGTTCACGGCCACCGACCTCTTCCGCCGAGCCCGCCCGGATGAGCCGCTGCGTTGGACGGGGAATCTGCCCGCCCGGGCGGCCCGGGCTCTGGAGGCGGCCGGGTACGACATCCACAGCCTGGTCGATCCCGAGGGCGCGGGGCCGGGTGCCCACGGCCGCAGCGGCCGCGACTGCATCCCCGGAGGACGTGCTGGGCCGGCGCGGGTGGCGCCCGCCGAGCAGGCGATCGAGCTGACCGGTTCGCACGTCGTCCGGGCCCGGGGCGGGACATGAGCGCGGTCCTGCTCGCCCTGGCCGGCGGGTACGGCGTCTACCTCCTCTACACGGCCTTCACCCTGGGCTGGTCCGGCCTCGCTCCCGGACCGGGCGGAGCCCGACCTGCGGCCCGAGCGCGTGCGCGGGTGACCGGCTGGCTGGCCCAGGCCGGGGTCCGTGACGCCCGCATCTCGGAGCTGGCCGCGGTCATGGCCATCCTCGCCGTCGTCGGCGGGGCGGCGGCCTTCGCCCTGTTCGGAGGGATAGCGCCCGCCCTGGTGACGGGAGCCTTCACCGCCACCATCCCCATCGCCTCGTGGCGGCACCGGAGGGACCAGCGGCTCAACCGCGCCCGCGACGCCTGGCCCCGCATGCTCGAGGAGGTCCGCCTGCAGACGGGATCGCTGGGCCGATCCGTCCCCCAGGCCCTGCTCGACGTGGGCAGGCGCGGGCCCGAGGAGCTGCGACCGGCCTTCGTCGCGGCCGAGCGGGAGTGGCTCATCTCCACCGACTTCGCCCGCACCTGCGCCGTCCTCAAGTCAGGGCTGGCCGACCCCACGGCCGACGCCACCTGCGAGACCCTGCTCGTGGCCCACGAGGTGGGCGGCACCGACCTCGACCGTCGCCTGGCGTCGCTGGTGGAGGACCGCATCCAGGACCTCAACGGCCGCAAGGACGCGCGCGCCAAGCAGGCGGGCGTCCGGTTCGCCCGCCGCTTCGTGCTGGCCGTACCCGTCGGCATGGCGCTGGCGGGCTTGTCGATCGGGACGGGGCGCGCCGCCTACGGGACGACCGGGGGCCAGGCCGCGGTCGGAGCGGGGATCCTGTCGGTCATCGCCTGCTGGCTCTGGGCGGGCAGGCTGCTCCGCCTTCCCGAAGAGGAGCGGGTGTTCCATCGATGAGCCGCCTCGTCGTGCTCTCGGGCCTGCTCGTGTGGACCGGCGCCACGGTGCTGCTGGCCGAGCTGCGCTGGTTCTCGCGCCTGCCCCTGCTGGAGCGCCTTCGCCCCTACACGGCGGCCGCGGCGGCCACTCCGTCCCGGGCGGGTCTGCTGTCGGTCGAGTCCCTGGGCGAGGTGATCGGTCCCGTGGCCCGCGGCCTGGGCGAGCGCGTCGCCCGTGTCTTCGGGGTGAGCGAGGAGCTCGCCCTTCGCCTCGAGCGCATCCACTCCCCCCTCGACGTCACCGCCTTCCGCATCCGTCAGCTGGGAGTGGCCCTGTGCGCCTTCGGGGTGGCGTCGCTGGCCTCCCTGGCCATCCGTCCGGCCCCGCCCATGGCGCTCGTGCTGGTGCTGGGCGCGCCCCTGCTCGCCTTTCTGATCGTCGAGCAGCAGCTGGCGTCGGCGTCGGCGGCCTGGCAGCACCGCCTTTTCCTGGAGCTGCCGGTCGTCGCCGAGCAGCTCGCCATGCTCCTGTCGGCCGGGTTCTCCCTGGGCGCCGCCCTCAACCGCCTGGCCGCCCGGGGCACGGGCAACGCCGCTCGCGACCTGGCCCGGGTCTGCGGCCGCATGCGCCAGGGGCTCTCCGAGGTGGAGGCCCTCCGGGAGTGGGCCGCGGTGGCCCGGGTGGAGGCACTGGACCGGCTCGTGCCCATGCTCGGGCTCAACTCCGAGGCCGCCGATCTCGGGCGGCTCGTCTCCGACGAGGCGCGGTCCATCCGCAGGGAGGTCCACCGCCGTCTGGTGGAGACGATGGAGCGCCGGGGCCAGCAGGTGTGGATCCCCGTCACCGTCGCCACCCTGGTCCCGGGTGTGATCTTCCTGGCCATCCCCTTCATCGAGGCCCTTCGCCTCTTCGCCGGCCCGTGAACGACCACGAGAAGGCCATCCCTACGAGATTCGACACGAGAGGAGCGCAGCCGTGCGCGAGATGCTGCTGTGGGCGTACGTGTGGCAGGCGACAGCGAGGTTCCAGGCCCTGGACCGCGTCGTCACCGCGGTGGGCGGCGAGGAGGCCGGCGAAGGGGTGATCTCGGCCGCCATAGCCGTGCTGATCATGGCCTTCCTCGGGGTGGGCATGTGGTTGGCGTTCAAGGCCACCCTGGGCAGCACCACCAAGAACGTCGACTCGCAGGTGAATCAGATCGGCCGCTGAGGACGGCGAAGTGGCGAGCGGAGCTGCGGGCGGCGCCCGGGCCAGGCGAGGCCGGACGGAGGACGGCACCGGCCTGATCGGTTCCACCGCGGGGATCCTGGTCTTCGCCCTGTTCATGCTGCTCGCGGTGCAGGTGCTGTTCGACCTCTATGCCCGCTCCGCGGTCACCTCCGCGTCATTCGACGCGGCGCGCGTGGTCGCGGGCGCCGACTCGGGGGCGACGCCGGCAGCGGAGGCCGACGCCGAGGAGACGGCCCGCCACGTTCTTGGCCGCTACGGCGCCCGAGCCCAGTTCCGGTGGGCCGTCGACACCGACACCGTCGCCCTGACCGTGCACCTGCGCAACCCGAGCCTGCTCCCCGCCCTGTTCTCTCGGCCGCTCTCCCTCGACACCATCGATCGCACCGTGCGCATCCACCGGGAGCACCTGTGAGCCGCACGCCCCATCCGCCCGGGCGGATGCGGCGCACGGAAGCGGGGCAGGTGGGTGGGATCGAGGCCCTGGCCTTCGGAGTGCTCATCTTCGTGCTCGGCACCTTGGTGGTGGCCAACGCCTGGGGCGTGCTCGACGCCAAGATGGCGGCAGGGGGCGCAGCTCGGGAGGCGGCCCGCGCCTTCGTGACCTCCCCCTCGACGGCCGATCCCACCGCTCGCGCCCGCGACGCGGCCGCCGCGTCCATCGAGGCCGTAGGCCGGTCACCGCAGCGCATGACGGTGTCCATGGCCGGCGCCTTCGTCCGATGCGCCCGCATCGTCGTGACCGTGCGCTATCAGGTGCCTCTGGTCCACATCCCTCTCCTCGGAGGCTTCGGCGACGGCCTCACCGTCGCCGCCCGCCACTCCGAGCTGGTCGACCCCTACCGCAACGGCCTTCCGGGTGAGGCGGGCTGTGCCGCGCCCTGATGCCACCCGGGCCACCCCCCGAGCGGACTGGCCGGCATTCCGGGACAGAGAGACGGCCTCGGTCCTGCTGTTGATGCCCGCCGCCGTCCTCGTGCTCGTGGTAATGGCGTCGGTCGCCGTCGACTCCGCAGTCGTCTTCCTGGGCCAGCGCGAGCTCGCCAACGCGGCCGCAGCCGCGGCCCGGGACGGGGCCAGTGCCGTCTCCAGCTCGCACTTCTACGGCGGGGGCGTCATCGCCGTCGACGCCGCCGAGGCCGAACGCCGGGCCCGGGCCTCCATAGCGGCGCGAGACGTGCACGGCGTGACCCTGAGCGGCCCCGTGGCCGTCACCGTGGCCGGGCGGCAGGTCTGCGTCACCGTCAGCGGGCGGGTGGACCGCATCGTGGCCCGTTCCATCCCCGGCATCCCGGCCCGGGTGACGGTCAGGGCCCGGTCCACGGCCACCGCCGCGGGCGGGCTCGACTCGGGCGTGCCCCGGCGGGCGATCTGCTGAGCGGGAACGTGGCCTCGCCGGCGGCGGCCGCCGCCCACGTGTTCGTCGCCGACCTCGAGACCCTGGAGCTGGACGAGGCCGACTCGCACCACCTGTCGCGTTCGTTGCGCCTGCAGCCCGGTGAGGCGGTGACGGCCTCGGACGGGGCCGGGGGCTGGCGCCTGTGCCGCTTCGCCCCCGGGCCGGCCCTGGAGCCGGATGGCCCGGTGAGGCACGAACCCCGCCCCAAGCCCGAGGTGACCGTGGGGTTCGCCCTGGCCAAGGGCGAGCGCCCGGAGTGGGCCACCCAGAAGCTGACCGAGGTGGGCGTCGACCACATCGTCCCCCTGCTGACCTCTCGCACCGTCGTGCGCTGGGACGCCGACCGGGCCGACCGCAACCGCGTCCGCCTGACCCGGGTGGCCCGGGAGGCGGCCATGCAGTCCCGGCGGACGTGGCTCCCGGAGGTGGGGGTGCCCGTCTCCTTCGCCCGGGCGGCCGAGGACCTGGGCCGGCGGTCGCCCGTCGCCCTCGCCCACCCCGGCGGCCGGCCACCGGGCCTCGACCGCCCGACCCTGCTGGTGGGCCCGGAGGGCGGCTGGGGGCCCGAGGAGCTGGCCTCGGGGCTACCGACCGTGGGGCTGGGCCAGGGGGTCTTCAGGGTCGAGACCGCCGCCGTGGCCGCCGGGGTGCTGCTCTGCGCGCTCCGAGCGGGCATCGTGACGCCCGGCGCGAATGGCGCCTAAGGGGCGATGGCGGCAAAGAAGTGACTCCTGGTGCTTGCCAGGCGACGGAGTGTGGAAAGTACACTGACAGCGTGACCGACGACCTCATGCCCAGCTCGTACGCCCAGCGCGTCGGTGAGCGGCTACGGGCGGTGCGGAAGCAGAAGAGACTCTCGCTCCAAGCCGTGGAAGCGGAGTCGAACCAGGAGTTCAAGGCGTCGGTCCTCGGCGCCTACGAACGGGGTGAGCGCTCGATCTCGGTGCCCAGGCTGCAACGGCTGGCCCGCTTCTACAACGTGCCCGTCGACCAGCTCCTGCCTCGCGAGGTGGGGCCGGAGCCCGCCTGGTCGCAGTCAGGGAGCCGATCGATGGTCACCGAGGGCACGGGCTCCATCAGCACCGACAGTGGTTCCCATGCGCTCATGGCCGAGGAGGACGGCAAGGTCACCATCGACCTCACCGCCCTGGAGCGGGTGGAGGCGCCCGAGCGCGACCTTCTGCGCCGCTATCTGGCCATGATCCAGGTCCAGCGTCAGGACTTCAACGGTCGGGTCCTGACCATCAGGGGCGAGGACATCCGCGCCCTGGGCCTGCTCATGGACATCACTCCCGACGACATGCGTCACCGCCTCGACGCCCTCGGCCTTCGCCTCCACGCCTGATCTGCGCCGTCTGCGCCGCAGCCGGCGTCGCCCCCGCTCAGCGAGCGGGTGGCGCCGGCAGCGCCAGCTCCTGACCGGGGTAGATCAGGTCGGGGTTGTGCCCGTGGCGGAGCCGGTCGCGGTTGGCGTCGATCACCGCCGTCCAGTACCGCGCCACGTCGGCGTCGGACGGTGAGCGGCCCCACGCCTCGGTCAAGGCGAGTCGGGCGATGATCCAGAAGCTCTCGCCGCGGGCCACCGTCCAAGAGGCGGCGGCGCGGGCGGGGGGCGAGGGCTCCCGACCGGGGCCCGGGGCCGGCGGAGGGTCCAGCCGCGCCGGCCCAGGCCCGCCCGCCTCGGGTCCGGTGGAGCCGTCGAGGCGACGCATGGTGGCGCCCTGGCCGGGCTGACCGTGGCGGCCGAGCCGGGATGCGATGGTCGTCGACGGCACCGCCGCGGGACCAGCCGCCGGGTCCGCGTCGGCGGGAGGGCCCGCTGGGATCGACACGGCCGCGGCCACGGCCGCGGCCACGCCCGTGCCCAGGGCCAGTTCCAGGACCCGGCCCAGCCCGGGCGGGGTCACCACCTGGACAAGGCGCGCCACGGCCCGGGCCGGCGAGCCGGAACCGAGCGCCAGCAGGCGGACGAGCAGGCCCAGCCCGGTGACGGCGAGCAGATACCAGCCCAGGGCCAGGCCGGTCGCTCTCAGGACGGCGAAGGCGACCGTGGCCGGCGGGCGCCCGGCGAGCCACGGGAGCCATCTCGACGGCGAGGTCAGCGACGGGCCGGCCAGGACCCCGCGGCCGCAGGCCTGCAGCACCCGCAGGCCGGCGACCAGGAGGGCGATCCAGGCCAGCAGGCGGCCGGCCACGCCTCCGCTGCCGCGAGGCTCGGGGACATTCGTCATGAAATACCACGAAAGTCACGACCCGGGCAATGGGTGCCGTGCCCCGGGGTGACTAGCTGAAGGCGGAGCGGATCCGGGAGAAGCGTTTGCTCTCGGGCGGCGCCACTTCCTCATTTCGCTCGGCCGCGAGCTGGCGCATGAGCTCCTCCTGGGCCTTGTCCAGGCCGGTCGGGGTCTCGACCACCACCTCCACCAGGAGGTCGCCCCGCCCCCGCCCCTGCACGTGGGGGACGCCCCGTCCTCTCAGGCGGAAGACCCGGCCCGTCTGCGTACCCGCGGGGACGACCAGGTCCTCGGCGCCGTCCAGGGTCTCGAACGGGAGGTGCACGCCCACAGCGGCCTGCGTCATGGGCAGATGCAGCGTGTGGATCACGTCGTAGCCGCGCCGGGTGAAGCGGGGATGGCGCAGCACCCGCAGGTGCACGTAGAGATCGCCCGGAGGCCCGCCCCGGGGTCCGGCGCTTCCTCGGCCGGTGAGGCGCAGCGTGCTTCCGTCGTCGACCCCGGCGGGCACGTCGACGGTGTAGGTGCGCTCGCCCACGGTGCGACCCTCGCCCCGGCAGTCGGGGCAGGGGCTGGAGATCTCCTCACCCGTGCCGCCACAGCGGGGGCAGACCGTGCTCGTGACCATCTGACCAAGGATCGACTGGCGCACCCGGCGGAGCTCCCCCGTGCCCTGGCACTGCCGGCAACGGGTCGGCGTCGTCCCCGCTCGGGCGCCGCTGCCCGCGCAGGTCTCGCACAACGAGGCGACGCGGACCTGGACCTCGCGCTGGGCACCGAACACGGCCTCCTCGAAGGAGAGCTCGACGGCCAGCTCGGCGTCGGCCCCCCGGAGCTGGGTCGACCCCCTCCGACCGGCGCCCGCTCCGGCGAAGGGACTGGCGCCGCCGAAGAAGGCCTCGAAGATGTCGCCCAGGCCCCCTCCGAAGCCGGTAAAGGGGTCTCCCCCGCCCGGCCCCGCCCCCTGGATGGCGTCGGGCCCGAAGAGGTCGTAGCGGCGCCGCCGTTCGCGATCCCGGAGCGTCTCGTAGGCCAGGGTCACCTCCTTGAAGCGCTCCTCGGCCGCGGCGTCCCCTGGCCTGGCGTCGGGGTGAAGCTCCCGGGCCAGGCGCCGGTAGGCGCGCTTGAGGTCGTCGTCGCTGGCGTCGGGGGGCACGCCCAGCAGCTCGTAGTAGTCGGCGGCCATGCTTGTGACCTGGCTCCTCGCGCTCAGGAGTCGTCGAAATGGCGGCCGAGACGTTGGCTCACCACGGCGACGGCCGTCAGGGCCTGTGGGTAGTTCATCCGCGTCGGTCCCAGCACCCCGATGGTGCCTGCAGGCTGGCCCTCGGAGACGTAGGGCGCCACCACGACAGAGCACTCGGCCAGGGGGAGAACGCCGTGCTCCTTGCCGATGGCGACCGAGAGGCCCCGGTCGATCACATCCCGCAGCAGTGTCACCACCACGTACTGCTGCTCGAGGATCGACAGGACCGACCGGACCGTCTCCACTGCGTCGAAGGCCGCGGCCATGCGGCTGGCCCCGCCCACGTAGACCTGCTCCATCTCCTCCTGGCGATCGGCCGCCAGCCCGGCCAGGGCGATGACGGCGTCGGCCACCACCCCGTCGGTGCCGGAGTCGCCGGTGGGTGGGAGCGCGGTCGGCTGACTCCGGGACGAGCTCCGCTCGTGCAGGGAGCGCCCCACCAGGTGGGCGGAGAGATGGGCGGTGGCCGCCGCCAGCCGGGCCTCACCCACGTCGTCTCGCAGCTCGATGGAACGCTTCTCCACCGCCCCGTCCGACAGCACGACCACGAGCAGGCCGAGGTGGGCGGTGAGTCCCACGAGCTGCACGGAGCGGACGGCGGCAGACTCGTGATTCGGCCCCACCACCACCGCGGCGTAGTCGGTCAGGCCCGAGAGCAGCTTGGAGGTGTCGTCGAGCATCTGCTCCAGCTCGCCGTGGGCCCGAGCGAAGAACTGCGACACCCGGTGGCGCTGGCTGGGATCGAGCCGTCCCGGCCCGCCCAGCGAGTCGACGAAGAACCTGTACCCCTTGTCGGTGGGTATACGCCCGGCCGAGGTGTGCGGCTGGACGAGGTACCCCTCCCGCTCGAGGGTCGACATGTCGTTGCGCACAGTCGCCGACGAGACACTGACCTCGGGGGCCTGGGCCACCCGCTGCGAGCCCACGGGCTGGGCCGTCTCGATGTACTCGGTCACCACGGCGCGCAGGATGGCGGCCTTGCGCTCGTCGAGATGGCTCCCACCGTCGACGTTGGTCCCGACCATGTCGCTCCCGACCGGGCTGCCCACAGCCCGGCCCTATCTCCCGTGCGGCCCCTGGGCCGCCTCCGTTCCTCTGGCACTCGAGTCTACCGAGTGCTAACAGCGGGCCTGCGACAGGCGGGCGGGACGAGGGCGGGACGGGCTGGGCGAGGTGGCGGGCCAGGCGGGCCGGGCCGGGCTCAACGCCTGGTCTGACGGCCCTCCTCCGCCGGCGTGCCCTGGTCCGGCGTGCCCCCGGCCTGCGTGGCCCCGGCCTCGGTCTGCTCGGGCGCCGCAGGCTCGAGCTGGCGTCCGCCGAGCACGAAGGCGCCCATGCCCAGGCCCACCAGAGCGGCGCCGATCCCCCAGCCGATCCCCCCGAGGTGCAGGCCCAGGGCGCCGTCGATCGAGTACGCCCCCGGACCGGTGAACGCCGTCACCCAGGCCGCGAGGCCGAGGATGAAGGGGTACTCGAAGCCGCCCGATGTCCCGAAGAACCCGTTCCGGGCGTGGACCGACATCGAGGCCACGAACAGCACGCCGACGAAGGCGGCCGCGGCCAGCGGCGTGAGCAGCCCCAGGGCCAGGAGCAGCCCGGCGCCGAACTCGGTGGCACCGGCCAGCCGGGCGTGGCGCATACCGGGGCGGAAGCCCAGGGCGTCCATGAACCCCGCGGTGCCCGCCAGCCCGTGCCCGCCGAAGGCTCCGAACAGCTTCTGGGCGCCGTGCGCCGCCAGGGTGAGTCCTACCGCAAGTCGAAGAATGAGGAGTCCGACATCCATCCCAGCCACTCCCGTCTCTCGTGGTCGAGCCCCAACGCTCAGGGGGACCGTACCCACAGGAGCGGCCGGAGAACCGCCCTGGCTCGGGCCCGGTACCGGCCTAGGGAACGGGCTGGGGAGCGGCGACCACGTGGGTGACGGGCAGCCGGTAGGTGCGCCGGACCCGGTGGGGAACGTCCTGGTGCAGCCAGCGGGACGGCCCGGGCGCCAGCGTGGACAGGATGATCTCGTCGAAGCCGTCGGGCTGGGCCAGGAGCACGTCGCCTACGGCGCGCACCGGGCTGGCGTCGCCCACCTCGCCCGCGACGTCGAATCCCTCGGCCCGCAGGCGGTCGAGGGCCTCGTGCATGCGCTGCTCGGTGGCCTTGCGCACCTGACCTTCGGTCCACACCACACCGTCGTTGGGATGGGTGGCAGGGACGAGGACGTAGAACTGCGAAGGCTCCTCCCGGACGCGGGACCGAAGCTCGGCGAGGAGGACCTCGCTGGCCAGGGTCTGGTTGGCGACGACCAGATAGCGACGCATGGCCACCTCCGAGCCGGGGCGGCGCCGGCTTGGCACCGTCTCGCGACACCACGAGGGTACGCCCAGGGCCCGGCCCCGGGAAGGGCGGCTCCGGGGTTCAGCCCTCGAGGCGCAGGGCGGAGATGAAGGCTTCCTGGGGGACCTCGACCCGGCCGATGGACTTCATGCGCCGCTTGCCTTCCTTTTGCGACTCGAGGAGCTTGCGCTTACGGGTGATGTCGCCCCCATAGCACTTGGCCAGCACGTCCTTGCGCCTGGCCTTGACCGTCTCCCGGGCCACGATCCGCCCGCCGATGGCGGCCTGTATGGGGACGTCGAAGAGCTGACGAGGGATGAGCTGGCGGAGGCGCTCGGTCATGCGCCGGCCGTAGTCCTGGCTCTTGCCGCGGTGGATGACGGTGGAGAAGGCGTCCACGGGCACGCCGTTGAGGAGGACGTCGATCTTGACCAGATCGGAGCGAACGTAGCCGGCGGGCTCGTAGTCGAGGCTGGCGTAGCCCTTGGTCCGGCTCTTCAGGGCGTCGAAGAAGTCGATGACGACCTCGGCCAGCGGCATGCGGTACACCAGCTCGAGGCGCTCGGGCGAGAGATACTCCATGCGCACCATCTCCCCCCGGCGCGACTGGCACAGGTCCATCACCGTGCCCGTGTACTCGGTGGGCAGGACCACCGTGACGGTGAGGTAGGGCTCCTCGATGTGGTCGATCTGTGCCACGGGAGGCAGGGCGCTGGGATTGTCGACCTCCACCACGTCGCCCGTGGTCAGGTGGGCCTCGTAGGCCACGCTGGGGGCGGTGGCGATCAGGGCCAGGTCGAACTCCCTCTCCAGCCGCTCGCGCACGATCTCCATGTGCAGCAGGCCCAGGAAACCGCAACGGAAGCCGAACCCGAGCACCCCCGAGCTCTCCGGCTCGTAGGTGAAGGAGCTGTCGTTGAGGCGCAGCTTCTCGAGCGCGTCCCTCAGGTCGGTGAAGTCATCGCCCTCCACGGGGTAGAGCCCGCAGAACACCATGGGCTTGGGGTCCATGTAGCCGGGGAGGGGCTCGGCCGCCCGCCGGCCCGCTTCCGTCACCGTCTCCCCGGACCGGGCCTCGCCCACGTCCTTGATGCCCGCGATGAGGTAGCCGACCTCGCCCACCCCCAGCGCGGCCACGGGCATGGTGGAGGGTGTGCGCACCCCGATCTCCTCCACGTCGTGGGTCGTGGCCGCCTGCATGAACCGCACCCGGGTGCCGGCCGTCATGGTCCCGTTGACGACCCGCACCGAGCTCACGACGCCCCGGTACTGGTCGTAGGACGAGTCGAAGATCAGGGCCTGGAGGGCGGCGTCGGGGTCGCCCGCGGGCGGCGGTATGCGCTCGCACACGGCGTCGAGCAGCTGGGGTACCCCCTCGCCCGTCTTGGCCGACAGGCGCAGGATGCTCGACGCGGGGATGCCCAGCACCTGCTCGATCTCGGCCGCGTAGCGGTCGGGGTCGGCCGCGGGCAGATCGATCTTGTTGAGGGCGGCGACGATCTCGAGGTCGTGCTCCAGGGCCAGGTAGCAGTTGGCCAGGGTCTGGGCCTCGATGCCCTGCGATGCGTCTACGAGGAGGACCACCCCCTCGCACGCGGCCAGGCTGCGGCTCACCTCGTAGCCGAAGTCGACGTGGCCGGGCGTGTCGATGAGGTGGATCACGTGGTCCCGCCACCGCACCCTGACGTTCTGGGCCTTGATGGTGATGCCCCGCTCCCGCTCGATGTCCATGGAGTCCAGGAACTGCTCCCGCATCTCGCGGGGGTCCACGGCCCCGGTCAGCTCCAGGACCCGGTCGGAGAGCGTGCTCTTGCCGTGGTCGATGTGGGCGATGATCGACACGTTGCGGATCTGCGAGGGCGGTGACATGGCGGGACCCCATTCTCCCCTGCCCGGCCCCCGACCCGGGAACAGCGCCCTGCCCCGGGTGCCGCCGCCTCCCGGGCGCGCCGGGCGGGCGAGGCCCGCTGGTACCATCGCCGCCACCCATGGCGAACATCAAGAGCCAGATCAAGCGCAACCGTCAGAACGAACGCAACCGTCTGCGCAACAAGGGCGCGCGCAGCGAGGTGCGCACCCGCATCAAGACGGCCGTCCAGGCTGCCGAGGCCGGGGCCGAGGAGGCGGGGGACGCCCTGCGCACGGCGGTGAGGCGCCTCGACAAGGCCGCGGCCAGGGGCGTCATCCACCCCAACCAGGCGTCGAACCGCAAGTCCCGCCTCATGCGCCGGCTGGCCAAGCTGGGCCGGTCGGGCGCCGGGTCGGACAGCGCCTCGGGTTGAGCCCGGGCCAGGGCCGCTAGCGCCGGCTCCGCCTCCGGGCCCGCTCGGGAGGGGCCAGGCGGCTGAGGCGGGCGACGAGCACGTCGAGAACCATGTCCTCGGGCCATCCCGTTGCCCCCCTGAGGTCGAGGTCGGCGTCGGCCAGCAGCGTGACGGCGCGGCCGATGGCGGCCGACCCCAGCCGGCGCGCCTGACGCATGGCCTTCGCCGCGGGATAGGGCTTGGTGCCCAGCAGGTCGGCCGCTTCCG
>VAXP01000078.1 GCA_005884125.1 Actinomycetota bacterium | reverse complement strand
CGGGTCCGACGGCATCCCCACCTTCGGGGGCAAGCCCCATCCCCGCCTCTACGGGACCTTCGCCCGCGTGCTCGGCCACTACGCCCGGGACGAGGCCGTGCTCACCCTCGAGGCTGCGGTGCACCGCATGACGGGGATGCCCGCGGCCAAGTTCGGGCTCCGCGGCAGGGGCGTGATCGAGCCCGGGGCCTGGGCCGACCTCGTCCTGTTCGACCCCGCCACCATCGCGGACGTGGCGACCTACGAGTCCCCCAGGCGGCACCCGTCCGGGATCCGGTGCGTGTGGGTCAACGGCACCGCGGTGGTGCGCGACGGGGTCCACACCGGGGAGCGGCCCGGGCGGGCCCTGCGCCGGGGACGGCCCTGAGCGTCAGTTGGAGCGCTCTCGGGTAGATCCTGGTACGGCCATGACCGACCTGGACACCAGACCCGCGCCGCCGTCCCCGCTCCGTCAGCCCCGGGCCCGGGCCGCGCCGCCCCCGGCCAGGGGCGAGGACACCCGCCTGGCCCAGCTCAAGGCCATGCGCAGGCGAGCCACGGCCCTGCTCGTGTTCATGACCGGGGTGTTCTTGGCCCTGAGGCTGCTGACCGGCAACCACGGGTGGGCCGGCTACGCCCAGGCCTTCGCCGAGGCGTCCATGGTGGGGGGGCTGGCCGACTGGTTCGCGGTGACCGCCCTGTTCCGCCGGCCCCTGGGCCTGCCCATCCCCCACACCGCCATCATCTCCGAGCGCAAGGACCAGTTCGGGGCCACGCTGGGCGAGTTCGTGCAGCAGAACTTCCTCAGCGCCGACAACATCGGCGAGCGGTTGAGGACGTTCCAGCCCGCGGAACGGCTGGCGGCCTGGCTCACCGCGTCGGAGAAGGCCGACCTGTTGGCCCAGCACGCGGCCAACGCCGCCATCGCCCTGGCCGACCTGGTGCGCGACGAGGACGTGCACCGGGTGCTGGCCGAGGAGATCGAGGCCGCAGTGGAGTCGCTCCCGATCACGGCCATGGCGGCCAAGGTGCTGCGGCTCATGACCGCAGAAAACCGCCACGACGAGATCCTGGAGGCCATGCTGCGGGCCCTGCAGCGCTTCTTGGAGGCCAACCAGGCCACTCTGCGCGAGCGCTTCGGGGCGGAGTCGCCCTGGTGGCTCCCCGGCGCGGTGGAGGACCGCATCTTCGAGCGCCTCTTCGACGGGGTGCGGGACCTGTTGCGGGACGCCACCACCCAGCCCGACCACGCCGTGCGGGTCCAGTTCGGCGAGTGGCTGGACGACTTCATCGAGCGCCTGGAGCACTCACCCGACCTGCAGGCGCGGGGCGAGCAGCTCAAGAGGGAGCTCCTCGACCACGCCGAGCTGCGGAGCTGGACGTCATCGATGTGGAAGGAGGTGAAAGACAGCCTCAGGGCGCAGGCGTCCGACCCCGACTCGAAGCTGCGCACCAGCCTGGCCGGGGCGGTGGCGGCCGCAGGACAGCGACTGGCCACCGACGAGGCCCTGCGAGCCAAGGTCGACGAGCTCATCGAGTCGGCCGCCCGCTCCTTCGCCAACCAGTTCCACGAGGAGACGGCCGAGCTCATCAGCGGGACCATCGCCCGCTGGGACACAGCCCAGGCCTCGCAGAAGCTGGAGGTGCTGCTGGGGCGGGACCTGCAGTTCATCCGCATCAACGGCACCGTGGTGGGGGGCCTGGCCGGCCTGGCCATACACCTGGTCAGCCAGGCCCTCTGACCACGCCCCCAAGGATCTGTTGGCCGAGGTTTCACCTGGGGGCCCTGCCCCTGTCACCCCGGGGCAATGTCGGTCGCGCATGCTCGCGTCATGGCCGTCGTCGACACGGCGCCCCTGCCTGCGACCCAGCCCATGCCGTGGCCGGCGGCCACAGGCCTGGCCATCTTCGACCTGGACCGCACCATGGTGCGGGGCTCCAGCCTGGCCTACCTGGGCCGGGCCCTGGCCGAGGCCCGTCTCCTGGGCCGGGCCGAGCTCACCCGCCACCTGGTCCGCAACCTCGGCTTCGCCCTGCGGGGCGCGGCGCCGGGGACGGCGGAGCGCCTCCAGCGCATGCTCCTCGAGGCCCTCGCCGGGCGGGAGCAGGCGCCTCTGGTCGAGGTGGCCCGGACCGTGGGCCCGGTAGTGGCGGCCCGGGCCTACCCCGCGGCCCGGTGGCTCCTCGACCGCCACCGGGCCGCGGCCGATCGCTGCGTCTTGCTCTCGGCCAGCCCGCAGGAGCTGGTCGAGGCGGTGGCCCAGGCCCTGGGCTTCGACGCCGCCGTGGGCACCGTGGCCGAGGTGGTGCACGGCCGCTACACCGGCCTTCTGGCCGGGCCCTTCTGCCACGGAGAGGGCAAGCTGGCCCGCCTGCGGGACGCGGTCGGGCCGGTGGGGCTTGCCACCGCCGTCGCCTACGCCGACGCCGCCTCCGACGCGCCCCTGCTGCGGGCCTGCGGCTCCCCCGTCGCCGTCAACCCCGACGCCCGCCTGCGCTCACTCGCTTGCACCTCGGGCTGGCCCGTACTGCGCCTGCACTGATCGCCGCGCGCACCGGCGGGCCACCGCCATGAAGGACGGGCTCATCACGAACGACAGCGCGTTACGCGAAGGGGCTCCGCACCTCCACGCCCTCATAGCTCCGGCCTGACGTCAGGTCCTCCGACCACAGCACCCCGCAGCTCAGTTGAGAGGCGCTGCGTATCACCATGGCGTCCCAGAACGAGACCCCCAACCTGGTGTGGATGTCGATGGCACCGAGAACGTCGGCACCGGCCGGCACGTGGGTCGGCATGACGATCAGGTCGGCGACGACGGCGGCCGCATCGCGCGCCGACAGAGGACGGGCGACCTTGGCCGTCACGGTCACGAAGAACTCCTGCAGGACCTGAACGCTGAGGGCCCCGGCGTCGTCGCCTGCCAACTGCTCCAAGAGCTCCGCGGCCCGGTTGTGCTTGTCGCCTGCGCTCGAGTCGTAGGCGTAGACGAGGACGTTGGTGTCGACGAACTGCCGGGAACGCTCAGCGCTCATGAAGCGCTTCCCGCGCCACCTCCACCCGCCCACCGGTGCCGAGGTCGTAGCCCTGGCGCATCCGGGCCAGGGCCCGCTGCATGGCCGCCTCGTACTGCTCGTCCCGGCGGACGATCTCCTCCAGGGACGCGGCAAGCAAGGCCGACACCGACGTCTCTCGCTTGGCCGCCACGATCTTGACCCTCTTGAGCAGATCCCGGGGCAGGGCCACGGTCACGTTCTGGCTTACCACGAGTTTAAGTGTAGCACGATAACTCGTGATTACCCTTCCGCGGGTGCGCTCGGTCGCAGAGCCGGCGCGTCCAGCCGCCCGCTGTCGCCCTCATGACCGGCCATCAGCTGTGATCCCGACCCGCAGGGCAACGAGTTCTGCCTGGCGTGAACGAGTGTGGCGCGACCTTCCCTGAACAGCGGCGGCGTCAGGCGGCGGCGGCTGTCAGGCGGCGGCGTCGTCCCAGATGCCGAAGGCCTTCCAGATGGGCTTGGACAGAGGCGTGATCAGTCCCAGCTCCCCAGCCAGGTTGCGCACCTTCTTCAAGGAGGCCCGCACCCCGGCCTTGTGGTCGGGGTTGTCGACGTAGGCCTCGCGGATCGTCGCCTTGGGGATCTCGTAGGTCTTCACCACGTCGGACGAGGGACGCAGCATGAGCTGGGCCATGGTCCCCAGTATGAGCGGCGTCTCCACGGCCAGGGCCAGGCGCCGGTACCAGGGCAGGCTGGGCACGTGGTTCTTCAGGTAGTGGCGGGCGAAGGAGAGGTGGCGCGCCTCCTCGGTCACGTGGATGCGCATGATGCGTTCCAGCAGAGGGTGGACGTTGTCGCTGTTGCGCAGCGCCTCCCGCTGCACGTAGTCGATGGGGTCCTCGCCTCCGAGCACGAACATGAAGAACAGCGAGGGGAAGCGCCGGCCCAGGCTCACCACCCGCCGGGCCCCGAGCTGGTCCCACCAGCGCATGCCCGTGGCCTTCATGCCGCTGCGGTTCACGAACTCCTGGAACATCAGGCTGTGCTGGGCCTCCTCGATGACCTCGTGGTAGGCGTAGCGGAACTCGGGTGACCCGTTGGGCAGCCGGGCCGCGAACTCGAGCAGGCCCCGCTTGAGGATGCCCTCGAACTGCAGGCCGATCTTCATCTTGGTGACCACCAGGTGCAGACCCATGCGGGCCCGGACCTCGGGGGGCTGGGCCTGGTACCAGGCGGTGTGGTACAGGGGCTCGTCGGGGCCCAGCTCCCAGCGGGGATCGGCCGGGTCCATGCGGTAGGCCTCGTCGTCCCAGGCCACGTCGGCGTAGGCGTCGAAGTGCTTGCCCGGCGTCACCGACTGGCGGCTGAGGCGCTCGAGTAGCGCGGTCCAGGCATCGGTCCGCTCCTCCTGGGCCACGTCCTGGGCCACGTCCGGGGCGTCGTCCTGGGTCAGGTCAACGGCGTTGTCCTGAGTCACGTCGACGAGGGTGTCGGTCACGGCTCCTCCCAGCTCTGCTCGACAGGCTGCGGTGGCTGCCGCCCCGCAGCGGTTGCGTGCTCTGGGTGACCGGCGGGTCACCTCTATGCGGGCTATGGTGACCGATGGGTCACCCCAATGTCAAGCCAAGATCACCGGACCCGAGGAGGCGCCTTGGCCGGGGAACGGATGAGCCGGGAGGAGAGGCGAAACGCCATCCTCGACGCGGCCACCGAGGTGTTCGCGGCCAAGGGCTTCGAGGCCACCCGCATGGACGACGTGGCCGGGGCCGCGTCCATCGCCAAGGGCCTTCTCTACAAGCACTTCTCCTCCAAGGACGCCCTCTTCGAGGCTCTGGTCGACCGCCAGGGCCGGGCCTACGCGGCCGAGCTGCGGGGCGTTCTGCAGTCGGCCGACACGGCATCCAACCCGGTGGAGGCGACCAGGCGGGGCCTGGCCCTCTGGCTGCGCCAGGTCTCCAGCGACCCGGCCACCTTCCAGCTCAGCGACCCGGGGTCGCACGACGCCTACGAGCAGCTGCGCGAGCGCATGCGGGCCGTCATCGCCGAGGCCATCCACGCCGCCGCCCCCGACGGCGACCGGCGAACCGAGGTATTGGTGGCCGCGGCCGTGCAGGGCGCGGCGGAGGCCGTAGCCAAGGCCTGGGGCACGCAGCAGGACGAGATCACCGAGGCCGAGGCCCTCGACGTGCTCACCTCCTTCTGCTGGGGCGGCCTTTCCCTGCTGATGAACCGGGTAACGCGCTCAGCTCCTGTTCCGTGAGCTCGATGGCGGCCGCGGCCACGTTCTCCTCCAGGTGGGCGACCGACGCCGTACCCGGGATCGGGACCATGGCCGGGGAGCGCTTCAGCAACCAGGCCAGCCCCAGCTGGTGCGGGGTGACGCCCCGGTCCTGAGCCAGCTTGCGCAGGGCGGGGTTGGCGTCGAGATCGTGCACCGGCGCCCAGGGGATGAAGGCCAGGCCGTCCTTCTCGCACAGCTCGACCACCGCGTCCGAAGCGCGGTCATCGACGTTGTAGCGGTTCTGGACGGAGACGATGTCGGTGAGGCGCCGGGCCCGCTCGAGCTGCGCCTTGGACACGTTGCTCACCCCGATGTGGCGGATCTTCCCCTGAGCCTTGAGCTCGACCAGCGTTCCTATCGAGTCCTCGAGGGGGACCTTGGGGTCGGGGCGGTGGAGCTGGTACACGGCGATCTGCTCGACACCCAGACGCTTCAGGCTTGCCTCACATGCATCTCTCAGGTGCTCGGGCCTGCCGTTGGCAGTCCACCTGTCCGGCCCCGGGCGCTCGAGCCCACCCTTGGTGGCGATGACCAGGCCCGGAGGATAGGGCTGAAGGGCCTCGGCGATGAGCGACTCGCTCACCTCGGGCCCGTAGGAGTCGGCCGTGTCGATGAAGTTGACTTCGAGCTCCACCGCCCGCCGCAGGACGGCCTTGGCCCCCTCGCGGTCCGGTGGGTCGCCCCAGATGCCGGGCCCGGTGATGCGCATGGCCCCGAAGCCCGTGCGGTTGACGGTGAGGTCGCCGATCCCGATGGTGCCCGCGGCCCCTGCGCTCAAGGAGGGTTTTGTCATGGGGGAATGATGCCCCGGCGCCGGGCCCGGACGGTAGGGTGACGCCCCGGGGGCCGGATCCGACGATCAATACGATCAGGAGCCATGACATGAACAGAGTGACGTTGGGCGCGCTCGCGGTTGCCGCCATGGGGATGGCACTGGCGGGGTGCAGCTCCAGCTCGAAGACATCGACAAGCTCGGCGACCACCGTGGCGCCCACCACCACCGCGCCGCCTTCGGTCGCCCTGGCCCAGAACGCCAAGGAGGGGGCCATCCTCACCGACTCCGCGGGCCGCTCGCTCTACCTCTTCGCCAAGGACACCGGCACCACCAGCGCCTGCACCTCGGCTGGATGCGCGGGCACCTGGCCTGCCTACACCGTCTCGGGCACGGCTACGGCCGGCACCGGGCTCGACTCCAGCAAGCTGGGGACGGCCACGGGCCAGGCCCCCAACCAGGTCACCTACGCCGGCCATCTCCTCTACTACTTCGCCCGTGACGCCGCTCCTTGGTCGGGCCCGACGGCAGCCAGGTAAAGAAGTAAAGGCTTAGAGCCCGCCGGTCGCCCTCCTACCGGAGGGCGATGACCAGCACGGCGATGTCGTCACCGGTGTCGCCGCCCTGGAAGGCGAAGGCCGCGGTCTCGATGGCGGCGGCGATGTCGGTCGCCGACCATCCGACCGTGTGACCTAGGACGGCGCGCACCCTCTCCTCACCGAAGAAGTCCGCGCCGGCCCTGGCCTCGATCACGCCGTCGGTGAAGAACACCACCGCGTCGCCGCTCTCCAGCTCCAGGGAGTGGTCGTGGAGCTGGACGGTCGGGAACAGCCCGAGCAGGGTGCCGGGCCGGGCCGCGGTCTCTATGGTCCCGTCCCGCCTGCGCACCAGGGGCAGGGGGTGCCCTCCCGATGACACGGTGAGGGTGTTGACACCGCGGGAGCGCTGCAGGGCGGCGTAGGCCACCGTGGCGAACTTGCCCGCGCCCTCCTCGGGCTGCTGGCGGATCATGG
>VAXP01000077.1 GCA_005884125.1 Actinomycetota bacterium | reverse complement strand
CGCGGCCTTCATGAACGCGAGCGGCGGCATGCTCTTGATCGGGGTCAGCGACGACCATGGAGTGGTCGGACTCGAGAACGACTACAAGCTGCTGAGCAAGAAGGACAGGGATGGCTTCGGCCTGTGGATGACCGATCTCCTCCGGAAGTGCCTGGGCGACGCCGTGGCCGCCAGTGTCAGTGTCCGCTTCGGTCGGGTGGACCATCACGACGTCTGTCTGGTCAACGCCCCGCCCCATGCCGCCGGGCCGGTCTTCGTCTACCCGGGCAAGGAGAGGCCGGCCGAGTTCTGGCTGCGCATGAACAACTCGACCCGGCACCTCGACGTCGAGGACGCCTTGGAGTACATCCACTCACATCCTCGGTGGTCGACCCTGGGTTAGCCGGAGGCCGGGGTCTCGGTCCTCAGCCCTCCGGATCGGCCCCTTCGCCGGCGCCGGCCTCGCCTTCGGCCAGGGCCCGCTCCAGCTCCTGCTGGGCCCGGATGCTGCGCCACTCGCCCATGGCCCTGAGGGTGAGCACGGCCACCACGGCGACGCCCCCCGCCGCCGCGCCTCCGCCGACCACCGCGCCGACGCCGGCCGGGCCCGTGCAGGCCCCGTGGCACTGGAGCTCCACGAAGCTCCAGCCGATGAGCGCCCCCGCCGCCCCCGCCGTCAGGATGGCCAGGAAGGCCAGCACCCGGGCCCGGGCCGAGGGCAGCGCCGACAGGGGGCGGCCCTCGGGACCGCGACCAGGTTGCATCCCCGGATGCTAAGTGGCGCACCCCGCGGGCCATGATGTCGAGGGCGCCGCCGGCGAGAGCGGGTGCAGCTCAGCCCGAGGGCGCCGCCAGCTCGCAGAGCACCCCCGCCGTGGCGTCGAGAAGCGACTCCGGCGCCACCGCGAAGTTGACCGAGGGTGTCCCGCAGGCGGCCCAGACCTCCTCGAAGGCGAGCAGGTCGCGATCGACGAACACGGGCACGGGCGTGGGATAGCCGAAGGGCGGGACACCGCCGATGGGGAAGCCGGTGGCCTGGCGGGCCGCGTGGGCGTCGGCCCGGCGCACCTGGGTGCCTCCCGCGGCCGCGGCCAGGAGGGCTTCGTCCAGGCGGTTGCTGCCGCTCATGAGGGCGACCACGGGCCGCCCGTCGACCAGGAAGACGAGGCTCTTGACGATCTGACCGAGCTCGACGCCGATGGCGGCCGCGGCATCGGCCGCGGTGCGGGTCCCCTCACGGAACTCCCGGGGAAGGACCTCGACGCCGATCCGGCGGCCGGCCTGGACGACGGCCTCCACGTTGCGGTGCATGGACCCCGATTCTCGCGAGAATGCTGGGATGCGGGAGTGGCTGGTGGCCAGCGGCATCGTGGAGGGGCCCCAGGGTCTTCTGCTCGTCCAGAACCGCCGCCGCGACGGCACCCTCGACTGGTCCCCCCCGGGGGGCGTGATCGAGGTGGGGGAGGGCGAGTCGGTGCTGGCCGGGCTCACCCGCGAGGTCGAGGAGGAGACGGGCATCGTCGTCAGCCAGTGGGAGGGGCCCGTCTGGGTGGTCGAGGCCGAGGCCCGGGACATGGGCTGGCATCTGCGGGTCGAGGTGCACCGGGCCGTGGCCTTCGCCGGCGAGGTCAGGGTCGAGGACCCCGACGGCATCGTGGTCGACGCCCGCTTCGTGCCACCCAACGACTGCCGGGCCACGCTGTCGGCCACGTGGCTCCCCACCCACGAGCCCCTGGTGGCCTGGCTCTCGGAGCGGTGGACCGAAGCGCGTGCCTACCGCTACCGCGTCCACGGTGCGGCCCGGGACGCCATGACCATCGTGCGCCTGTGAGCGAATCCACCCGCACCATCCTCCACGTCGACATGGACGCCTTCTACGCGTCGGTCGAGGTGCAGCGCGATCCCAGCCTGGCCGGAAGGCCTGTCATCGTGGGCGGGTCGGGCGAGCGGGGTGTGGTGGCGTCGTGCTCCTACGAGGCCCGCGCCTACGGCGTGCACTCGGCCATGCCCTCGGTGCGGGCCCGGCGCCTGTGCCCGCACGCCGTCTTCCTTCACGGCGACCACGACGCCTACGCGGCGACCAGCCGCCGCCTTCACAACGTCTTTCTCTCCTTCACGCCCCTGGTGGAGGGGATCGCCTTGGACGAGGCCTTCCTCGACGTCACCGGGGCCCGGCGCCTGTTCGGCTCGGGCGCCGAGGTGGCCTCGGCCGTGCGCAGCCGGGTGGCAGAGGAGCTGGGCCTGTCCTGCTCGGTGGGCGTGTCCGGCACCAAGCTGGTGGCCAAGCTGGCTTCCAAGGCGGCCAAGCCCAGCGCCGCCCTCGCCGGTCCCGTGCCCGGCGCCGGGGTCGTCGTGGTCCCCCCCGGAGAGGAGGTCGCGTTCCTCCACCCGCTCCCCGTGGACGCCCTGTGGGGGGTCGGCCCCGCCACCGAGCAGCGGCTGTGCCGGCTCGGGGCGCTCACCGTCGGCGACCTGGCCGCCGTACCCGTCGAGACCCTGGTGGCCGCGGTGGGCAAGGCCCTGGGCCGCCAGCTGCACGAGCTGGCGTGGGGCCGCGACGCCAGCCCGGTGGAGCCCGATCGGGGCATCAAGTCGATCAGCCACGAGGAGACCTACGAGCGCGACCACCACGACCACGGGCCCCTGCGGCGCGAGATGGTGCGCATGGCCGACGCCGTCGCCGGCCGTCTGCGGGCCGCCCGCCTGGCCGGGCGCACCATCACCCTGAAGGTGCGCTTCCACGACTTCTCCACCATCACCCGGGCCCACAGCGTTCCCACACCCGTCGACACCGCCCCCGACATAGCCCGTGTGGCCCTGGCTCTGCTGGAGGAGGTGGACGTGAGCGCCGGGGTGAGGCTGGCGGGCGTGAGCGTCTCCAACCTGGTGCAGGACGGCGCCCGCCAGCTCAGCCTGGACGGGACGGCGACGGAGCCGGGATGGGAGGCGGCGTCGCGCGCCGTGGACGACGTGCGGGACCGCTTCGGCGCGGCCGCTGTCGGTCCCGCCGCGCTGGCCGGGGGCCGGGGCCTCGACGTCAAGCGGCGCGGGGACACGCAGTGGGGTCCGCGCCGGCGGGACCAGAGCTGACGGACTGACGAGGGCCCAGCTGCGCGTCGCCATCGTGGGGTGCGGCTTCATCGGCGGGGCCCACTCCCGGGCCCTGCGGGCCCTGCACCGCGCCGGCCAGGCCGACGCGCCGGTGGTGGCTGTGTGCGACGTGGACGGCGAGCGGGCCCAGGAGTTCGCCCGGGCCAACCCCGGCGCCCTGGCCACCACCGATGCAGGCGCGGCCATGGACGAGGCCGAGGCCGTGTGGATCTGCACCCCGACCGCGACCCACCGCGCCCTGCTGGAGGAGGCGCTGGGACGGGGGCTGGCCGTGTACTGCGAGAAGCCCCTCGCCACCAACCTGGCCGACGCCGCGGCCATGGCCCAGGCCGTGATGGACGCGGGCGTGCCCCACCAGGTGGGCCTGGTGCTGCGCGCCTCGTCGGTGCTGCAGGAGGTGGCCAGGCTGGTGGGTCCGGCGGGCGCGTTGGGACGGACCATGACTGCCATCCTGCGTGATGACCAGTTCTTTCCCATCCAGGGCCACTACGGATCGACGTGGCGAGCCGACGTCTCCGTCGCGGGCGGGGGCACGCTCCTCGAGCACTCGGTGCACGACCTCGACCTGTTGTGCTGGCTCCTGGGCCCGGTGGACGCGGTGATGGCACGCACGGCCAACTTCGCCGGCCACCCCGGCGTCGAGGATCTGGCCGTGGCCACCCTTTCGCATGTCTCGGGGGCCGCGTCCAGCCTGGTCAGCGTGTGGCACGAGATCATGAGCCGGCCCAGCACCCGTAGGCTGGAGGTGTTCTGCGAGCGGGGCTACGTGTGGCTGGACGACGAGCAGGCGGGACCGGTGCACGTGGAGCGGGGCGACGGCGCAGACGTGATCGAGACGACCGGGGAGGAGGACCGATTCCTCGCCCGGCTGGGCATCCCCACTGCCTGGCGTGGCCCCCTGCGCCTCTACCTGGCGGCCGACGGCGATTTCCTGGCGAGCGTGGCCTCGGGTCGCCCTCCCCGGCCCGGCTTCGACGACGCGCTGGTCGCCCACGAGCTGGCTGACGCCGCCTACCGGTCCGCGGCCACGGGTGGCCAGCCGGCGGCCATCGCGTTGTCGTAGGGCAGATGCTGCGCGAAGATGGCGTGGGACAATGCCGGGGGCGGGCCCGGCGTCGAAGGGGACAAGCGTGCCGCTTTCCGAGGACGAGCAACGGATCCTCAGGGACATCGAGCGGACGTTCTACGAGAACGACCCCGAGTTCGCGGGCAAGGTCCGCTCGGAGACGCTGTACCGCCACGCCGGGCGCAACGCCAAGTGGGCCGCTCTCGGCTTTCTCACCGGCCTCGTCGTGCTGGTCATCTCCTTCGCGTCCAACGTATTCCTCGGCTTCGTGGGATTCCTGCTCATGCTGGGAAGCGCCTTCGTGTTCGAGCGCAACGTGCGCAAGATGGGTAAGGCCGGTCTCCAGCAGCTGTCGCAGTCGATGCGGGCCCGGGGCTTCTCGGCGACGCTGGGCGACACCGGCCGTCGCCTGCGCGAGCGCTTCCGCAAGGACGAGTAGTAGCCCCTTCCCGCCCGTCCCCCTCTCAGGCGGCGCGACGGGCGCGATCTGCAGCCCGCGCCGGGCCACCGTCGGCGCGACGCGCCGTGGCCAGCCACGCCTGCCACAGCCCGGCCGGGTCGGCGGCCCGGCGCAGGCGCTGCCACGGGGTGGCTTTGGCCGCCACCGCCTGGCGCAGCGCGTCGGCCGCGGCGCGCGACCGGGCTGCCGACTCGGGCACGGTGGCACCCTCCGGCGCGTAGCTGGCGACGACGGCGTCGGCGGCCAGGTCCCGCACCGCGGCGACGACGGGGCTGTCGCCATGTCCGCTTAGCGCCCCGTCGTATCCGAGCTTGGAGAGCGCGCCCTGGGCCCGGCGCCCGTACTCGTCGAGCGTCTCCGCTGGGCGGCGGGGGACACCGGCCGCAGCCAGGGCCTCGGCCGCGTCGGCCCAGGCGGCCATCACCTGATCGGCGGGGGCGCGCGCCTGACCCCACCTCCTGCGGTGCACGGCCAGCCGGGTCAGGCCGAGGAGGGCCAGCCACAGCGCGGCCAGCGCCGCCGCCCCGGCCAGCACGAACCCCAACCTCACCAGGGCGGTCAGGGCCCCCGAGCCACGGCCGCGCCCCGACGAGTTGGGGTCCGCGGGCTGGCGGTTGGGAGGAGCGGTCGGCGTCGTGGGTGTCGAGGTCGGCGTCGTCGTCGCCGCCGAGCTGTCGCCCGCTGACGCCCCGCCCGCGGCCGAGGTGGCCTGGCTGGGGGGCACCCCGGTGTAGGCCTGGGCGCCGGGGGCGCCCCGGCCCGGCGTGGGCTCGAACGCCACCCACCCGTAGGACCCGATCAGGACCTCGGGCCAGGCGTGGGCGTGCAGGCCCAGCACGTGGTAGGTGCCGTTCTGCTGGTCCCCGGGCGTGAACCCCACCGCCACGCGCGTGGGCAGGCCCACCAGCCGGGCCAGGACGGCGAAGGAGCCGGCGAACTGCTCGCAGTAGCCGCGCCGGGTGCGGAACAGGAAGTTCTCCAGCGCGTTCTCGTCGTGGCCCGGCTTGACGTTGAGGCTGTAGCTGAACCGGGAGCTGCGCAGATAGTCCTGCAGGGCGCGGGCCTTGCCGTAGACGGTGGTCTGGCCGGCCACGATGCCCTTGGCCAGCGTCACCACCCGGGGGCTGATGAGGGAGAGGGGCAGCCCCAGATAGCGGGGGTCGATGTTGCCCCCCGCCGGCGCGCCGGCCAGGGCCGAGGGTGTGAGGTGGGCGGCCTGCACGGCCGAGCGCACGTGGTAGGTGTCGCCGTCGACGGTGGCCGCCGGTGTGATGAGGCTGGCCGAGTCCCTGTCGAAGCTCACCCCCTTCACGCCGTCGATCTGCTGGGGTCGGTACGCCGCCGGGAGCCAGATGGAGGAGAGCACGCCGATGGTGAAGCTCTGGTCCACCTCGTCGGCGCCGGCCGGCGCCGCGGGCACACCCGCCAGGCGCGAGCGCACGCTGTCGTAGCTCCCGTTGGACGACCAGATGGTCCCGTCGAAGGTCTCCAGCGAGGTCAGGCGCCAGTAGGCGGGCTCGCTGCTGGTCACGGTGAAGGCCTCGGTGTTGGACAGGTCTCCTGTCAGCCGGGCCCGGATGTCGACCAGCGGGCTCACGGTTGTGCGGTGCCCGGGGCCGGTTCCGCCCCGGTGGCGCAGCTCGATGAGGCCGGCGCCCCGGGCGCCGGGGATCTCGGGTCCCAGGGCGACCCCGGCGATGACGGCGACGGCCCCCAGCAGGGCGCCGCCCCGCAGCAGGGCGGCCGTGCCCCCCCGGGCCCGGCTGGCGAACCAGGCTGTGGAGCGGGAGCGGCGCTCGGCCTGGTGGAGCAGGACGAACAGGAGCATGGCCGCCAGCTCGGCCACGGTGGCCGCCCCTCGGCCTCGCTTGCCCGCCAGGGAGGCCGTGAACAGGAACAGCGAGAAGGCGGGGATGAGGGCCTCGAGGGTGGCCCCGATGCGGAACGCGGCCCAGTCGGCCAGCAGGGCGGCGACGCCGACGGCGGTCACGGACACCAGGAGGAAGCCGGCTATGGGCTGGGTGGGCGCCGA
>VAXP01000076.1 GCA_005884125.1 Actinomycetota bacterium | reverse complement strand
ATGAAGGCCAGGCCCGGGTCGTCCCGGGCCTCGTCGTGGACCAGGATCCTGTCCTCGCCCACGTCGGCCACCTCCACGATGCGGGCGTGGCCCTGGCCGTCGAGCATCACACCCTTCTCGCCGTCGGGGCCGAAGCGGATGGGCTCGCCGTGCATCAGGGGGATCAGATTGTGGGGCCGCTTCTCCTTGGCCGTGATCTCCGCGAAGGCGCCGTCATTGAAGACGTTGCAGTTCTGGTAGATCTCCACGAAGGCCGACCCCCGGTGCTGGTGGGCCCGGCGGAAGACCTCCATCATGTGCTTGCGGTCCATGTCGTGGGTGCGGGCCACGAAGCTGGCTTCGGCCCCCAGAGCCAGGCTCACGGGGTTGAAGGGGAAGTCGACCGATCCGAACGGGGTGGATTTGGTCACCTTTCCCTGCTCGCTGGTGGGCGAGTACTGGCCCTTGGTCAGCCCGTAGATCTGGTTGTTGAACAACAGGATGGTGAGGTTCACGTTGCGGCGCAGGGCGTGGATGAGGTGGTTGCCCCCGATGGAGAGCGAGTCGCCGTCACCCGTGACCACCCAGACGTCCAGGTCGGGCCGGGTCAGGGCCAGCCCGGTGGCGATGGCCGGCGCCCGCCCGTGGATGGCGTGCATCCCGTAGACGTTCATGTAGTAGGGGAAGCGGGCGGCGCAGCCGATGCCGGAGACGAAGACCACGTCCTCCCGGCGCACGCCCAGCTCGGGCATGAGCATCTGCACGGCGGTGAGGATCGAGTAGTCCCCGCATCCCGGGCACCAGCGCACCTCCTGGTCGCTGGACCAGTCCTTCTTGGTCGTGGCGGGAACGGCGGTGTCGGTCATGCGGAGACCCCCTGGGTCGCACCGGCGGACAGGTGGGCGGTGATGGCGGCGGCCAGCTCGCCCGCGGTGAAGGGCTGGCACTGGACCTTGTTGAAGCGCTGGGCGTCGACCAGGAACTCGGCCCGCACCAGGCGGGACAGCTGGCCCAGGTTGAGCTCGGGCACCAGCACCTTGGGATAGCGGCGCAGGACCTCCCCCAGGTTGGACGGGAAGGGGTTCAGGTGCATGAGCTGGGCGTGGGCCACCTTCTCACCCCGGGCCCGCACCGACCGCACCGCGGCGGCGATGGCCCCGTAGGTGGACCCCCAGCCCAGGACGAGCAGCTCGGCGCCGGGCTGATCGTCGACCTCGACGGGAGGGATGTCCTTGGCGATGCCGGCCACCTTGGCCGCCCGCAGCTTGCACATGAGCTCGTGGTTGGCGGCCTCGTAGCTCACGTTGCCCGTCCCGTCCTCCTTCTCGAGCCCCCCGATGCGGTGCTCCAGCCCGGGCGTGCCGGGGACGGCCCAGGGCCGGGCCAGCGTCTCGGTGTCGCGCAGGTAGGGCCAGAACTGGGCACCGCCCTCCCCGTCGCTGTGGTTGGGCTCGGTGGCGAAGGACACGCTGATGTCGGGGAGGCTCTCCACGTCCGGCAGCCGCCAGGGCTCGGCGCCGTTGGCCAGGTAGCCGTCCGACAGGAGGATGACCGGCGTGCGGTACTTCACGGCGATGCGCACGGCCTCGATGGCGGCGTCGAAGCAGTGGGCCGGGGTGATGGCGGCGACGATGGGGACGGGAGCCTCCCCGTGGCGGCCGTACATCGCCTGCAGGAGGTCGGCCTGCTCGGTCTTGGTGGGCAGGCCGGTCGAGGGTCCACCCCGCTGGATGTCGATCACCACCAGCGGGAGCTCCAGGCTCACGGCCAGTCCGATGGTCTCCGCCTTGAGGTCCACGCCCGGCCCGCTGGTGGTGGTCACGCCCAGGGACCCGCCGAAGGCCGCGCCCAGGGCCGCGCCCACGCCCGCGATCTCGTCTTCCGCCTGCAGGGTCTTGACGCCGAAGTTCTTGTGCTTGGAGAGCTCGTGGAGGATGTCGGAGGCGGGGGTGATCGGGTAGGAGCCCAGGAACAGAGGCAGCCTGGCCAGCTGGCTGGCGGCCACCAGGCCGTAGGCCAGGGCCACGTTGCCGGTGACGTGGGTGTAGTGACCCGGCGTCAGCTTGGCCGGCTTGACCTCGTAGGCGTTCTCGAAGACCTCGGTCGTCTCACCGAAGTTCCACCCCGCCTTGAAGGCGAGGGTGTTGGCCGCGGCCACCATGGCGTTGGAGCTGAAGCGCTTCTCGATCCACTCCAGGGTCGCCTCGGTGGGCCGGGAGAACATCCAGGAGACCATTCCCAGGGCGAAGAAGTTCTTGCTGCGCTCGGCGTCGCGCGGCTTGGCCCCCGTCTCCTTGCAGGCCTCCAGGGTCAGCGAGGTCATGGGCACCTCGTAGACGGTGAAGCCGCCCAGCGTCCCGTCCGTGAGGGGGTTGGCCGGATACCCGGCCTTGGCCAGCGCCCTGTCGTCGAAGGCGTCGACGTTGACGATGAGGATGGCGCCCTGGGGGAGGTCGGCGATGTTGGTCTTCAGGGCCGCCGGGTTCATGGCCACCAGGACGTTGGGAGCGTCCCCCGGGGTGAGGATGTCGTGGTCGGAGATGTGGACCTGGAAGGCCGACACGCCGGCCAGGGTTCCGGCCGGGGCCCGGATCTCGGCCGGGAAGTCGGGCAGGGTGGACAGGTCGTTGCCCAGGACGGCGCTGACGTTGGTGAAGCGGTCGCCGGTGAGCTGCATGCCGTCGCCGGAGTCCCCTGCGAAGCGGATGACCACCTGGTCCAGCTCCTGCAGCGATTGTCCGGCGGCGCGGGTGTCGGTCAACGCGATCCTCCCCCGGTTCCTCTCTCGTGTTTCCACGATGTTACCGCCAGGGCGCGCGGCGACCGTCATCCCCCCCGGGTGGGGCGGTCGGGGCGGAGGATCAGGCGACGGTGACGCTCTTGTCCAGGAACACGTCCTGAACGGCGCGGAGCAGCTCGACGCCGTCGGCCATGGGTCGCTGGAAGGCCTTGCGCCCCACGATGAGCCCGGTCCCACCCGCCCGCTTGTTGATGACGGCGGTGCGGACGGCCTGACCCAGATCACCGTCCCCCTTCGACTCGCCTCCGGAGTTGATGAGGGGAACCCTGCCCATGTAGCAGTTGGCCACCTGCCAGCGGGTCAGATCGATGGGGTTGTCGGTGGTGAGCTCCGAGTACACGAGGGGGTCGGTCCGGCCGAAGTTCAAGGCGGTGAAGCCCCCGTTGTTCTCGGGCTGCTTCTGCTTGATGATGTCGGCCTCGATGGTGACGCCCAGATGGTTGGCCTGCCCGGTCAGGTCGGCGGACAGGGAGTAGTCGACGCCGTCCTTCTTGAAGGCGGAGTTGCGCAGGTAGCACCACAGGACGGTGAACATCCCGAGATCGTGGGCCTCCGAGAAGGCCTCGCTCACCTCCTGCATCTGCCTCGAGCTCTCCTCCGAGCCGAAGTAGATGGTGGCGCCCACTCCCACCGCCCCCAGGTCCCAGGCCTCCCGGACGTTGCCGAACATGATCTGGTCGTACTTGTTCGGGTAGGTCAGGAACTCGTTGTGGTTGATCTTGACGATGAACGGGATCCTGTGGGCGTAGCGCCTGGAGACGACGCCGAGCATGCCGAAGGTCATGGCCACGGCATTGCACTCCGCCTCGACGGCGAGGTCGAGCAGCTTGCGGGGATCGAAGTACGAGGGATTCTTGGCGAAGCTGGCCGCGCCCGAATGCTCGATGCCCTGGTCGACGGGGAGGATCGACAGGTAGCCCGTCCCTCCCAGGCGGCCGCGGTCGAACATCTGCTGCAGGTTGCGCAGGACCTGTGGGGTGCGGTCGGTCTCGGCGACGACCCGATCGACGAAGTCGGGGCCGGGCAGGATCAGGTCCTCCCGGGGGATCGTCTTGGACTCGTACGTCAGGAGGGTCTCGGCCTCGTCTCCCAGCAGCTTGGAAAGGTCCACGGCGCGCTCTCCTCTGCTCTGTCCGCGTCCGCAGGGGACGCGCACGACCGGACCAAGGGTAGCGCCGGAGGGGGTGCACGCGTCCGGGCCGCAGAGCCCGGCCCGCGGGGTTCGCCTAGTCGACCAGCTCGACCTTGACCTCGATGTTTCCCCGGGTGGCGTTGGAGTAGGGGCACACCTCGTGGGCCTTGGCCACGAGCTCCTGCGCCACGGAGCGCTCCATCTCGGGGATCTCCACGAGCAGCTCCACGGCGAGGCCGAAACCGCCCGTGTCGTCCGGTCCGAGCCCCACCCGGGCGGTCACCGCCGATCCCTCCACCGAGGCGCCCGCGCCCTTGGCCACAACCATGAGGGCGCTGTGGAAGCAGCCGGCATAGCCCGCGGCAAACAGCTGCTCGGGGTTGGTCCCCCCGGTGCCCGTACCGCCGAGCTCCTTGGGGGGCACGAGCGTCACGTCCAGGTTGCCGTCCGAGGAGGCCGCCCTCCCGTTGCGGCCGCCCCAGGCCGTCGCCTCTGCCGTGTAGAGCACGTTCATTTGCCGCACCGCCTCTCACCCGTGGGTGGCCTCTGGGTGGCCGCAAACCTACCCCGACCGGGCCGGACGTCTACTGACTAGTCATTTTGGGCTAAACCCCGACCCCCTCGGAGCCGAGACAGTCCCATCGCTCGTTCACGCCAAGACGGGGAAGGGGCCGGGACCAGCCGGATCCTCCTTCCTGTCGCGGCCCTGACCCTGGTGGCCTCCACGGTGCTCTCGGGCGCCGTCGCCCCCGCCGCCGCTGCCGAAGGCCGCTCCCCCTCGGCCTCGGGTGACCACGGCCGCGGTGTGGACGACCAGGGCCAGGGCAACGGGCGGGCCGCTCGCCCCTCCGGCCGGGGCCGGAGCGACGGCCAGGGCAGCGAGACCGGCAACGGCGGGGCGGGCGGAGGTCCGACCCCGCAGCCGAACCCGCCCCGCCAGCCGGGCGCCGGCAACCAGGGCGTCGGCCGGTCGAGCTACGGCCGTCCGAGCGGGGGCAGGGCCATGCCTGCCTCGTCCGCCGCGTATGCGGCGCCTACGACCGCGGCCCCGGCGGCCGTGTCAACGACCCCGGCTGTCCCCGCGGCTCCGGCCTCGTCGGTGGCTCCGGCTTCCGCCGCCGGCGCCGCCGGCCTGTCCCATTCCACCTCCCCGTCGCTCAGTCCCCCCGGGCTGGCCCACGGCGGGGGCCGAGCGTCGGCGGGCCGACCCCTCCCTGTTGCCGCTCCGTCCTCGCCGTCGGCGCCCGCCCAGGTGCTCGGCAGCCGCACGGCCCAGCCAGCTGACGTCGCCGATGCCGTGCAGGGCGCGACCGTCGCCGCCGGCGGCATCGCCAGACGCGTGCCCCCGGAGGCGGCCTTCCCGCTCGGCCTGCTCGCCCTGGTCGGCGCCTTCGTCCTGGTGCAGCACCGCATCGACAGGCGGGACCCGAAGCTGGCCCTGGCCCCGGTGACCCAGACCCTCCTCGAGTTCGGCCCTCCGCCGGGGGCGGCGACCGCCCGCTGAGGGACCCCGCGCCGGGCCGGCGTGAGACGATCGGCCCATGACGCTCTCCTACGCGCACGGCGCGTCCGGTGTCCCCCTCCTGGGCGAGACCATCGGCGCCAACCTCGAGCGGACCGTGGGCCGCGTCCCCGACGCCGAGGCCCTGGTCTCCCGTCATCAGGGCCTGCGCTACACCTACGCCCAGCTGGACGAGGCCGTCGACGTGGTCGCCCGCGGCCTGCTCGACCTGGGCCTCGAACCTGGCGACCGCGTCGGGATGTGGAGCCCCAACAACGCGGAGTGGGTGCTGGTGCAGTACGCCACGGCCAAGGTGGGGGTGATCCTGGTCAACATCAACCCCGCCTACCGCACCTCGGAGCTCGAGTACGCCCTGCGTCAGTCCGGCTGTCGCCTGCTCATCGCGGCGCCCTCGTTCAAGACCAGCGACTATGCGGCCATGGTCGAAGAGGTCCGCCCCCGGCTCCCCGCCCTGGAGCGCACGGCGTTCCTGGGCTCGGGCGAATGGGACGGCCTTCTCAGCGCGGGAGAGCGCGTCCCGATCGACCGGCTGCGGGCGCGGGAGGCCGAGCTCGAGTTCGACGACGCCATCAACATCCAGTACACGAGCGGGACGACCGGCTTCCCCAAGGGAGCCACCCTGTCCCACCACAACATCCTGAACAACGGCTACTTCGTGGGTGAGTGGTGCGGCTACACCGAGGCGGACAGGGTGTGCATCCCCGTCCCCTTCTACCACTGCTTCGGGATGGTGCTGGGCAACCTGGCCTGCACGACCCACGGCGCCTGCATGGTCCTGCCCGACGGTGCAGGCCGAGCGGTGCACGAGCCTCTACGGCGTGCCGACCATGTTCATAGCCCAGCTCGACCACCCTGACTTCGCCACCTACGACCTGACCTCGCTGCGGACCGGGATCATGGCCGGGTCACCTTGTCCGGTCGAGGTCATGAAGCAGGTGGTGTCGACGATGCACATGCCCGAGGTCACGATCTGTTATGGCATGACCGAGACCTCACCGGTATCGACCCAGACGGGTGCCGACGACGCCCTGGACAAGCGGGTGTCGAGCGTGGGGCGGGTCCACCCCCACGTCGAGGTCAAGATCGCGGATCCCGGCAGCGGGGCCACGGTGCCCAGGGGGCAGGCGGGCGAGCTGCTCACCCGCGGATACTCGGTCATGCTCGGCTACTGGGAGGAACCGGAACGGACGGCCGAGGCCGTGGACAGCCGGCGCTGGATGCACACCGGCGACCTGGCCACGATGGACGAGGACGGCTACGTCAACATCGT
>VAXP01000133.1 GCA_005884125.1 Actinomycetota bacterium | reverse complement strand
CCCGTCGATGAAGACGAGGCTCCCCAGGCTGGTCTGGCTGGGTGACATCACGAACGGGTAGCCCATGACGACCACGGCGACCACCCCCAGCAGGCGCCGCTGGTTTACGCGCACGACGGGCAGCCGGGCCAGCTCGGCGGGAACGGGCCGCACCTCCTGGGTGGCGGCCCAGGTCGCGGTGCTGGCCTCCTCGCTGCGTCCCAGGGAGCGGCGCTGGATGACGAGCCCCACGATGATCACCAAGAGCACGGCCACGTCGACGACCGCGCTCTGGTGGAAGCCGAAGTTCATCACCTGGATGACGACGGCGATCCCGAGCGAGGCGGTGACGGTCATGGGGATGCTGTCCATGCCGCCCACCACCGCCGCGGCCAGGCCGATCACCAGCGTGCTGACGCCGATCGAAGCCGCGCCGGCGGAGGGGTTGTAGCCGTTGATGGGCACCTGGAGGGCGGCGCCCAGCGCGGCCAGGGCGCCGGCGATGGCCCACACTGCAGTCGACAGCGTCTTGACGTTGATGCCGAGCTCGCTGGCTCTGTCGCCGTTCTGGGACGCCCCCCGGATGGCGATCCCGACGCTGGTGAAGCGGAAGAAGGCGCCCAGCAGCCCCAGGGTGACGACGGTGAGCAGGACCAGCACGCCGTAGTCCCCCGTGAAGCGCACCGGGAAGGTGCGCCATGCCAGGTGGGTGAACGGGGTCCGGGGCAGGCCTGGGCGATTCTCATGGTCGCCCAGCATCCCGGGCAGCCCCCGGGTGAAGGCGATCAACAGCTGGGCCAGGCCGATGGTGACCACGGCCACGATCAGCCGGGCCGAAGTGAAGAAGCGGCGGATGAAGACCAGCTCGACCAGCGCGGCCAGGAGGGCGCCGCCCACCACCGTCGCCGGGAGCGAGATCCAATAGCTGAGGCCGTGGAAGCCGAGGAGCTCCCAGAAGAAGGTGTAGCTGACGACGCTCAGGGCCCCGTGGGCAAAGTTGATCACCCGGCTGGCCCGGTACACGACGACGAGACCCACAGAGAAGAGGGAGTACAGGCACCCGTAGACCAGGGCCTGGCCCAGCAGGGACGCCACGCCCCGCGACCCGTGCAGGCGCCAGGCGAGCACCATGGCCCCCCCGATGAGGAGAGCCGCGAGGCCGCCGGCCATGGCCGCGGCCCTGAGCAGTGGTCGGAGCCGGTCGCTCATGCGCCGGCCGCCCCGTGCACCAGCTGGCCCAGGTTCTGCACGATCACGGTCTGCCTGGGGTCGGGCAGGGGCACCGGCACGGGGACCGCGAGGGGGTGGAGGTCGAGGGTGATCCTGAGGTCGGCCCGGTCGATGCGGCCCAGGGACTGCCGGAGGGTCACCTCGACCCGGCGCAGGACGCCGGCCTGGTCCAGCCAGGCCTCAGCCGGGAAGACCCGGGCACCGATGGCGTTGGCCCGGAAGATCTTGTCGAGGTCCCTGCGCCGGGCGTCCGACAGCCCCCGCTCGGCCTTGTCGCGGCTGACGTTCATCTTGTAGTGGACGGCGGTGGTGCCGTCGACGACCTCGGCGGGCAACTGCCGGACGCTCCCGGTGAGCGCCCCGACCACCAGGTGCTCGATGACGACGGGGCTGATGGCGAAGCTGCCCGCCGTCTTGTTGCTGTCCCGCCTGGGCAGCGCGCCGTAGTCGAGGGCCAGCCACCTGCGTTGGATCTGCACGGGCCGGCGCAGGCGCTGTCCCGTGGTCGGCGGCGCGGCCGCCGTGGTCGTGGTCGTCGTGGTCGTGGGTACGGGCGCGAGCCGGGCGAGCTGGGAGAGCTGGCCGGCCGGGCCGGGCTGGTCCAGCTGGCCCGAGGTAGCCGGTGGGCCGGCCGTGGCCACGAGCGAAAGCACATTCGACGCCGCCCCCGCGATCGCCGCCGGCACCTTGACGTCCTTGCGCTCGAAGACACGGCTGCCGTCGAACATCAGCGCTGCGTTGGCGGGATCCTCGCCCGGTACTCCCACCGCGGCCCGCCCGACCCTGAACTCCAGGATGGTCGCCAGGTCGACGGCGGCGACGGCCACGATCTTGGGCGGGCCCGGAGCCACCGGCAGCCGGCTCCTCAGCACTTCGACCCGCACCGACAAGCTTCCCCTGGCCTCGCCCGCCGCCTCCGCTCGCCGAACCGAGCCGGTGACCCGGTCGGCCATGGATTGGCGGGCGCCGAGGCTGCACCCTCCGGTGCGTGTGAGCGCGAGCCCCGCGAGGAGGGCCGGTGCGGTCATGCGCCCTCGGGTCATGGCGACAGGGCCATGACATCGGGCCCGTTCTGGAACACGGGCGGGTCCTCGGTGGGCCACTGCCCGTACGTGTAGCGCTTGCCCCTGCGGGGGAAGCGGTAGCTGCCGGCCTGGCCGTCAGAGGCCGTGGCCTTGGGGTCCCACCAGATCTCCGAGGCCCAGTCCGGGTAGGTGTGGTCGTTGAGGTCGTAGCCCCCGGCCATGTGCCAGGGCGGGTCAGGCGGAAGGTGCTTCTGGGAGACCATCGCCTGCTTGATGGTCTGGATGTCGAGGTGGGGTCCGGCCGCCTGCATGGCGGCGAACATCTGCACCATGTTCCCCCACATGTAGGTGCACATGCCTGAGTCGGGATCGTTGTTGGGGTCGATCTCGTGGTACGCCTTGTAGCACTCGGTCTCCTCGTCGGGTTTCGGGATCTCGTAGAAGGAGAAGCCGAAGGCGTGTGACCATTCCTGCTGGTCGTAGTCGCGACCGATGTGACCGGTGTCGACGCCCCCGAACCCGGGGACGAACCACTCCGGGAAGTAGTTGTTGGACTTGGCGTTCTGGGTGAAGAACACGGCGCTGAGGAGGTCGCCCAGGTAGAAGACGGTCGTCACGTTGTTGACCTGCATCTGGGTGATGGCCGAAGCCAGACCCTGGGTGCTGGCCCCGCTGCCGGTCAGGTCGTAGGTGACGATGGGGTCGACGCTCACACCGCACTGGGCCATGAGGCTCTTGATCTGGGGCCCGGGGTTGGCGTACTGGGGCAGGTTGTAGACGATGGCGCCGAACTTGCGCTGCTTGGCACCGGAGAGGTTCGGGTCGTTGGTGAATGACGGCGGCTTGCCGGCCAGCTTCTTGCACGCGTACTCGGTGCCCAGGCGCACGGCCTGGCTGCCGGCCGGCGTGAAGCTCCACAGGTAGGGATCCTTGGATCCGAAGTAGCTCTCCGGCGTCTGGGCCAGGGTGAAGGTGAAGATGTGGCGCAGGGTGAGCTCGTCGATGGAGGCGGGGCTCGTCTCCTGCAGGGCGGCGAAGCAGTGGTCCACGTCGGCCGCCTTGTCGCCCCGGGCCCGCTCCTGGTCGTCGCCGCTCTTGGTCGAGTCGGGGAGGGCGTAGAAGAAGCGGAGGTGGCGGCCGTAGAACTGGTAGCGAGAGTTGAAGTAGTCGCGGAAGACCTTGTACGTACGCATGTTGGCGCTGTCGTTGGGCGCGGGCGGGCCCACCATCTCGCCGTCGTTGCCCACGGTCCCCGTCAGCTGCATGACGAAGCACACGTTGACGTCGGTCGTATTCACGCCCGCGGCGGTGGCGCCGCCGTTGTCGCCGCTGAAGGCCGGCGCGCAGGGCGGGGCGTAGACCGACTCGATCTGCCTGGGCGGGTTGCCGAACCCGTAGGGGCAGGCGCCGGGCACGATCTTGGCCGGGGGTTGGGTGGTGGGTGGCGCCGTGCCCGCGGTCTGGGTGACGCCTCCGGGCGTGCCGCTGGAGGCCTGTTGGAAGGACGAGAACACCGACGACTGGTTGTTCTTGTCCGGCGGAGCGTCAGGCGAGAAGCCGCTGCTGGTCGTGGGCTGGTCCCGGGGGGGCCGAAGGACGCTGGGAAGGATGAGGACGCCGAGGAGGAGGGCCGCGACCAGGTAGGCGAGCGGTACGAGCCGGTCGGAGCGGGTCGTCCGCCGGCCGACCACGCGCGTCCCCGCGCTCACCTGGCTTCTGCCTCGAAGCCGTAGCCCGGAATGGGATCCCCAGTCTTCCCTCGGAGCGCCCCAGCGCCGCTCCGGCATTACCTGACGAAGTATTCAGGTCTCGCTCGGCGACGGTCAAGACGGCCCTGGCCTCGGCGCGGGGGCCATGGGTCCATTGAACGGGCTCGCCGCCGATCACTATAGTAGACATCATGTCTACTATCGATCAGGGAGACAGGGGATCGGCCCGCGCCTCCCTCGGCTTCAGTCTCCGCGCTGCCCGGACCGCGCTCGGTCTGTCGCTGCAGGAGGTGTCCGGGCGCGCCGGTTGCTCTTCGGCCTACGTGCACAAGCTCGAGATGGACCGGGTGAGGACGCCGTCGCCCCGAGTGCTCGGCGGGTTGGCCGAGGCCCTGGGGCTGGGCTACGGGGACCTGATGCGCGCCGCCGGTTACGACGCCGCCGGCGGCGGTCCTCCCCCCAGGCCACCCGGAGCGATCAAGCGCTACAGCAACGCCCACATAGTCCAGCTTCTCGAGGCACTTCAGGGCGACGTCGCCGACCTGAAGTCACTGTTGGGCTCGCAGAAGTAGAGCCCCGTGGACCACGGGGAAGTGGAGCCCCTCGTCATGGAGTGAGCCGGGGTTCGGGGTGGGCGCCGTGCCTACCATGGGGCGTGCCTTCCGCCCGGCAATGCTGAACCTTCCCGCAGGCGCGGAGGGCGTCCTACCCAGCCAGCACCTGGCGGCCGCCATCGACAGCGGTGCCATCGACGCCGGCAACTTCAAGATCCCGGCGGAGAACATCCAGCCCGCCAGCCTGGACCTGCGGCTGGGCGAGGTGGCCTACCGCATCCGCTGCAGCTTCCTGCCCGACAGGCACACGGTGGAGCAGAAGGTCAAGGACTTCACCATCGACGAGCTCAACCTCCACGCCGAGGGAGCGGTCCTCGAGACCAACCGGCCCTACCTCATCCCCCTCAAGGAGCGTCTGGCCCTGCCCCCCGGCATCAGGGGCAAGGCCAACCCCAAGAGCTCGACCGGGCGGCTCGACGTGTTCACCAGGGTGATAACCGACGAGAGCTACCGGTTCGACGAGATCTCTCCCGGCTACCACGGGCCCCTCTACCTCGAAGTCGTGCCGCTCTCGTTTGCCATCCGGGTGCGAGAGGGCCTCGCCCTCAGCCAGCTCCGTCTCTCCGTCGGACGCTCGGAGCTGACGGACGACGAGCTGCGCGCCTTCCACGCCCACGAGCCCCTCCTGTTCGAGCGCGGCCGCCCGGTGCCGGCCGCCGAGCTGGCCCTGGCCACGGGCATGTTCCTGAGCCTCGACCTGCGGGGTGACGAGTCCGGGCGGGTGGGATACCGGGCCCGGGACAACGCCCCCCTTCTCGACCTGACCAGGCCGGCGCCGCTGGAGCCCGATGCCTACTGGGAGCCGGTGAGGCACGAGGACGGGGACCGCATCGTGCTCGTGCCCCAGAAGTTCTACCTGCTCATGTCGGACGAGGCGGTGAGGATCCCGCCGGGCCTGGCCGCGGAGATGACGGCGTACGACCCCACCAGCGGAGAGCTACGCACGCACTACGCCGGCTTCTTCGATCCCGGCTTCGGCTTCGACACCGAGAACCGGTTCCGAGGCTCCCGGGCTGCGCTGGAGGTGCGCGCCCACGACGTGCCCTTCATGATCGAGAACGGCCAGCGCGTCTGCAAGCTCACCTTCGAGCGCATGATGGAGCAGCCCTCCGTGCTCTACGGCCAGGGGATCGGCACTTACCAACGCCAGGAGGACACGCTGGGCAAGCACTTCCTGTCCCCGGCTCGCGCCCCCGACAACACCGCCGAGCCGGCCCCGGCACCACCCGAGGGCGACCAGCTCAGCCTGCCCATGACGCCGGGATGACCGCCCGGCCCAGGGCCGGGCCCGGCGGAGGGCCGGGCGCTGACCGGAGCCGCCCTCCCTCCAGGGGCCTCGCATCCGGACCCGGCCTAGATTTCCGCCAATGGCGACCGATGCCGCCCTGACCGACAGGGAGCTGGTGGAGGCCTTCGGCCGCGACGGGTTCGTGGTCGTGCCCGGGCTGTTGAGCGGGGACGACCTGGACAGGCTGGGTGCCGCGGTCGATGGGGGCGTGGCCCGCCGCAAGGGCCACGACAACCGGGGCCTGGCCGACAAGTCCCGGTACGAACAGAGCTTCATCCAGTGCCAGAACCTCTGGGAGGACTGCCCCGCCGTCCGGCCCCTGACCTTCCATCCCCGGGTCACGGAGACGGCCGCCCGCCTTCTCGGCGCCGAGCGCATCCGCCTGTGGCACGACCAGGCCCTCTACAAGGAGCCCGGCGGCCGGCTGACCGACCCCCACCAGGACCACCCGTACTGGCCCATCGCCGAGACCGACGCCATCACGGCCTGGATCCCTCTCCAGGGCTCGACGCTCGCTGGGGGTGCCATGGGCTACCTGCCCGGCTCGCACCGCCTGGGCTTCCACAAGTTCGTCAACATCTTCTTGGGGGAGCCCGACGATGTCCTGGCGCGCGAGGAGCTGGCCGGCATCGATCCTGTCTTCGTCGAGGTACCCAGGGGCGGCGTGGCCTACCACCACGCCCTCACCTTCCACCTGGCCCGCCCCAACACCACCGACGGGGTCCGCCGGGTGCACACCGCCATCTACTTCAGGGACGGATGCACGCGGAGATCGCCGCGGCCGCATCCGTCCGTGGACCGGGCCGGCATCGAGGTGGGCCAGCCCATCATCAGCGACGTGACCCCCGTCGCCTGGCCCCGACCCGGCGGGGACCTGCCCGACCCGCCCGCGCCCCCCGAGGACTCGATGGGCGGGCTGATGCCGGAGCGGGGAGGGACGTGAGCCTGGGGGGCCGCGACCTCGACAAGCTCGTCGCCGAGCTCACCCTGGAGGAGAAGTGCCTCCTCACCGGGGGGAGTGGTCTCTGGACGACCGCGGCCGTCGAACGGCTGGGCATCCCGTCCGTCCGGGTCTCCGACGGACCAAACGGGGCCCGGGGGCCGTTCCTGCCTTCCGAGGGGTGCTCCACCTCGGCCTGCGCTCCCTGCGGATCGGCCCTGGGCGCCACGTGGGACCCCGACCTGGTTGAGGAGGTAGGGGCCATGTTGGGCCAGGAGGCGCGCAGCAAGGCATGCCGCGTCCTGCTCGCCCCCACGGTCAACATCCACCGGTCTCCTCTGGCCGGGCGCAACTTCGAGTGCTACTCGGAGGACCCGCTGCTGGCGGGACGGGCCGCGGCCGCCTTCGTCCGCGGGGTGCAGGCCCAGGGCGTGGCCACGACGGTCAAGCACTTCGCGGGCAACGAGGCCGAGTTCGAGCGCAGCACCATCAACTCGGTGATCGACGAGCGGGCCCTGCGCGAGATCTACCTCCTCCCCTTCGAGCTGGCCGTCCGCGAGGGCGGCGCCCTCGGGGTCATGACCGCCTACAACCGGCTCAACGGCTCCTACTGCGCCGAGCACGAGCAGCTCATAGGCGTGATCCTGCGGGGGGAGTGGGGGTTCGACGGCTTCGTCGTCAGCGACTGGTTCGCGGTGGGCTCGACGGCAGGCTCGGCCCGGGCCGGGCTCGACCTGGAGATGCCCGGCCCTCCCCGCTTCTACGGCGGCCACCTGGCCGAGGCCGTCGGCGCGGGCGAGGTGGACGAGGAGCAGGTGGACGTCATCGTGCGCCGGCTCCTGACCGTGTTCGACCGGGTCGGTGCCTTCGACGACGACCCGCAGGAGCAGCCCGCGAGCGTGGACCGCCCCGACCATCGGGCCCTGGCCCGGCGGGCGGCGGCCGAGGCCATGGTCCTGTTGACCAACGACGGGGTCCTGCCCCTCGAGCCCGCATCCCTATCCCGCCTGGCCCTGATCGGCCCCGGGGCCGACCGGCCCCAGATCATGGGGGGAGGGTCGGCCAACTTCCGTCCCCACTACCGGACGAGCCCACTGCAGGCGTTGCGGGATCGGCTCGGCCCTGGCGTCGAGATCCGTCACGAGCGGGGTTGCGACATCGACCGCGCCGCTCCGACCGTCTACGCCTCGCAGCTCACCGCGCCCGACGGGACGCCGGGCCTGGGCGTCGAGGTCTTCCGGGGCACGGGCTGGGAGGGGCCGGCGGTGCAACGCCTGCACATGCCCGACAGCCGCATCCTGTTCTTCGCCGACCCGCCCGGCATCCGCGGGGAGCCCTTCTCCCTGCGGGGCGCGGCCACCTTCGTCCCCGACGAGACAGGCACCCACACCTTCACCCTGGCCCAGGCCGGGCGGGCCCGGCTCAGGCTGGACGGCGCCGTGCTGCTCGACGGCTTCAGCGATCCGCCCCCGCGGGGTGCGGACCTCTTCGGGATGATGAGCCGGGAGATCTCGGCCACGGCCGAGCTGGTAGCGGGCACCGGCCACGATCTGGTCATCGAGTTCTCGAGCGAAGGCTCCGTCTTCGCCAGGGGGGTCTCGATCGGATGCCGCCGACCGCTGTCCCCCGATCTCATGGATCGGGCCGTGCAGGCTGCCGCCGACTGCGACGTGGCCGTGGTCGTGGTCGGTACCAACGCGGACTGGGAGTCCGAGGGCCACGACCGCAGGGACATGGACCTGCCCGGGGCCCAGGACGAGCTCGTCCGGCGCGTCATGGCCGCCAACCCCGCCACCGTGGTGGTGCTGAACACGGGCGCGCCCGTCAGCATGGACTGGGCCGGGGATGCCGCGGCCGTGATTCAGGCCTGGTTCGGGGGCCAGGAGATGGCCGGCGCCCTGGTCGACGTGCTCCTGGGCCAGGTCGAACCCGGCGGGCGGCTGCCCACCACCTTTCCGGTCCGGCTGGAGCACAACCCCTCCTACGGGAACTTCCCGGGCGAGAACGGTGCCGTGCGCTACGGCGAGGGGGTGCTGGTCGGCTACCGGTGGTACGAGGCCCGGGGCCTGCCCGTGAGGTTCGCCTTCGGGCACGGGCTCTCCTACACCTCCTTCTCGATAGGCGAGCCCGTGCTCAGCGCGGCCGAGCTGAGCCCGGGCGGGACGGTCACGGTCACGGTGCCGGTGACCAACACCGGGTCCCGGCCCGGCGCCGAGGTCGTCCAGTGCTACGTGGCCCCCACGGCACCGGCTCTGGCCCGCCCACCGAAGGAGCTCAAGGCCTTCGCCAAGGCCCGCCTCGGGCCCGGGGAGACGACCACGGTGACCCTGGAGCTCGGCCCCAGGGCCTTCGCCTGCTGGGATCCAGGCAACCCCGACCTGGCCGAGCTGGAGGAGCGGCTGGCCTCGTTCCCGGTCATGCGCGCCCCTCAGCACGGCAAGCAACCGGGCTGGAGGATCGACCCCGGACGCTACGAGCTGCACGTGGGCCGCTCGTCGGCCGACATCGCCCACGTCCTGCCCATCGTGATTCGGGTCTGACGGCGGCCTCCCGACTCAGCGCCGGCGCCGGCCGCGTCCCCTCCGGCTGCGTCCCCTCCGGCGGGGGGCGGGACGGCCCCGAGCCCGCGCCCCGCGCCCGGCCTCGGCCGCCCCCACCACCGTCTTGAGCTCGGTGATGGCCACGGTCCGCACCGTCCAGTAGGGGCCGGTGGCCTCCTGCAGCCTCTGGGCCGGGCTGTACTGCTCGAACTGGTGGGCGGGCCCGAGGTCGACAGTCAAGCGCAGGCGCCCGGCGCCGTCGGCCCGAGCGGTGAGATCGCCCCCGCCCGCTCCCGACACGCGGTAGTCGTGCCCGGGCCGGTAGCGCGCCGCCGTGGTGATGGTGGCGGCGCCCGACCCCTGGACGGTCAAGCCCCGCGCCGACACGTCCGAGAGGTCCAGGAACTCGCGCGCGGGCCGGTCGAGGGCGACGTCGTAGCCGTACACCGAGAAGGCGGGAGCAATGGACCGGTACCGGAAGGAGCCGGGAAGAGCCGAGGGCCGGGCCCGCGCCCCGGCCGGCTCGGGCCTGGCCAGCCGCTTCCAGAGGAAGGGCAGGTGCCGGTCCCGCAACCAGGCCGTCCACCAGCGCCAGGCGTGTCCGCCCTCCGTCTCCCGGTACTCGTAGACGCCGCGGTGGTGCACGGCGTCGAGCTGGGCCCGGAAGTACTGGTTGTCGAAGCGGAAGGACTGCTCGAAGGCCCAGGTCGAGCACAGGTCGGTGGTGAGATCCTTCGAGCACGTCGCCCCCCAGTCGATGGTGAGGTCGACCCCGTCCAGGTTGGAGGCGAGGGACGCGGGAACGTTGCCCTGGTAATAGGCCGTGGCCTCCTGCAGGGGAGGCGTCCCGGGGACGAGGGGGCGGCCCAGGCCCCCCATGGTGCGCGCTCCGAGGTTCCCCGACATCGAGCCCGCGGCGATGAACCGGTCGGGAGCCTTGGCCGCGAGGAGCATGGAGCCGTAGCCACCGTTGGACAGCCCGTCGACGACCCGGCCCCGCCTGTCGGCGATGGTGCGCAGGTGGCGGTCGACGAAGGGCACGAGGTAGTCGAGCACATAGCGCTCGTTGAGCAGGCTCCCGTCGTAGGCGTCGTACCACTGGGCGTCGGTCCCGTCGGGCATGACCGCGATGAGGGCACGGCGGGGATCGGCTGCGTACTGGGCGTCGAGCAGGGCCTGGATGTGGCCGTAGCTCACCCAGTCGGCCTCGTCGCCTCCACCGCCGTGCAGCAGGTACAGCACGGGGTAGCGCAGCTTGGCGGTGGCGTAGCCGGGGGGTAGGTAGACGCAGGCGCCGGACGTGAAGGCCAGGCTCCCGTCGGCTCGCAGCGGGCCCCGGGGCACGACGCGTGTGACCTCCGAACCGGCGGGCGAGCGGACGTGGTCGCACGCCTGGATGGGCGGCTTGTGGTCGGGGTTGCCGAAGTGGTCGCGCCCTTGGGCTCCGCACCCCTGGGCGGACGAGGAGGTGGCCGTGGCGCAGCCGGGCGGGTTGTCCTGGCTCGGGGGCAGCTGGTCGGAATCGGCGGTCGCCGGTGACACGGCGGCCAGGCCGGCGAGGACGGTGGCCAGGACGAGACCCACGGCAGCGACGGGTCCCGGCCGCCTCGTGACCCGGCCGAGTCCAGCACGCGGGTCGACGCCCGCAGCCGTTGGGTCCCCCAGCATGCACGGCCCTCCCTGGCTGGGCGGGATGGTAGCCCGGTGTGCCGGAGACAGGACGCGGTGGGCCGTCCCCTTCCCGTGTGAGTACGGTGTCGCCAGGCATCCCGTGGAGGCTCGATGACCAACCAGGTCCCGCTGGTCGACTATCTCGTGCTCGGCGATGACCCCCACCTGGTGGCCAATGAGTGCACCGCCTGTGCCGCTCGCTACTTCGACCGGCGCAACGCCTGCGCCGCTTGCGGCGGCATCGAGTTCACCAGGGCGCGCCTGGCCACCACGGGCGAGGTGCGGGCCTTCACCATCGTCGCCTTCGCCGCCCCCGGCATCCCCGTCCCTTTCGTTGCCGCCCTCATCGACTGCGACGGGACGAGCGTGCGGGCCAACCTGATCAACGTCACGCCCGACGCCGAGCACGTCAGGTTGGGAATGAAGGTGAAGCTGGCTACCTACCCGCTGGGAGCCGATGACGCCGGCGTGGAGGCCGTCGGCTTCGGGTTCGAACCGCTGGGCTGAGCAAGGAGGACGGCAGATGGCGAGCGGCGACGTCTGGATCCTGGGGATCCACATGACCAAGTTCGGCAAGCACGCCGACAAGGACACCGTGGACCTGGCGGCCGAGGCCGCCATGGGCGCGCTCCGGGACGGCGGTGCGTCGATGAAGGAGATGGGCGTGCTGGCCGCCGGCAACCTGATGGCTGCCTCCGCCGGGATCGGCCAGCAGCTGCAGAAGCAGATCGGCCAGACCGGGATCCCCGTCTACAACGTGGCCAACGCCTGCGCCACGGGGGCGACCGCCCTGAGGGTGGCCTACATGGCGGTCAAGTCGGGCGAGGCCGACATGGGCCTGGCCGTGGGGGTGGAGAAGCTGGCCGGGGCGGGGCTGCTCGCAGGTGGCGCCCGCAAGCAGGACGCCAAGACCTGGACTCCGCGGGGTCGCTACGGGGCGGTGGCGCCCGTCGACGGCCGGGTGGGTACCGAGACCATGCCCGGGGTGTTCGCCCAGATAGGAATGGAGTACGGGCACCGCTATGGCGGAACGAGCTTCGAGCTCTTCGCCCGCATCTCGGAGAAGAATCACGCCCACTCCACGCTGAACCCCCTGGCCGCATACCAGAAGCGGTTCACCGTCGAAGAGATCATGAACGACGTGATGATCGCCTACCCCAACACCCGGCCCATGTGCTCGGCCAACTGCGACGGCGCCGCCGCCGCGGTGGTGGTGGGCGACGCCAAGCTCAAGAGCCTGGACCCCGATCAAAGGCGCCGGGCGGTGAAGATCTCGGCCTCGGTGCTCACGACCGACCCCTGGGAAGAGGCGTGCCAGGTCCTCCCCAACGTGAACACGCTCACCCGCAACGCGGCCAGGCAGGCATACGAGAAGGCGTCCGTGGGGCCCGAGGACCTGGACCTGGTCGAGCTCCACGACTGCTTCGCCACGGCCGAGCTCGTGCACTACGACAACCTCATGCTGTGCGCCGAGGGAGGCGCGGTCGACCTCTTCCAGTCCGGCGCCACCTGGCGTGACGGCTCCACGCCCGTCAATGTCTCGGGGGGGCTGCAGTCCAAGGGCCATCCCATCGCCGCCACCGGCATCGCCAACATCTGGGAGGTCGCCACCCACCTGAGGGGAGAGGCCGGCGATCGCCAGGTTCAGGGTGCCCGCGTCGGGCTGGCCCACGTCATCGGGCTGGGCTCGGCCTGCGGGGTGCACATACTGGAGCGGGCTGCGGCCTGAGCCCGGCGCCAGGATCACCGCTTGCGCAGCTTGACCTTGCGCACGGCGTGATCGCGCCCCTTCTCCAGGACCAGGTGGGCCCTCTCGCGTGTGGGTTGGATGTTCTCCTTGAGGTTCACCCCGTTGATGGTGAGCCAGATCCGGCGGGCCAGGGCGATGGCTTCGTCGGTGCTGAGGGGGGCGAAGTGGTGGAAGAAGGAGCGCTCGTCCTGGAAGACCGTCTCCCGCAGGGTCAGGAAGCGGTCGACGTACCACTGCTCGATGTCGGCCTCCTCGGCGTCGACGTAGATCGAGAAGTCGAAGAAGTCGGAGACGAACACCCTGGGCGCCCCCCCGTGGTCGCCGGTCTGCAGGAGGTTGAGGCCCTCCATGATCACGATGTCGGGCTGGCGCACGATCGCCCGCTCACCGGGGACGACGTCGTAGACCACGTGTGAGTACACGGGCGCCACGACCTCGCGGCGGCCGGCCTTGAGGTCGCTGAGGAACTGCACGAGATGGCGCAGGTCGTAGCTCTCGGGGAAGCCCTTGCGGTCCATGATCCCCCGGGCCTCGAGCTCCCGGTTGGGAAAGAGGAAGCCGTCGGTGGTCACCAGGTCGACGCGGGGATGGTCGGGCCAGCGCGAGAGCAGCGCCTGCAGGATGCGGGCGGTGGTGCTCTTGCCCACGGCCACGCTTCCGGCCAGGGCGATCACGTAGGGAACCTTGGCCGCGGGCTGGCCCAGGAAGGTGTCGGTCACCCGGTACAGAGCCTGGCTGGCGGCCACGTAGAGGTTGAGCAGCCTGGACAGGGGCAGGTACACCTCGGCCACCTCGTCGAGTGAGATGCGCTCGTTGATGCCCCTGAGCGTGGCCAGGTCGCCCTCGCTCAGGCTGAGGGGCGTGGCCGCCCGCAGCCGGGCCCACTCGTCCCGGCCGAAGGTGACGTAGGGCGACAGGCCGTCGTCGGCTGCCATCGGGGCAGTCTGCCCCGCGCCGGGCCCGACCCGCCTCCGGCCAGACTGACGCCGTGGACGAGGTGACCTTCGTGCCCGGCTTCTTCGACCGGGCCGATCCCGCCGACGATGCCGAGTTCTATTCCTGGCCCCGGCTGGTGACCCACATCGACCAGGGAGCCATCGCCGCCGTCGGCGCGCTCTACGACGAGCTCGGTGTCGCCGGGCGGGTGCTCGACCTCATGGCCTCATGGGTCTCCCACTTCCGGCAGGCGCCCGCCCACCTCACCGTGATGGGCATGAACGCCGAGGAGCTTGCCGCCAATGGCCACGCCCACGACCGGCTGGTACACGACCTCAACTCCGACCCTCGCCTTCCCTTCCCGGCCCATGCCTTCGATGCCGCCGTGTGCTGCGTGTCGGTGGACTACCTGACCAGGCCCTTCGAGGTCTTCGCCGACGTGGCCAGGGTCCTGCGCCCGGGCGGGCTGTTCGTGTGCACGTTCTCCAACCGGTGCTTCCCGACCAAGGCGATACGGGGGTGGCTGGAGTCCACCGACGAGCAGCACTGCGCCATCGTGTCCAGCTACTTCCGTCTGTCCGGCGCGTGGACCGAACCGGTCGCCCAGCGGCGCACGCCGCCCCTCCACACCGGAGACCCGCTGTTCGCGGTGTGGGCCCGGGTCCTGCCCTGAACCTCCGCTAGCGGGGGCTGCGCTCCTCCAGGACGGCGACGAGCCTCTTGGGGGCGATCACGCGATAGGCGTCCTCGCAGACACCCGCCACCTCGTCCCAGTCGAGGTCCACATCGAGACGCATCCCCAGCCATCCCCTTCCTCCGACGTAGGGCGGCCGGAAGAAGCGTTGGGGTTCGGCCGCCACCAGCTCCTGCTGGATCCCGGGCGGCGCCGCGCACCACAGGTGGGGGAAGAGGTTGCCGTGGTGGCCATGCTCCCAGTAGGTCACGAACACGCTCTTGTCCCGGACGAACCAGGTGGGAGCGCCGTGGCTGAGGCGTTCCGTCACCTCGGGCAGGTACATGCATATGGCCCGCAGACGCTCCAGCGGGCCCGCCTGCGGTCGCTTCCTGGTCACGGCCACGCTGGGCAGGGTAGTGGGGTGGCGCGGCCCGCCCCCGCGCCCGAAATGGCGGGCGCGCCGGGCGTATAGGAGCATCGGGACGGCGACTGGGAGGAGTGGAGATGACCGGCTCGGGCGACACCTCGTTCACCTCGTCCACCTCCTTCACCTCGTTCGACCTCAGCGGGAAGGTGGCGGTGGTGACGGGCGGCAGCCGAGGCCTGGGCCGGGCCATGAGCATGGCCTTCGCCCGTCACGGGGCCTCGGTCGTGATCGCCAGCCGCAAGGCCGAGGCGTGCGCCCTCCTGGCTGACGAGATATCCGTGGCCACCGGGGCCCAGGCCCTGGGCGTGGGCTGCCACGTGGGGCGTTGGGAGGACTGCGACCACCTGGTGGACGCCGCCTACGAGGCCTTCGGCCGGGTCGACGTGCTGGTCAACAACGCCGGCAGCTCGCCCCTGTACTCGTCGCTCCCCGAGGTCAGCGAGGAGCTCTTCGACAAGGTGGTGGCGGTCAACCTGAAGGGACCCTTCCGGCTCTCGTCGCTGATGGGGTCTCGCATGGCCGCCGGCTCGGGCGGCTCGATCATCAACGTGAGCAGCATCGCCGCCGTGCAGCCCTCGCCCGGCGAGCTGCCCTATGCCGCGGCCAAGGCCGGGCTGAACTGCCTCACCGTCGGGATGGCCCGGGCCTTCGCCCCCAAGGTGCGGGTCAACACGATCATGCCCGGCCCCTTCCTCACCGACATCAGCAAGGCCTGGGACCTGGAGGCCTTCGCCGAGACAGCCCGCCGGGCGATCCCCCTGGGCCGGGGTGGGGAGCCCCACGAGATCGTGGGCGCCGCCCTTTACCTGGCCAGCGATGCGTCCAGCTTCACCACCGGGGCGGTCATCAAGGTCGACGGGGGAGCCGCCTTAGCACCAGCCTGACGGGGAGGCGACCGGCCTGGCCGGGGCCCGTCGTAGATTCGCGAACCTGCTCAACCTCTGGGGCCTGAGAGCGGGAGAGTGCGGGGCCGGACGGCTCCTCCCACCTTCGCGTCGGGCGGCCGTGACCTGGCTCGCCCTCTTCGCCGCGCCGGCGGGGACGGTGGTAGCCCTGCTCCTGAGGGAGCCCTCCCAGTCGGGAGCCCGCGCCCTCGTCCTCGCCTGCTCCGTCCTCGCTTGCGCTGTCGTCGTCGTGGCCGAGTGGCGGCCCAGGCGGCTGCGGCCCTGGATGGTCGTGGCCGCCTGCACCGTGCCCTTGTCGGTGGCGGTGGCGCTGGCGCCGCAGGGGTCGCGCGACCTGTGGGGCTACGCCGCCTACGGCCGGGTCCTCGTCACCTACCACGAGAGTCCCTACGTCCACCCGCCGTCCGAGCACGGTGACCCGGTCATCGACCGCATGCCCGTGGAGTGGCGGCACACCCGCGCCCCCTACGGGCCCGCCTTCCTGGCCGTCGCCGCCGCCCCCAGCGCCCTGGGGGCCCGGTCCGCCCTGGCCACCCGCCTGTGGTTCCAGGGTCTGGCCGCGCTGGCCGCGGGGCTGGGACTGCTCCTGCTGACCCGCCGCGGGGCCGGCCCCGGGCGCCTGGCCGTACTCGCCCTCAACCCCCTGGTGGCCGTCTTCGTCGTCAACGGGGGCCACAACGACCTGCTCGTCGGCGTGCCCGTGCTGGCCGCCGTCCTGGCCGCCGAGCGGAGGCGCTGGGTGCTGGCCGGCGCGGCCCTGGGCCTGGCCGCGTCGGTGAAGGTGGTCGGCCTCCTTCCCCTGGTCGTGCTGGTCGTCTGGGTATGGCGCCGTCACCGCCGTCCGGCGTGGGCCGTGCTGGGCACGGCCGCTGGCGTTCTGGCCGCGACCTACGCAGTCGCAGGGGGTAGGGCGGCGCTGGCGCCGCTGGGCGCGGAGGCGGCCCAGCAGAGCCGGGCGTCGCTATGGGAGGCGGTCTGCGCCTGGGTGCTGCGTTCGCCGCGATGGTTCTCGGGCCCGTCCTCCGGTGGCCTCGTGCACCACTGGGCTCCCTACGCCCTCGCCGCGGTGGGGGCGGCCGCCGTCGTGCTGGTGGGCAGCGGGCGCTTCGGGGCCGGCACCCAGGTGAGCCTCGGGCTCCTGGCCTACCTGCTGGCCGCGCCCTACGTCCTGCCCTGGTACCTGGGCTGGGTCCTGCCCGTGCTGGCCCTCGGCGAGGACGGGCTCAGCGCGGCCGTCGGCTCGGGGTACGCGGCCCTGCTCCTGCTCGTCTACACCGACGGCGCGGGCTACACGGGGGCGGCCCATCTCGTGCTTCACACCATGGCCTGGCTGGTCGCTCCCGTGCTGGAGCTGGCCGCCCTGGCCGCCGTGTTGGCGGTGCTGACGCGTGCCCGGCGGCGCGACCTGGCCCTGGTGGAGATACGGTCGGATAGCTCATAGACGAACGGAGGCCGTCATGCCCCTCGACCCCCAGGCTCGGGTTTTCCTGGACCAGCTGGCCGCCATGGGGGCGCCCCCGATGACGGAGTCGACCCCGCAGGACGCCAGGGCGGCCATGACCATGATGTCGGCTCTCGGAGGACAGCCCGAGCAGCGGGCCGCGACCGAGGACCGGGCCATCCCGGGACCGGGCGGCGACATTCCCGTTCGCATCTACCGCCCCGAGAGTCAGGGACCGCTCCCCGCGGTGGTGTACTTCCACGGGGGCGGCTTCGTCATCGGCAGCATCGAGACCCACGACGGCGTCTGCCACCAGCTGGCCACCAGGGTCCCAGCCGTCGTGGTCAACGTCGACTACCGCCTTGCCCCCGAGCACCGCTTCCCGGCCGCGGTGGACGATGCCTGGGCCGCGGCCCAGTGGGTCTCGTCCCACGCGGCCGAGCTGGGCGTGGAGCGGGATCGTCTGGCCGTGGCCGGTGACAGCGCCGGGGGCAACCTGGCCGCCGTCGTCGCCCTCCGGGCCCGCGATGCCGGTGGTCCCCCGGTCGCCTTCCAGCTGCTCGTGTACCCGGCCACCGACCTGACCCGCTCGTCCCCCTCGCACAAGGAGAACGGCGAGGGCTACCTGCTCACCACCGACCTCATGGCCTGGTTCATGGACCACTACTTCGGCCCGGGCGGCGATCTCCGCCACCCCGACGCGTCACCCGTGTTCGTCACCACCCTCTCGGGCCTGCCCCCGGCACTGGTCATCACCGCCGAGTTCGACCCGCTGCGCGACGAGGGCGAGGACTACGCCTCGCGGATGCGCCAGGCCGGAGTGGACGCCCGGGTCTCCCGTTACGACGGCATGATCCACGGCTTCTTCGGGCTGGACGCCATCTTCGACGCGTCCCGGAAGGCCATGGACGAGGCCGTGACCACGCTCAAGGACGCCTTGGCCTAGGCCGTCCGCCGCGGCCGCAGGCCCCGTCGACGACGGGCGTCAGGTGACGGTGGCCTCGATCCTCTCCACCCTGAAGGCGGCGGCGGCGTGGACGGTTCCCACGTCGGGTGACGGCGCCGACATGTTGCCCAGCTCGGCCCGGGCGAAGACCTGCACCGCCACAGAGAGCACCCCTGCGGGCATGAGGCCGGAAGGGTTGGTCACCACCACCCGGAGCCGGCGCTGGCCGAGAGGCGGGGATCCGAGCAGGGGGCCTCTCCCGTCGTCGAGGCTGGCGAGGGGTGACAGGGAGGTGGCGAAGCAGCCCCAACCTCCGCACACCGAGTGGATGGCCACCTCCTGGAGCACGAGCTGGGCCTTGCTGCCCAGGGCGGGAACCCCGAGGGGCCCCACCTCGTGGCCCACGTCGTTCCGGGCCACGTCCACGATGGCGGTTATGACCGCCCTGCGGGCCGGGGCGGTGATGGGTATCTCGGCTATCACCCCGGCGTAGGCCTGGGCCGATCCCACGCCGGGCAGGGCTCCCTGCCCCGGCGAGGTGACGGCCACGGCGGCCTCGCCGAAGCCGTCCTCGGGACGGGAAGCGGTCGCCGTGCTGCACTGAGGTCCCGGGGGAAAGCAGCCCGCGACCCGGGTCCCCCTCGAGAACGGAGGGGTCACCACCGCCGTGGCCATCGTCGGCCCCTTGGCCATCGGCGTGGCCCCGGGGCGCGCCGGCGCACCCCGCGGTCCGGCTCGGTTCCCACCCCCTGCCCCCGTGGAGAGGGGCGGGACCCCGGACCCCTCGGCCGCCGGGACAGGGGCGAAGGCGGGCGCACGCCCTCCGTCCGGAGAGGCGCTGGCCAGGGCCGGGGCCCGGGACCACGTGGACGGAGCGACCACCAGCGCGGCCCCGGCGAGGGCGGCGATCACCTGGGCCAGGGCCGCGGCCGCGAGCCCGGGTACCGCCCAAGAAGGTCGCCCGCTCGTCTTCACCGACATTCCCCAGACCTATCGGGTGTGACGCGGAGCGTAGCTCGGGGGCCCGAGCCGGACACCTCGCGCCTCTCTTATGCTGCCCGGGTGGCTGGGGCACCCGCAGGGGAGGTCGCCTCCCGCGCCGCGGGCGCGACGAGCTGGTGGCAGAACGGCGTGCTGTACCAGATCTACCCCCGGTCCTTCGCCGACTCGAACGGGGACGGCGTGGGCGACCTGCCGGGGATCGTCGAGCACCTCGACCATCTGGCCTGGCTGGGTGTCGACGGCCTCTGGCTCAGCCCCGTGACCGTCTCTCCCAACGCCGACTGGGGCTACGACGTGGCCGACTACGTCGGCGTGTGCCCCGAGCTCGGGACCCAGGACGACGTGGACGAGCTCGTGGGCCAGGCCGGGCGGCGGGGCATCCGGGTGCTGCTCGACCTGGTGCCCAACCACACCAGCGACCGTAGGGCGGGCGCCTCGAAGGGCGCGAAGACGAAGGAGAAGTTGAAGCCCAGGTCGAGCTCGTCGCCCTGGCCGTACTGGCTGAGCAGCTTCGGGGGACCGGCGTGGACCCTGGACGAGGCCTCCGGGCAGTACTACCTGCACAACTTCCTACCCGAGCAGCCCGACCTCAACTGGTGGAACGAGGAGGTCAGGGAGGCCTTCGACGACATCCTGCGCTTCTGGTTCGACCGCGGCATCGCCGGGTTCCGCATCGACGTGTGCAACGGGATCGTCAAGGACCGCGAGCTGCGAGACAACCCACCGGCGACGCAGCAGGACCACTGGTCGGTACGGGTCCGGGGTCAGCGACCGGTGTACAGCGCCAACCGGCCCGAGGTCCACGACGTCCTGCGCCCGAGGTCCACGACGTCCTGCGCCGGTGGCGCAAGATCGCCGACTCCTACGACCCACCCCGGCTCCTGCTGGGCGAGACATACGTGTTCGACATCGCCGAGCTGGCCGGCTTCTACGGCCAGGGCGACGAGCTCGACCTGGGCTTCAACTTCTCCTTCGTCTTCGCGCCCTTCGAGGCGCCCGCCCTACGGTCGCTGGTGGAGGCCACCGAGGCCGGCCTGCCCGCAAGCGCCTGGCCGGCGTGGACGGGATCCAACCACGACGCCTCCCGCTTCCCGAGCCGTTGGGCCGGGGGGGATCCGGCCAAGGCCCGCTGCGCCCTGCTCATGCTCCTCAGCCTGCGGGGGACGCCCGTGCTCTACCAGGGCGACGAGCTCGGCCTGGTCGACACCGAGCTCGGCCTCGAGGATCTCCGCGATCCCGTGGGCAAGCGCTACTGGCCCAACTACCCGGGGCGGGACCCGGAGCGCACACCCATGCCCTGGCGCAACGGGCCCGGCGCCGGCTTCACCGCGCCGGGCGCCACCCCGTGGCTGCCCATGGGCGACGTGGCCGCCTGCAACGTCGAGGACCAGCGGGACGAGGAGTCCTCGACCCTGACCCTGGCCCGGGACCTCCTCTTCCTGCGGCGGGAGCTGGCCGACCTGCGCGGGGGCGAATACGCCTCCCTGCCCGCGCCCGACGGAGTGTGGGCCTGGCGCCGGGGCCCGGGTCTGGTCGTGGCCCTGAACCTGTCGGACACCGAGGCCGCGCTCGGCGAGCTCTCGGGCACGGTGCGCATGGCCACGCTCCCGGGGCGGAAGGGGGAGAGGGTCGCAGGCTCCCTGGCGCTGGGCCCGTGGGAAGGCGTGATCGTCTCGCTCGAGACAGGGGGAGTGGGCGCCCGGGCCTGAGCCCTGTGTCTGTGCCGCCCGGCGGGTCCGGGCCCGACGCGCGTGGAAGGAGACAGCGTGAGCTTCGAGCATTTCGACCAGAAGGTGGCCGACGGGATGGTGGCGGCCAACCAGGCCGCCACCGGGCTGCCCGGGTTCCTGGGTGCCGACTTCACCGAGTTCGGCCCCGGGCGGCTGGTGGCCCGCATGCCGGTGCGTGATGACATGCTCACCCTGTTCGGCAACATCCACGGCGGCGTGATGGCGGCCCTGGTCGACCACGTGCTCGGGTGCGTGCTGTACCCGCTGATGCGGCGTGGGCAGTGGGCGGCCACGACGGAGTTCAAGCTCAACTACCTGGCCCCGGTGAGCGGGGGCGACCTGGTTGCCGAGTCGACCGTGCTGGCCATGACCAAGCGCACCGCCGTCGTGCGCGTCGAGGTGACCAACGAGGGCCACTTGGCGTGTGTGGCCCAGGGCACGCTGCTGGTCGTGGAACCCCAGCCCAAGGCCTGAACCGTCTGGCGCATCCAGCCCCGCTGATCGCCGCCCACGGGGCCCCGGCCGGGCCGGTGCTTGCCGCCGGCGGCACCAATGGCCATCATCGCAACGACGCTCGTCGGCCGTGGGATCCGTCGGGAGGAGGCACCCGGTCGTGTTGGAGGATCGCGGCATCACCGGAATAGCCCGGGCGCGCATCGACCAGGCCCTCAGGAAGCTGGTGCGGCCGGCCGTTCACGGCGAGCGCGCCCCCCTGGAGGTGGCGGCCCACCACGTGCGGGGCGAGCCCATCGCCGCCGAGGAGGCCTACCGCCGCGACTACGAGCCCTTCGCCGTGGGCCGGCCCTGGGGCGGGGCCTGGGACACCACCTGGTTCCGGATGCGGGGCCGGATCCCCCAGGCCTGGGCCGGAGCCGAGGTGGTCGCCCTGTTGGACCTGGGCGGCCTGGGCATGGTGGGCTTCACGGCGGAGGGCCTGGTGTGGCAGGGCGATGTGCCCGTGCAGGGCATCCACCTCCGCCACCGCGAGCACCTCCTCACCCGCTCGGCGGCGGGCGGGGAGCCGGTCGAGCTGTACGTGGAGGCCGCGGCCAACC
>VAXP01000075.1 GCA_005884125.1 Actinomycetota bacterium | reverse complement strand
CTGCCGCTCGAGGATCCGCCGACCGCAGCATGATGACCATGCAAAGGTTGGCGGACACGGCACTAGAGCGACTCGACGAGCTGGGCGTACTGGGCGAACTCGTCCATGAGCGCCCCGCCCGTCACGAACCTGCGCAACCCGACGCCGTCGAGCAGCACCTGGGACCGCATGAGCTGGTTGCTGAAGTCGTCGGACTCGATGTAGGCGTTCACCTGGTCGCGCGTCCCGTAGACGCGGATGACGCCGCTGGGTCCTCCCGGCGCCGGTTCGAAGACCACCGCGTCCCACTTCTCGATGAGACCGTTGGCCACCGCCTTCTCGTTGGTCGTGACCGCGTCAGCCCAGAGCTCAAGGGCCTTGCGCTCCCGACCGCCCTTGGCCTCTCCCCACGTCACAGCTACCCCGTGATCCGCCATGCCCGTCCCCCCTTGTGACGCTCCTTGCGCCGCGAAGCTCACCATACGAGCCCCGGTCACCCCAGCCAATGGCCATTCGTGTCGCCGTCACCCATCCCGACGCCGTCCGGTGGAGGGACGCCGGCGAGGGCCGATGAGGCTTGCGCTAAATTAAGATATAGATTTATCATGCGCAGAGGCCGGCCAACCTGCCGAGCCGGGAGGAATCGGTCGCTGCCCTAGCGGCCCGCCGCTCGCACTGGGGGTCCAACCATGAACAGGCGGACGCTTTCCCGCCGCTACGCCCCCCTGGTCGTGGCCGTTGCCATCCAGCTCTTCCTCATCGCCACGGTGCCGTCCAAGGCCCCGCTGGCCTCGCTGTCGGCCGCGGGCGAGTCCGGGTCCGGGGGCCAGGCTGGAGGGGGGTCGCTGGCCGGACCCGGCGTGGCCGGGGCGGGCGGCCAGGTCGGGGGTCAGCCCGCGGCCGGGGGAGCCTCCGCCAGCGCAGGCGGGGTCGCGGCCTCGGGGGCAGCGGCGTCCGGTGGGCTCAAGCCCGGTGGAGGCGCGGCGGCCGGCGCCGGCGGCGACACCACCCACTGCGTGCAGGGTCGGGAGTTCGACCCGGCCATCGTCTACTTCGCGCCCCCCTGCGTGGCCGGGTCCGTCGGTGGGGCCTACGCCGGCGACAACGGCGGCGCCACCTACCAGGGCGTGAGCAGCCACGAGATCAAGATCGTCGACTACGTGTCGAACTACGGGGCCGAGGTCAACGCCATCCTCCAGGCCGAGGGCCTGCTCGTCACCTACGAACAGGCCAAGGCCTTCGACACGGCCATGGCCAGCTTCATCAACGGCCACTACGTGCTCTACGGGCGCAAGGTGAGCATCACCACCTACTCAGGACAGTGCCAGAGCGTCCCCCCCGACTACGGCTGCCTCATCCCGGAGATGGACCGGGTGATCGACACCTACCACCCCTACATGTTCTTCTGGGACACCACGCTGTGCTCGGCCTGCTACCAGGAGGTCGCCAGGCGCAAGGTGGTGGCCGTCGGGGGTGTGGGCTTCTCCGACGAGTTCGCCAACGCCCTGGTCGACCCGTCCAACCGGGCCCAGCTCTTCTACAGCTCGGGAGAGAGCGGGACGCGCATAGCGAAGGCCTTCGCCCAGTTCTACTGCGGCCAGCTGTCGAGCACGAACGACCCCAACCGCAAGGTGCGCTACGCGGGAACCCAGAACCAGCTCCAGAACTTCAACGGCCAACCCCGAAGGCTGGGGATCCTCAGCACCAACGACCCCGACAACGAGAACACGGTCAAGAAGGTGCTCGTGCCCGAGCTCAACCGCCTGTGCGGCGAGCAGGTCAACCACTTCTACTTCTACGCCCAGGACATCAACACCGCGGCCCAGCAGGTGGCGGCGGGCATCGCGGCCATGGACACGCCCCAGAACCCGGCCAACATCGTGCTCTGCCTGTGCGACCCGGTGGCGCCCGCCTTCGTGTTCTCGGGTGAGCAGAACAACAACTACTACCCGGAGAACGTGATCGCCTCCGACCAGGGCATGGACGTGGACCCGGTGGGCCAGTCCTACGAGCAGAACCCCGACGGCTCCGCCAGCCTGGGCTGTCCCACGCCGGCCCGGGGCTGCGAGTACGACGTGGCCTTCGGGCTGTCGACCGAGGGCTCCCAGCGGCCCCAGGAGGACAACGAGGGTGTGCGCGTCTTCAAGGCGGGCGGGGGCACCACCCTGGCCATACCGGCCATCGCCGCCGCTGGGCTGGCCCGGGCCTGGGTGATGATGGCCAACCTCATGGAGGAGGCGGGGCCGGCGCTGAACCCGCTGAACATGACCGCGCAGGCCCCCAGGATGGGCGCGGTCGGAGGGGCACACACGGGGGACCCCTTGCTCGCCCTGGGGCCGGGTGACTGGAACTGGGGCCAGGACGCGCGCGTCGTGTACTGGGACAAGCACAAGGTCTCGCCCTACAACCGCAAGGCCGGCAGCTACGTCCAGATCGAAGGCGACCGCTACAACCTGGGCCAGTACCCGGGCATGGGCAACGGCCCCGACGCCATCCCTCCCCAGTCCCAACGCAGCCCGTGACCCGGACCTCTGACTCGAGACGGGTTGGGCGCGGGGCCGGGGCCCGGCTGATCCCTCTGGCCGCCCTGGCCGTCGCCCTGGTCCTGGCCGCCTGCGGCCAGAAATCCGGCGTCCACCTGGCCTCGGACAGCGGCGCCGGCGGGGCGGGCCAGACCGGGGGAGCAGGCGGAGGCGCCGCCGGCTCGGGTGGGCCGGGGCCCGGCGCCGGCGTCGTCAACGGGGCCGCCGCCGGGGGAGCGGCGGGGGCCGGCGTCGACGTCGGGGTGGTCGGCTCCAGCGCCGGGGCCGGTGCCGAGGGCAATGGCGCAAGCGGGTCCGGCGCCCGGGCTGCAGGCGCCACCGCCGCGGGCGGGGGTGGAGGGACGGCGGTGGCGGGGGACAGCACGGGCGTCACCAACGACACCATCGCCATCGGCATCCACGCTCCGGCCACGGGGGCGGGGGCGCCCGCGCCCAGCTTCGACCAGGGCAAGGACAAGTACTTCAACTTCATCGGGCCCACCGTCAACGGGAGGGCCATCAAGGTCTTCTTCGAGGACGACGGCTACAACCCCAGCCAGGCCGTGGCCGCCTGCAAGAAGCTGGTCCAGGTCGACCACGTGTTCCTGCTGGGCGGCGGAGGCGGGACGGATCAGATCGTGGCCTGCGCCCAGTACGCGGCCAGCGTGGGCGTGCCCTACCTGGCCGAGGGCGTGACCGAGTCCGGCGTCAACACGCTGAAGTCGTACTTCGCCGAGTCCATGACCTACAAGACCCAGGGAGCTCTCCTGGCCCAGTACATCAAGCACCAGGGCTTCAGCCAGGTGATGATGATCAGGGGCAACACCCAGAACTTCGAGGACGCCCACAGCGGCTTCATCACCGCGGCCCGCTCCCTGGGCCTCCAGGTGGCCAGGGACGACGCCGTGCCCAAGGACGCCGACGCCCAGACCATGGGGTCGGAGGCCAGCCTCATGTGCGGGTCCCTCGACGCCCGCACGGGCAAGGTCGCCGTCTACCCGCTCATGTCGCCCAAGCTGTTCATCAACCTGGCCGGGGCGGCCGCGGGCCAGCAGTGCTTCCCCCGCTACGCCGGCATCGGCATCACGCTCGGCCTCAACGTGGTGGCCCAGGCCCTGTGCCCCACGGGCGCCTTCAAGAACGGAGCCTCCTTCTTCAGCCCCTTCCAGGGCCTCGACGTGGTGGACCAGGTCGACCCCGACTTCCACAAGGCCTATCCCAACGGCGACGACATCGGCTTCGGCCTGTGGGGGGCGGAGAAGCTGCTGGCCGCCCACCTCAAGGCGGCCGGGCGCGACCTCACCCGCCAGGGCTTCGTGGCCGCGGCCTTGGGCAAGAGCTTCAACACCGGTGTCTATCCGGTGGCCGACTTCACCCACGGGCACTTCGGCGGCACCGCCGTGCACGTGCTCAGGGCCGACTGCGGGCGCAACCAGTACGTGACCGAGGCGCAGAACGCCCGCAGCTTCTGAAGCAGGGACGGGGGGCGGGCCGTCAGGCCGGCATCTGCAGGAGCCGCATGAGGCGGCGCAGCTTCCAGGGCCGGCGCCCGGAGACGACCAGCCTCCCGCGCAGCATCGGTGCCAGGGGGCTGATGCGGCGGAACATGACCAGGAGCATGACGCCGGGGTCGGCCGAGATGCGCACGTCGGGCGCCCGGGCCGCCGTGCGCTCGACGGTCAGCTGTCCCGGGGCGAACACGAGCTGGACGGGCTGGGCGCCGCGCAGGCGGAGCTCCCAGCGCAGCTCGCCTCCATCGCCGTTTCGCTCGGTGGCGAAACGGGACACGGCCGGGCTCTGCAGGGCGTCGAGGAAGAAGGTCTCGAAGAAGAGCCGGGCCGGAGCGGCGAGGCTGGGGAAGGATCGGCCCTCGGCCCGGGCGATGTCCCTGCCGTGGACGAGCATCTCCGACAGCAGGTGGGCGACGACCCCGGTCGGGGAGGTCCCGATGCCGGCCAGCCAGCTCACCTCGTCGCCCGGCTCGGCCGAGGCGCCTGCGGCGAGAGCCTCGACGAGGCGGTCGGCCTCCCGCTCGATGCGGGCGGCCAGGACCCTGGGATCGCGCTCCGGTTCGCACACCATGGTCAGGGCGTTGATCTCCGACACCTGGTCCAGGGTGGTCGTCGAGGCCCGGTCGAAGAGCTCCCGCCACGGGCCCGGCTCGGGCCGCCCGCCCCTGGCCCAGGACGAGTCCAGGACGGTCACGGCGGTCAGGTGGGCCGCGGTCTCGCCGATGCTCCAGTGGCCCACGGCCCGGCGTCCGGGATCGGTCACCGAGCGCAGGAGCTGGGAGAGGCGGGGCACGGTCTCCCGGAGGGCGGTGACGGCCAGGCCCCGAGGCGAGGCGGTGACGGTGGTCAACGACGGTCCTTTCCCGTTGGCGGCGCCCATTGGAGGGTGGCCAATAGTAAGGTGCACCCTTAATTAAGATCAAGCCTCGTAATGGGGCTTCCGGTGTGTTTAGATGCCGGCCGTGGACGAGGCCGGGCCGGGGGCCGTCGCCGGCCACCGCCTCGGGCGTGGCCCGGGCCAGGGGACAGGAGCCCGGTGATGAGGACGGGACACGAGAGGGCGAGGCAGAAGGAGGTCGTCGAGCTCGAGCGGCGCATCGCCGCGCCTCCCGAGACCGTGTTCTCCTACTTCGTCGACTCCGAGAAGTACCGGCGCTGGCAGGGGGTGGGGGCCGAGCTCGATCCTCGTCCCGGCGGCGTGTTCCGGGTGACCATGACCAACCGCACCGGGCAGGTGGCCAGCGGCGTCTACCTCGAGGTCGAGCCGCCCACCCGGGTGGTCTTCACCTGGGGGTGGGAGGGGGTGGAGGGGCTCCCGCCCGGTGCGTCGACGGTCGAGGTGCTCCTCGAGCGCGACGGCGACGGCACCGTCCTGCGCCTGCGCCACGGTGGGCTTCCCAACGAGGCGGCGTGCCAGTTCCACGCCTGGGGCTGGAACCTGACCCTGGATCGCCTGGTGGTCGCGGGGGAGGGCGGAGACCCCGGGCCCTACCCCCACGCGGAGTACTGAGCCAGGACCTGCGTCCCTCGCCACGTCACGAAGGCTGTAGCGACCTCGCGTCGGCGCCGTGGCTGGACTGCACGCGCCACCCGCCCGTGGTGGTCGCGTCGAGGCCCGCGTCGGACGCGGGCTATGACCGGGGGCGCAGGCCCCACACCAGCCGCGTTGCCACCTCACGCACGCCGTCACGAACGGCTCGGGGGTCGGGGGCGCGGGCCATGGACAGCGCGGCCGCGGTCATGCATCCGAAGAAGAGCTGGGTGAGGGTGTCGATGTCCTCGACCTCCACCAGGCCCTGTGCCTTGAGCCCGTCGAGCATGCCCCGTATGAGGGCGATCTCGTGGCTCTCGCCCTTCTCCCACCAGTTCTCGAACCCCAGGGCGGCGGGTCCCTCCTGGAAGCACAAGCGCAGGTAGGTGGGATCGAGGCAGGCGTCGAGGAAGGTGTCCATGCCGGCCATGGCCGCGTCCCACGCCGACTCGTGGGCCGCCGCGGCTCGGAGGATGGCGTCGCACGTGGCCAGGGAGAGCTCGTCGAGCACGGCCTCGAAGAGCGCCTGCTTGCTTGAGAAGTGGTGGTAGACGGCGCCCTTGGTGACCCGGCAGCGCTCGGCCACCTCGTCCAGCGAGGTCTCCCGGAAGCCGCGGCTGGCGAAGAGGCTGGTCGCCGCGTCCAGCAGGGCGCGCTTGGTCGCCTCCGAGTACTCCTCCCTCCGGGTTCGCGTGTCCTCCATTTGCAGCATTCAACATACCACCGGTAGGTGAGATACCGATACGGTCCGACCTGGGTGGCGGGGGCCGGCGGAGCCGTGGATGGGGGCCGCCCCAGACGGGCGGACCAACATGGCTGACCGACATGGCCACCACCGACCAGCCCGAGGGCAGCTACACATCGACCCGCCAGGGCCTCCACCGCGTCGCGGCCCACATCCTCTCCCGGCGCCGGTTCGACGTCTCCGGCCGCTTCGGCCTTCGCGCCGGCCCGGGTGGGATCGCCACCCCCTCCTTCGGCGACGGCCCCGAGACGATCCGGGTGGCAGGGACGACCCTCGTGCGTGAGACGGGGG
>VAXP01000074.1 GCA_005884125.1 Actinomycetota bacterium | reverse complement strand
CCAGCCCCTGGCGCCTCCGGCCAATCACACCGGGGGCCTTCCCTCGGTGGCCGTGGCTCCGGCCCGCCTGCACCGGGCGGGCGCCCACCGGGCCCCCCCGGCCGAGTTCTGGCTGGCGGGGGTCGGGGTCATCGTCCTCGGCCTGGTGTGCATGGCCGCCCTGGGACCGGCCGGGGAACCGAGCACCAGGCGGCGGGGAAGCGTGCTGCGGGCCCTGGAGCGGCGGGCGGGCCAAGGGGGCGCGCCCGCCATGGGCGACGCCATGAGCGAAGGAGCACCGTCGTGACCCCGTCCCGACCGGCCCCCGCCTGGCCCCGGAGGCGCCTGGCCCCGATGCTCGGCCTGGTTGCCGCCCTGGTCCTGGCCGCCTGCGGCCAGAAGTCGGGGGTGCACGTGGCCGCAGGCAACGGCGGGGCGGCCGGGGCGGGCAACGGGGCCGCCATCTCCGCCGGCGACCAGGGTGGCCCGGCGGCGGGCACCCCGGGCGCAGCCGCGACCGGGGGAGCGGGCGCGGCCGGTACCGGCGGGGCGGGAGCCGCGGGCGCGGGAGCCGGAGGCGGGGCTGCGCCCGCAGGCGGGGCCGCGGGCGGCGGCGCCACCGCCGCGGGCGCGGGAGCGGGAGGCGCAGGCGCGGCCGCATCCGCGACGGGGGCCGGAGACAGCACCGGAGTCTCCAACGACACCATCGCCATCGGCATCCACGCCCCGGCCACGGGGGCAGGGGCGCCCGCGCCCAGCTTCGACCAGGGCAAGGACAAGTACTTCAACTTCATCGGTCCCACCATCAACGGGCGCACGGCCAAGGTCTTCTTCGAGGACGACGGCTACAACCCCAGCCAGGCCGTGGCCGCCTGCAAGAAGCTGGTCCAGGTCGACCACGTGTTCATGCTGGTGGGTGGGGGAGGGACGGACCAGATCGTGGCCTGCGCCCAGTACGCGGCCAGTGTGGGGGTTCCCTACGTGGCCGAGGGTGTGACCGAGGCCGGCGTCAACACGCTGAAGTCGTACTTCGCCGAGTCGATGAGCTACAAGACCCAGGGCACGCTCCTGGCCCAGTACATCAAGCGCCAGGGCTTCAGCCAGGTGGAGATGATCAGGGGCAACACCCAGAACTTCGAGGACGCCCACTCCGGGTTCATCACCGCGGCCAAGAGCGTCGGGCTCCAGGTGGCCAGGGACGACGCCGTCCCCAAGGACGCCGACGCCCAGACCATGAGCTCGGAGGCGGCCCAGATGTGCACGCTGGACGCCCGGGCCGGGAAGGTGGCGGTCTACCCGCTCATGTCGCCCAAGCTGTTCATCAACCTGGCCGGGGCGGCCGCGGGCCAGCAGTGCTACCCCCGCTACGCCGGCATCGGCATCACCCTCGGCCTCAACGTGGTGGCTCAGGCCCTCTGCCCCACCGGCGCCCTCAAGAACGGGGCCAGCTTCTTCTCCCCGTTCCAGGGCCTCGACGCCGTGGACCAGGTCGACCCCGACTTCCACAAGGCCTACCCCAACGGCGACGACATCGGCTTCGCCCTCTGGGGGGCGGAGAAGCTGCTCACGGCCCAGCTCAAGGCGGCCGGGCGCAACCTCACCCGCCAGGGCTTCGTGGCCGCCGTGCAGGGGAAGAGCTTCAACACCGGGGTGTACCCGGCGGTCGACTTCAGCCAGGGCCACTTCGGCGGCACCGCCGTGCACGTGCTCAAGGCCGACTGCGGCCGCAGCCAGTACGTGACCGAAGCGCAGAACGCCCGGAGCTTCTGACCGAGGTGAGCGGCGTGCTCGCCTTCGAGGTGGCGCGGCCGGTGGTGCTGGGGGTCGTCCAGGGTGCGGGCGTCGGGCTCATGGCCATCGGGCTGGTGCTCATCTACAAGAGCAGCCGCGTCTTCAACTTCGCCGCCGGCGAGTTCGCCACCGTGGGGGCCTTCGGCTTCTATCTGACCAAGAGCCACGTGCCCTTCTTGGTGGCCGCCCTCATCGGGGTCCTGGCCGCCCTGGGCACGGGGCTTCTGACCGAGCGCCTGGTGATCCGGCCCCTGGCCAACCGGCCCCGGGTGACCCTGCTCGTCGCCACCGCGGCCGTGGCCATCTTCGTCATCGCCTTCCAGTTCCTGGCCGGGGCCCAGGGGAAGCTGTTCGGAGCCAAGGCCCTGGTCTCCGGAAACGCCTTCCGTCTGGTCGGGGTGTTCGTGTCCTGGCAGGAGATCGTCATCGTGGTGGTGCTGGCCGCCTCGGGTGCGGCCCTGGCCTGGTTCTTCGGGCGCACCGACCTGGGCCTGGCCACCCTGGCCACCAGCCAGGAGCCGACCGCGGCCCGCCTCATGGGCATCCGCCTCAACCGGGTGGCCATGCTGACCTGGGGCCTGGCCGGGGCCCTGGGGGGCGTGGCCGGCGTCCTCCTCCCGCCCCTGACCCAGAACTTCACCCCCGCCTTCGGCACCACCGACCTGCTGATCCCCGCCTTCACCGCGGCCGTGCTCGGGGGCATGACCTCGGTGCCGGGAGCCTTCGTGGGCGGGCTGGTCCTGGGGCTGGTCCAGAACCTCACCCAGTTCAACGTCAGCAGCAACCGCCTGCCCGGGGCGCCGTCGGTGGCCGTGCTCGTGGTGCTCGTGGTCGTGCTGGTGGTGCGGCCCACCGGCATCCTGGGCAGGGAGGCCTGATGGCCAGGACGCTGGAGCGGCCTTCGGCCGGCGGCACCCCGAGCCCGCCCCGGACCACCGTCTCCGAGCTTCCGGGCCGGGGCTTCCAGCCCACGCCGGCGGGGTGGGCGGCCCGGGCCGGGGCCGTGCTCGCGCCCCTGATGGTGGGCGTCTGGTACGTGCGCTCCAACGCCCCCGTGCGCTCCGACGCCCTGGCCACCGCGGCCGTGATCGCCATCGGGGCCCTGTCGCTCAACGTCCTGGTGGGCTACACGGGCCAGATCTCGCTCGGGCACCAGGCCTTCATCGGCATAGGCGCCTTCACGTCGGCCTACATCATCAGCGAGTCCCACCAACCCTTCCTGGTGGGGGTGGTGGTCGCCCTGCTGGTGGGCGCGGTCCAGGCCGTCGTCCTGGGGTTGATCGCCCTGCGGGTCCGGGGCCTGTACTTCGCCCTGGTCACCCTGGCGTGGGGCAAGGTCGCCGAACAGTGCCTGTTCCGGCTCAAGAGCTTCACCAGGGGCGGGGCCGGCGCCGAGGCGCCCCGGCCGTCGGGCTTCACGACCGACAAGGCCTACCTGGTCGTGTGCCTGGTGGGCCTGGCCTTGATCCTCCTGGTCGACTGGCGCCTGGTCGCCACCAAGGCGGGACGGGCCATGCAGGCCCTGCGCGAGAGCCCCCAGGTGGCGGCCAACTACGGCGTCGACGTCAAGGGCTACACGCTGTACGCCTTCGCCGTGGCCGGCGCCTACGCCGGGGTGGCGGGAGCCCTGTTCGCGTCGCGCCGGCTGACGGTGCAGTCGGGCGACTTCGACTTCGCGGGCATAGCCCTCACCTACCTCATCGTCACCGTGGTGGGAGGCCTGCGCCGCCGGGGCGGCATCGTGGCCTTCTCTCTGTTGTACGTGCTGGGCGGGGAATACCTGCCCGACCTGGCCCGGGCCATCGGCGTGCGCACCATCGAGGTCAACGCCGGCTACTACATCCAGGCCCTGAGCGCGGTGCTGGCCATCCTCACCCTCATCTTCCAGCCCGACGGCCTGGGGACGATCACCGCGCCCGTGGGCAGGTGGCTGCGGGGCGAGCGCTTCCAGCTGGCCCACGGTGGCGGGGCGTTGGGCCGGGGAGGGGGCGGCGATGCCCGTCCTTGACGGCGCCGACCGGCGGGCCCCGGCGCCCGGGCCGGACGGGGACGGCGCCCGTCGCCCCACCGCCGTGCCGGTGCTCAGAGCCGACGACGTGTCCATCCGCTTCGGGGGCCTCCAGGCCCTGACCGACGTGAGCGTGCGGGTGGAGGAGTTCGAGATCGTGGGTCTCATCGGCCCCAACGGGGCCGGGAAGACGACGATCTTCAACTGCATCACCGGCTTCTACCGCCCCCAGCGGGGCCGCATCCTCTTCAAGGGGGAGGACGTCTCCGACCTTCCCCCCCACGAGCGCAGCGCCCTGGGGATGGGGCGCACGTTCCAGAACGTGGGCCTGGTGAAGACGGAGACCGTGATCGACAACATGCTCACGGCCCAGCACGCCGCGGTCGAGTACGGCGCGGTGGCGGGCACGCTCGGGAGCCCGCCGACCTTCGGGGCCGAGCGCCGCCTGCGCCGCCAGGGTGAGGCCATCCTCGAGCTGCTGGGGCTGGCCCGCCTGCGGGACGACCCGGTCGCCGGCCTCCCCTACGGCACCCTCAAGCGGGTGGAGATCGCCACCGCCCTGGCCACCGATCCCGACCTGCTCCTCCTGGACGAGCCCGGCTCGGGCATGGGCCCGGAGGAGGCCGACCGGCTGGGCGACGAGCTCCTGGCCCTGAGGCGGGAGTTCGACCTCACCATCGTCATGATCGAGCACCACGTGCCCTTGGTGGTGCGGGTGTGCGACTACGTCTACGTCCTCAACTTCGGCCAGCTCCTGACCGAGGGCCTGCCCGGGGAGGTCCAGCGCCACCCCGAGGTGGTGGCGGCCTACCTGGGGGACGAAGCGCCCGAGGCGGAGGAGGCGGCCGAGCGGGCCCTGGAGGAGCGGGGGGTGGAGGCCTAGTGGCGCTGCTCGAGGTGCGCGACCTGCGGGTGGGCTACGGGGCCATCCCCGTGCTCCAGGGGATCAGCTTCGAGGTGGAGGCGGGCACGACCACGGTGCTGCTGGGCCTCAACGGAGCAGGGAAGACGACGACGGTCACGACCATCGCCGGGCTGCGGGCGCCGTGGGCGGGCACCATCGTCTTCGACGGCAAGCGCATCGACGGGCGCGACCCGGCCGTGCTGGTGGAGCGGGGCCTGACCCTGATCCCCGAGGGCAGGCGGGTGTTCCCCGCCCTCACCGTGCGCCAGAACCTGAGGCTGGGGACCTGGACCAAGCGGCGCCGGCGGGCCGAGCTGCGGACGGCCGAGGAGCGGGTCTACGAGTACCTGCCCGTGCTGGCCGAGCGCCGCGACCAGCTGGCCGGGACCCTGTCGGGAGGCCAGCAGCAGATGCTCGCCATCGGCAGGGGCGTCATGAGCCTGCCCACCCTGATGCTGGTCGACGAGGCCTCACTCGGCCTGTCCCCCAAGCTGGCCAAGACGGTCTTCCAGATCATCGACCGCATCAACCAGGACGGCGTGACCGTCATCATCGTGGAGCAGAACGTCGGGGTCCTGCGCTACGCCGACGCCGCCCTGGTGATGGAGAAGGGGGCGATCGTCTACCATACCTGGGCGCGGCTTCCTGACCGGCCGCGGCGGGGGCCGCGGGCTGACAGATGCGGCAGGGGGACAGGCCCTGGGCCTGGGCCGCCGCGGCCGACATGCGGGGCAGGTCCTTGCCCTCGGCCAGCCGGCATTCGGGCCGGTGGTAGGAGCTGCGGCCGATCACGACCTGCTCGGTGGCTCCGTCGCGGTGGGCCCGGGACGAGCCCCCGTCGCCGTCGCCGGGGGAGCCGGCGGTGGCGGCCACGGCCGAGGCCAGGCGGGCCACGGCCGAGTTCAGGTCCCTCAGCTGGGCCTCCAGCAGGCTGCGGTCGCGCCGGTTGCTCTGCACGATGATCAGGGCCGCGCCCAGCACGCAGAAGGCCAGGCCCAGGGCGCCGCCCGAGAGCAGGTAGGGCACCTGGCCCTGGACGAAGTCGACGCTGGCCGCGCCGTTCCAGGCCAGGCCGATGATCACGATGCCGATGACCACGCAGGCCGCACCCAGCTGGCCACCGAGCTTGGGCAGATTGCGGAGCACGTCCGGATGCTACCGCCGGGCCGTCGCCGGGCGGCGCGGCCTGCGGGCCGTGTAGAGGAGCGAGCGCCCCCTCGTCTGGCGCTCACCGGGCTCGAGGCCGACCCCGGCCGCCAGCCCGTCCAGGGTGGCCTCGTCGAAGGAGCGCAGGGCCACGGTGTCGCCCAGCACGAAGGCGGGCTCTCGGGGGCGCTGCAGCGTCCAGCGCCGGTGGTAATGGGTCAGGCCCAGCCCCGGGTCGTGATCGAAGCCGCCGACCAGCTCCACCGACAGCCCGCACACCGTGCCCCGGCCCAGGGGCTCGCCCGCCACCGCGCTGCGATGGTCAGCGGTCCCGCCGGTGGCCGGGGCGTAGGAGGTGACCTCCAGGGCGAGCACCCCGCCGGGACTCAGGCACGCCCCGGCCGCGGCCAGACACGCAGCGGCGTCGCCGGCGCCCGTGAGCAGTTGCAGGCTGTTGTACGCGACGGCGACGACGTCGAAGGGGCGGGCGAAGGCGAAGGCCCGCATGTCGGCCTGGACCAGCGCCACCCGCCCGGCCCCTGGGGAGGCGGCGGCTCGGCGGGCGGCGCGGGCGAGCATGTGACGGTCGTGGTCGAGGCCGACGACCCTGGAGCCGGGGACCCGTTCGGCCAGGGGGACGCCCACCCGGCCCGTGCCGCAGGCCAGCTCCAGGATGCGGGTGCCGGGGGACGAGGCCAGGCCGGCGTAGAAGCCCACGTCCTGGTCCCGCCGGCCGGCGACGTGCTCGCACTCCCAGTCGTAGAGGGCGGCCCGGAGGGCCCCGGCCGGCACCGGGTTCATCCCGGGACGGGACGGAAGACCAGGCCGGTGCGGGGCTTGGGATGGAAGAACGTCGTCTTGGGGGGCATCAGCCCCCGCCGGCGGGCGACGGACGCGATGACCTCCACGGAGGCGGGGCGCAGCAGCAGGGCGGCCTGCGCCTCTCCCTTCTCCACCGCGAGCAGGGCTCGGTGCCAGGAGGGCTGGTAGGTCAGATGGTGGGGCGGGAGCGTGGCCAGAGCCACGGCCGCCCGGCTGGCGTCGACGGGCTGGTCGGCGGCGGCCTCGGTCCCGGGACGGGGGCGCAGCAGGGAGGCGCCCTTGGCGGTCACCAGGGCCAGGGCCTGCTCCTTCTCCATACGGACGGGAAGCCGCTCGTCGCCGGGATGTCCGGGGACCACCTCGAAGTGCTCGCTCAGGGCCGCGGCCACGTCGAAGCCCGCGGGCAGGCCCGAGATGACGCGGTGGATGGGCCGCACCGAGAGCTGGTCCTCGGCCAGCTCGACGACCAGCGCCATGACCAGGTCGTAGGCACCGGGGGCGTCCCCGTTGGCCTCTCTGCGCTCGTCCCGGTAGGCCAGCGCGGTGGCGAAGCGGTGGTGGCCGTCGGCGATGACGAGAGCGTCGGAGCCCACGGTGGCGGAGATGGCCTGCACGGCCCCCGGGTCGGTGATGGGCCACAGCTCGTGGACCACGCCCTGGTCGTCGGTGCAGGTAACCGAGGCGCCGTCGCCCGGGGGGATGTGGGGGGTGAGCCCCCGGGCCAGGGACAGGCCCCACACGGGCGATGTGTTGGTCCGGCAGGCCCGCAACAGCTCCAGGCGGTCGGCCTTGTCCTTGGGCATGGTCTGCTCGTGCGGAATGACCTCGCCCTCGCCCGGCGGGGACAGGCCCAGGGCGCCGAGGACTCCGGTGGTCTGGCGGTGGCGGTCGAGGTCGTCGCGGTAGCGCATGCGGTAGCCGTAGAACGCGGGGCCGTCCTCGAGGTCGAGCACGCCGTCCTCCTGCCACCGTCTGAGCAACCAGGCCGCCTGCTGGTACCTGTCCCGGCCCATGCCGTTGGCGTCCTCGGGCAGCTCGACGTGGATGGCGTTGGCCGGGTGGCGGGCCGACAGCGCCACGCGCTCTTCGGGCGAGACCACGTCGAAGGGCGGGGCGATGACGGCGTCGAGGTCTATGTCTGCCGCGTAGCGCAAGCCCGCGAAGGGCTCGAAGCGGGGCATCGCCCATGGCTAGCAGATTCGCCCCGAGGGCGTGTCAGGATGCCGATGTGGCGTGGGCCCTGGACCTCGACGGCGTGGTGTGGCTGGCGGAGACGCCTCTGCCGGGCTCGGCCGAGGCCGTGGGCCGCCTGCGCGGGGCCGGGATGCGGGTGGTGTTCATCACCAACAACTCGTCCATGACGGTCGACCAGTACGTGGCCAAGCTGGCCCGCTTCGGAATCGAGATCGGTGCCGAGGACCTGCTCACCTCGGCTCAGGCCGCGGCCCAGCTTCTGGAACCGGGCAGCACCGCCCTGGTGTGCGGGGGCGCAGGCGTGGTCGAAGCCCTCGAGGCCAGGGGCGTCGGCGTGGTGCGGGAAGGCTCGGCCGATGCGGTCGTCGTGGGCTGGCACCGCGACTTCGACTTCGACCGCCTGGCCGCGGCCACCTCAGCCGTGCGGGGCGGGGCCCGCCTGGTGGGGACGAACGACGATCCGACCTACCCCGCTCCAGAGGGCCAGCTCCCGGGCGCGGGCGCCATCCTGGCCGCCGTGTCCTGTGCGTCGGGCGCCACCCCGGTGGTGGCCGGCAAGCCCAACCCGCCCATGGTCGAGCTGATCAGGAAGCGGGTGGGGCCGGTCGAGGTGGTGGTGGGGGACCGGCCCTCGACCGACGGCCTGCTGGCCCGGCGCCTGGGCGCCCAGTTCGCCCTGGTGCTCACCGGGGTGATCGACGCAGCCGGCGCGGCCGCCCTCGACCCGCGGCCCGAGCACGTGGCCCCCGACCTGGCCGCCCTCGTGGCCGGCTACCAGGGGGACCGGGGAGCGGTATAGACGGGGACCGGTCGCCGGTGGGTGGTCCGCCACACCAGGGCGACCAGGACGCCGAACACGAAGCCGCCCACGTGCGCGGTCCAGGCCACGCCCGCGTTGGGGCTGATGAAGAACTGCGACACGAACCAGAACAGCAGGAACCACTTGGCCCTCACGTCGCGGAAGAGCACGAAGAACCCGAGGATGATGAGCGAGCGGATGGGGACGTCCGGGAAGAGGACGAGATAGGCGCCCATCACACCGGCGATGGCTCCCGAGGCGCCGATGAGGGGAACGGGGCTGTCCGGTTGCACAAGCACGAACATCGCCGTCGCGGCCAGCCCCGCCAGCAGATAGAAGACGATGAAGCCGAGCTTGCCCGCCTGGTCCTCGATGTTGTTGCCGAAGATCCACAGGAAGAGCATGTTGCCGCCGATGTGAAGCAGGCTCCCGTGCAGGAACATCGAGTACAGGATGGCCAGGTACACGTTCTTGTGGGGGAAGCAGGGCCCGGCCGGGTCGCTGCGATCGCACCGGGTCGCGCCGCCGGTGATCGTCTCGGCCTCCGCGACGGTGAGCTTGGTGTCGTGGGAGACCTCGAACGGTATGGCTGCGTGCGAGAGGGTGAACGTCGTCTCCTGATTGACGGTCACCAGCTGGCTGCCCACCAGGTGGCGGCCGACGGGCTGGACGAAGAAGTAGACGTACACACAGAGGCCGATGATGATGAGGGTCACCACCGCGGGCGTGCGCGTCGGGTTGTAGTCCTTGAGGGGGATCACCTGCCACCACCGTAGGCCCTTGGTGGTCCACGGGGCGCTTGGGTAGCTTTTCCCTGTGCCTCAGACAGACATGCTCAGGCGCTATCTCGACGCAGGCATCGCCTTCACGCAGATGACCAGGGAGCGGGCCGAGGCCATCGTCGGCGACCTGGTGCACGCGGGGGAGGTCCAGCGTGAGCAGTTCCAGGAGAGGGTCGAGGACCTGGTCGATCGCAGCCGGCACAACACGGAGCAGCTCGTCGAGATCGTGCGCCGGGAGATCAACCAGCAGCTGAGCAGCATGGGCCTGGCTCCTCGGCTGCCCTCGGGCACGAGCACCGCGGCCGAGAAGGTGGCGGCCAAGAAGGCCGTGACCAAGAAGGCCGTGACCAAGAAGGTGGCGGCCAAGAAGGCCGGGAGCAAAACGGTGGCGGCCAAGAACGCTCTGACCAAGAAGGCCCCGAGCAAGAAGGCCCCGAGCAAGAAGGCCCCGAGCAAGAAGGCTGCGACCAAGTCTGCAAGCAGCGCCCGCAAGACGGGGAAGGCCAAGAAGGCGACCAAGAAGGTGTCGGGGCCGGGGCGGGCTACGGGAAACAAGAAGGGCTGAAGCTGACCGGGCGCGGACGGCGCCGGCTGGACGCCGAGCTCGTTCGTCGGGGCCTGGCGCCCAGCCGGGAGCGGGCCCGGGCCACCATCGCCTCCGGCCTCGTGCTCGTCGCGGGAGCGCCGACGGCGAAGCCCGCCAGGCTGGTGGCGCCGTCGGAGGCCATCGAGGTGTTGGGACCGCCGCCCCGCTTCGTGGGGCGGGGCGGGGTCAAGCTCGAAGCCGCCCTCGACCGCTTCGCGGTGGACGTGAGGGGACGGGCCGCCCTGGACGCGGGCGCCTCGACCGGGGGCTTCACCGACTGCCTGCTCCAGCGGGGCGCGGCCCACGTGGTTGCCGTGGACGTGGGCCGGGGCCAGCTCCACGAGCGCCTGCGCCGTCACCCCCGCGTCACGGTGCTGGAACGGACCGACATCAGGAGCCTCACCCTGCAACAGGCTGGAGGCAGCCCCTTCCCCCTCGTCGTCGCCGACCTGTCCTTCATATCCCTGCGGACGGCGGCTCCCGCCCTGCTGGGGCCGCTGGCCGCCCCTGGGGCCGATGTGGTGGCGCTGGTAAAGCCCCAGTTCGAGGCGGGCAAGGAGGAGGCTTCCCGCGGCCACGGCGTCATCCGCGACCCCGAGGTGTGGCAGAGGGCCCTGCGGGACGTGGCCACGGCCTTCTGCAACTGTGGGGCGAGCATCATGGACGCCATGACCTCGCCCCTGAGGGGCGCCGAGGGCAACGTGGAGTTCCTGCTCCACGCCCGAGCCCATCGGCCCTCCGAGTCCGAGCCCGGGGCCGTGGGCGGCGACGGCGCCGTGGCCCGCGTCGCCGCTGACATCGCCTTTCTCTCCTCCACCGCGGCCGAGGGCGTCCCGCACGACGCCGTCACGCCTGCGGACGGGACCGGGGCGGGCTGAGCATGGCCGTCGTCGTCCTCTTCATCCATCACGACCGGCCCGACGCGTCCAGGCTGGCGGCCGAGGCCGCCGGGTGGCTGCACGGGCAGGGCCACTCCGTCCGGGTGCCCGACGACGACCCGGTGGGGCGGGACTCGGCCGACGAGACCCTTCCCCCGGAGGAGGCGGCGCGGGGCGCCGACCTGGCCGTGAGCCTGGGCGGGGACGGGACCGTGCTGCGCACCGCTGAGCTGGTGGCGCCCTGGGGGGTTCCCGTCCTGGGCGTGAACATGGGCCGCCTCGGGTACCTCACCGAGGTCGAAGCCGCCGGCCTGGAGAAGGCCCTCGACCGCTTCTGGGCCGGGGACTACCAGCTGGAGGCGCGCATGACCCTGGCCGTCACCCGCGACGACGACGCGGAGCGGCCCATGGTCGCGCTCAACGACGCCGTGCTGGTGAAGTCGCACTCGGGTCACACCGTGCACATCGGTGTCACCATCTCCGGTCGCCCGTTCCTGGACTACGCGGCCGACGGCCTGATCGTGGCCACCCCCACCGGCTCGACCGCCTATAACCTCTCGGCCCGTGGGCCGATCGTCTCGCCCCGTCTGCGCGCCCTGCTGGTAACCCCGGTCTCGGCCCACATGCTGTTCGACCGGGCCCTGGTACTCGAGCCCACCGAGACGGTGAGGGTCGAGGTGTTGGACGGCACCGCGGCCGAGCTCATCGTCGACGGCTGTCTGCAGGCGAACCTGGAGCCGGGGCGGACCGTCACCTGTGCCGCGGGCGAGTGTGACGCGCGGTTCGTCACCTTCGGCGAGCGCGACTTCCACCACATCCTCAAGTCCAAGTTCGGGCTGGCCGACCGCTGATGCCCGTTCGCCGAAGGAGCCAGGAGCTGGGCGTGGCCCCGGCGGGGGCCTAGCGATGCGGGCCCGCTCCCGGCCCGTGGAGGCGTCGGTCCGAGTCCACCCGAGCCGGGTCGTGCCCACCATGGCCGGTGCCGGCGACGTGGCCCGGGGCCCGGCCCGGGTCGACCGCAGGACCAAGCGGCTCCTGGTCCGCCTGCTTCCGGGAGACGTCGCCGTCATCGACCACGAGGACCTGGATCGCGTCGCGGCCGAGGCCCTGGTGCGAGCCTCGCCGGTCCATCTCGGGCCGGTATCCCAACGTGGGCCCGCTCCTGCTGGCCGCGGCCGGCATACCCCTGCTGGACGATGTGGGGACGCCCGTGCTCGACGGCTTGGAGGAAGGCAGGGTCATCGAGGTGCGGGGCGACGCCGTGCGCGACGCGGCCGGGGTCACCCTGGCCACGGGTACCCGCCAGACGCTGGAGACCCTGGAGCAGGCGTACGAGGCGGCCAAAGACCGCCTGGGCGAGGAGCTGCAGCGCTTCGCCGAGAACACGCTGGAGTACCTGCGGCGCGAGCACCGACTGGTCATAGACCCGGCGACCCTGCCTTCCCTCACCGTCGACATGAAGGGCCGTCACGTCCTGGTGGTCGTGCGGGGCGGCGACTACCGGGCCGACCTGGCCCACCTGGCCGCCTACGTCAGGGAGATGCGGCCCGTGCTCGTCGGTGTCGACGGCGGCGCCGACGCCCTCATCGAGCGGGGACTGCGCCCCGACGTCATCATCGGCGACTTCGACTCGGTGTCGACCGAGGCCCTGAGCTGCGGTGCCGAGCTGGTGGTGCACGCCTACCCCGGTGGCCACGCGCCAGGCGGGGTCAGGCTGGACGCCCTGGGGCTGAGCTACGCCGCCTTCGAGTCTCCGGGCACCAGCGAGGACGTGGCCCTGCTCCTGGCCTACCAGTCCCAAGCCGCCCTGATCGTGGCCGTGGGCACCCACGGATCCATGGTCGAGTTCCTGGACAAGGGCCGGGCGGGGATGGCCTCCACCTTCCTGGTGCGCCTGCTGGTGGGCCAGGTGCTGGTCGACGCCAAGGGCGTGAGCCGGCTGTACCGGAGCCGCATCCACAAGCGCGACCTCCTGCTGTTCCTATTGGCCGCCATGCTGTGCTTCGTGGTCGTGGCCCTCACCGTGTTCCCCCGCGTCTACTTCGACAGCGCCTGGCTGATCGCCCGCGACCTGTGGCGATCGCTGATCCACTAGCCATACGGGCCTACGTTGATCAACTTCCGGTTCCACCTGGTGTCCCTGACGGCGGTGTTCCTGGCCCTGGCCCTGGGCATCGCCGTGGGGGCCACGGTCGTGGACCAGAAGACCGTCAGCACCCTGAGGAGCCAGGTCAACCGGGTCGACCACCGTCTCGACGGGGTCGAGACCGAGAACGGCCGCCTTCGCACCGAGCTGGGCCTGTGGGACGCCTTCGCCCGGGAGGAGGACGGCAAGGGTGCCCTGGTGCAGGGCCGGCTCAGCGGGATGCGCGTGCTCGTGATCGCGGCGCGGGGAACCGACGTCGATCCCCTGGTCAAGCTGAGGGACACCCTGGCGAGCGCGGGGGCGAGCCTCGAGGGGACGGTCTGGTTCACGCCCAAGCTGAAGCTGGACCCGGCCAACACGGCCACCGCCGATGACGTGCGCGCCCTTGCTGCGGACGTGGGCGAGGGAGCGCTGGACAAGGCCGACGGAGCCCGCCACGCCGCCCTCCACCGCCTGGCCACGTCCTGGACGGGGGCGGACGCGGGGACGGCGTCCAACCCCCTGGAGGCGATGGTCAGCGACCACTTCCTCGACTACGAGCCCATGCCCACCGGTGGTCTGGCGCTGTCGTCCATCCCCCAGGCCAACACCATGTTCGTGGTGGCCTCCTCGGCCGGGTCCGAGGTGCCCAACGACCTGATCACCGTCCCCTTCACGGCCGAGCTGGCCCAGGCCGGGGGCCACCGCGTCCTGGCCGTCGAGCCCGCCCACGACTCGCCGACCAAGGGCCAACCGCCCCTGCGGGCCACCTTCGTCGGGCCGCTGCGCCAGGCCCCGGTCACGACGGCCCGGCTGTCGACCGTCGATGATCTGGAGGACGTCCGGGGTCGGGTGGCGAGCGTGCTGGCTCTGTCGGACCTGGGCCGGGGCAAGGTCGGCCACTACGGACTGGGTCCGGGGGCGGCGAGCCAGCTGCCCCCGGGGTCCTGAGCCCGCCGCCGGTCCCGAGCCGGGCCGCCCCGCCCGTGACGGCCGTGACGCCCCCCGATCCGACCTCGATCGGCGGTGACGCCGATGTGACCGGCGCCCCGCCCGCCCTGCTGCGGTCGGCCGCGACCATCACCGCCTGGAACGCGGTGTCGCGGGTCAGCGGCTTCGTGCGGGTGCTGGCCGTGGGTGCGGCCGTGGGCACGACCTTTCTGGGCAACACCTACCAGAGCGCAAACCTGGTCTCGAACGTCCTCTTCGACGTGGTCGCCGCCGGCCTGCTCTCGGCCCCCCTCGTGCCCGTGTTCGTGTCCCTGCTCGACCGCCGCCGCCACCAGGACGCGGAACGGCTGGCGGGCTCGGTGCTGTCCCTCAGCCTGGTGGGGCTGGGGGCGGTGGTGGTGGTGGGCGTCATCGCCCGGGCCGGGATCATGCGGCTCCTGACCGCGGACGTCCACGACGCCGCGGTGCGGGCGGCCGAGGTGCGTCTGGGCGCCTTCCTGCTGTGGTTCTTCCTGCCCCAGGTCGTCCTCTACGGCGTGGGCGCGCTGGCCACGGCCGTTCTCCACGCCACCCACCGCTTCGCGGCCGCGTCGGCCGCGCCCGTGGCCAACAACGTCGTGGTCACCGCGACCATGGTCGCCTTCGCCGTCATGCGCCGGGGCGCCACGCCGGCTTTGGAGATGGGCCACGGGCAGCGCCTGGTGCTGGCCGTGGGCACCACGGCGGGCGTGGCGGCCATGGCCGCGGTGCCGGCGGTGGCCGCCTGGCGGGCGGGGCTGCGCCCCCGTCTCGGTTGGGACCTCCGCCTACCTGAGCTGAGGGAGGTCGTCCGCCTGGGGATCTGGGGCGCGGCCCTGCTGGGGGCGGGCCAGGTGCTGATCGGCGTGACCCTGATCCTGGCCAACCGCGTGAGCGGCGGCGTGGTGGCCTACCAGATCGCCTTCACCTTCTTCCTTCTGCCCCACGCCGTGCTGGCCCACCCCGTGCTCACCGCTCTGTATCCACGGCTGGCCGCGGTCGCCGGCGGGAACCGCTGGCCCGCCTTCGCCGCTCAGCTGGGCCGCGGGATCCGCGGCATCGTGCTCGTCACCCTTCCCGCCAGCGCCGCCCTGGCCGTGCTGGGCGGGCCCCTGCTCCGTCTGGTCAGGGTGGGGGCGCTGGATCTGGCCGGGGCCCGCCTGGTCGGGCGGGTGCTGGCCGCCTACGCCTTGGGCCTGGCCGGCTACGGGGCCTTCCTGGCGCTGTCCCGGGCCAGCACCGCGGCGGGGGACGCCCGCCTGCCCGCTGTGGTGGCGGGGGCCATGACCGTGGTGGGCGGTGGGGTCATGGTCGTGGCGTCGGGAGCGGCGACGGGCGGCAACCGGGTGGTGGTGCTGGGCCTGGTGCACTCGGGCGTGATGACGGCCGGGGCCCTCGTGCTCATGTCGGGGCTGCGATCTCGCATCGGACAGGCGGTCCCCGTCGCCGCCACCGTGGGCCGGGCCTTGCTCGTCGCCGCGGCCACCGGGGCCGCGGCCGTCGGTGGGGCCCGGTTGGCGCCGGCGGGGAGCGGACGGGCGGGGGCGGCCATGAGCCTGGTGCTCGGGGGCGGGGCGGGGGCGGCGGCGGCCGTGGCCGGCTACCGCGTGGTGGCGGCCGGCGAGATACGCGACCTCCTGGGCGAGCTGCGGGCCCCCAGGCCCGGGGAGGACGGGGAGGACGCGGCAGTCCCGGCCTCGCTGGGCTCGGCGGGGGGGCCCGAGGGCGAGTGGACATGACCACCGGCGACGGGCCGGGCCGGCCGGCCGCCACCAGGCGCGAGCCCGGGGCCGGGGCGGTGGTCGCCGTGGTCGCCG
>VAXP01000165.1:6786-15409 GCA_005884125.1 Actinomycetota bacterium | reverse complement strand
GCCATGGTCTGGAGCTCGCGGGTAACCCCCGGGCGGTGGGGAGCGCTGCTGCGGGCCAGCTCCCTGGCCCGGCTCACCAGCTGGCCCACCACCTCCGAGTCCTCGTCGTTCACCATCCACGGTGGCTCGGCGCTGGGGCTCGATGCGTAGGCCGCGACGCGCGACGCGTCGAGCACCACGAGCCGGCTCTCTCCGAACTGATGGTGCCAGGCATCGGCTTCCGCATCGCGCAACACCCGGGCCCGAGGCCCGCGCCATCCGCAGGTGCAGATGGCGATGAAGACGTTGCGACGCTGCTCGATGGAGGCACTGTGCTTGCCGACCTCGCTCACGATCCCTCCGCGAACACGAACCGAACCGACGGACCCAGGCGGGGGAGCCTAGCCCGCCTGCGGGAGGCCGGGCCCGGCCGGGCCGGGCCGGGGGACTTGCGCCCCGGACGGGCCCGGTCGAGGCTCGCCGCGGGTGCCCAGGCTGCTCATCGTCCACCACACGGCATCGCCCGCGCTGCACGCCATGTTCGACGCGGTCATGTCGGGGGCAACCGACGGCCGCATCCAGGGGGTGGAGGTGGTCACCAGGGCGGCCCTGGCCGCCACCGCCCCCGACGTGCTCGGCGCCGACGCCTACCTGCTGGGGACCCCGGCCAACCTCGGGTACGTCTCGGGCGCCCTCAAGCACTTCTTCGACCAGATCTACTACCCGTGCCTGGAGGAGACGACCCTGCGGCCCTACGGGCTCTACCTACACGGCAACGAGGACACCACCGGAGCCGTCAAAGCCGTCGAATCGATCACGACCGGTCTCAGGTGGAGGCGGGCCCATGACCCCGTGACGGTGCTGGGCCGGCCCACCCCGGCGGACCTCGAGGCCTGCTGGGAGCTGGGCGCGGCCCTGGCCGCGGGCCTGACCCTGGGGGCCTGAGAGGCCGGGTCAGGCCAGGGCCACCAGCTCCAGCAGGTCCTCGCTCCAGTAGTCGACCTCGCCTTCCGGGAGGAGCAGGACCCGGTCGGGCTCGAGGGCGGACACGAACTCGCCGTCGTGGCTGACGAGCACGATGGCCCCGGGCCAGGAGGCCAGGGCCGCGGCCACCGCCAGGCGCGAGGGCGGGTCGAGGTTGTTGGTGGGCTCGTCGAGGAGCAGGACGTTGTGCCTGCCCGTCACCAGCTGGGCCAGGGCCAGCTTGGTCTTCTCCCCCCCCGACAGGGTGCCCGCGTCCTGGAAGGCGACGTCGCCCGTGAGCCCGAACATGCCGAGGAGGCCCCGCAGCTCGTGCTGGGGCCCGGTGGACAGGGCCTCCAGATGGCCGAGCACCGTCCGCCCCGGGGCGATGCCCTCATGCTCCTGGGCGTAGTAGCCGACCGAGGCGCCGAACCCGGAGCTCACGGTGCCGGCGTCGGCCTCGGCCACCCCGGCCAGGATGCGCAGCAGGGTGGTCTTGCCCGCGCCGTTCAGCCCCAGCACCAGCAGGCGCTCCCCCCGTTCCACGGCGAAGGAGAGGTCCTCCCACACCGGCGGGCCGCCGTAGCCCTTGCCCAGGCCGTCGACCTCGATCACTACCCTTCCGGCCCGGGGAGGCGGGGGGAAGCGGACCCGGTAGCGCCGCTCCCGGGTGGGCCGGCTCACCGCCCCGGCCCGCAGGCGCTCGACCCGGTGGTCCAGGACCTTGGCCAGACGGGCCCGCTTCTCGGTGGCGTGGCGCATGGAGTCGGCCAGGGCCGAGAGGCGCCGGATCTCCGACTGCTGGCGCTCGGACAGGCGGGACTGGCGGGACTCGTCGGCCCGGCGGGCGGCCAGGTACTGCGAGTAGGCCAGGGCGCTCTCGTCGAGGTGCAGGATGCGGGTCAGGGCCTGGTCCAGGAGCACGAGGTCGTGGCTGACGACCACCAGGGCGCCCCGGTAGGACCGCAGGAAGGCCATGAGCCAGGTCTTGGCGTCGATGTCGAGGTGGTTGGTGGGCTCGTCCAGGAGGAGCACGTCGCTCCCGGCGAAGAGGATGCGGGCCAGCTCCACCCGGCGCCGCTCCCCGCCCGAGAGCACGGCCAGGGGCAGGTCGGCCCGGTCGGGGGCGAGGCCAAGGCCGTCCAGGATGCGACGGCCCTCGGCTTCGGCTCCGTAGCCCCCCTGGGTGCGGAAGGCGTCCTCGGCCCGCGAGAAGCGGGCCACGTTGCGGGGTGAGGCGTGCTCCTCCACGGCCAGACGGAGCTTCTCCAGCCGCTGGGCGGCCTCGTCCAGGGCCCGTCCTGACAGGACGTGGGACAGGGCGGTGGCCTCCGCGCCGTCGCCGCCGGCCCGGGGCTCCTGGGGGAGGTAGCCGATGGCGCCCCGGCCCAGCACCATCCCCGAGGCCGGTTCCACCTCCCGGCCCAGCACCCTCAGCAGGCTGGTCTTGCCCGCCCCGTTGCGCCCGACCAGGCCGACCTTCTCCCCGGCGCGGACGGTGAACGACGCCCCCGCCAGCACGAGGGTGCCGCCCACCTCGACGGAGAGGTCGCGGGCCTGGAGCACGGACTACATGGTCCCAGGGGCGCACCCTCGGGCACGAGCGAGTTCCCGGCGTGCCGCGATCAGCGCCCCCCGAACACCGGCTCGCGTTTCTCGACGAAGGCCGCCGCCGCCTCCCGGTGGTCCTCGGTCAGGCCGGTGTGGATGTGGTGGGCCGCTTCCATGTCCAGGCACTGGCCCAGCTCGCCCAGCTCGGCCCGGTTGAGGTTCTCCTTCATGTACCTGTGGGCGATCCTGGGCCCGGCCGCCAGCCGGCGGGCCCGGGCCATGACTTCCTCCTCCAGCCGGTCGGCCGGGAACACGGCGTTGAGGATGCCGAGCCGTTGCGCCTCCTCGGCGTCGATGCGCTCGGAGAAGTAGTAGAGCTCCCGGGCCTTGCCCGTGCCCACCAGATGGGTCAGGAACCAGGTTCCGCCGTAATCGCCCGCGAACCCGACCCGGGCGAAGGCGGTCGTCATCACCGCGCCGTGGGCCGCGTAGCGCAGATCGCAGGCCAGAGCCAGCGACAGACCCGCGCCTGCGGCCGCCCCGGGTAGCGAGGCGATGGTGGGCTTGGGCATCTCGTGCAGGCGCCCGGAGGTGGCCCTCTGGTTCAATCGCTGCAGGTGGATGGCCTCGTCCACGGAACGGCGACGCCCTGCGCCCGCCTGCGCACCGCCCGCCTGCGCACCGCCCGCCTGGGACATGTCCTTGACGTCGCCACCGGCGCAGAACGCGCTCCCGGCGCCCGTCAGCACGACGCAGCCCACGTCGTCGGCAACCTCGACTCGGGCCAGCACCTCGGCGAGGGCGCTGGTCATGGCCCCGGACATGGCGTTGCGCCGAGCGGGGCGGTTCAAGGTGAGCACGGCGACGCCGTCCTCGACGCGAGCGAGCAGGTCGTCTGTGCCGGTGTCGATCTCCCTCATCGCTCAGCCCCTTCCCTCTGCCCGTCCATGTGCAGGCCGACGGGCCCGACCCTGCCTCATCCAGACGGTAGCGCTGTGCCTGCGCTCCCCGGCCTGGCTACTGTCCTGCGCCATGCGCGTCCGGCTCCGCCAGGTGGCCCTGGTGGCTCAGCGTCTCGAACCGGTGGAGAGCGCGCTGCGCCGCGAGCTGGGGCTGGGCGAGCCCTTCCGCGACCCGGGCGTGGCCGAGTTCGGGCTCGAGAACGCGGTGATGGCGGTGGGCGACACCTTCCTTGAGGTCGTCTCCCCCGTCAGGCCCGGCACCGCCGCGGGCCGCTATCTCGAGCGCCGGGGCGGAGACGGCGGATACATGGCCATCTTCCAGCTCGACGATCTCGCCGGCGCCCGCCGCCGCCTGCCCGACCTCGGCGTGCGTGTCGTCTGGCAGGTCGACCTCCCCGACATCGCCGGCACCCATCTGCACCCCAAGGACGTGCCCGGGGCTCTGGTCTCACTGGACTGGGCCGATCCGGCCGGGTCGTGGAGGTGGGGAGGCCCGGAGTGGACGGCGCAGGTCCCCGCACACGCGGCCGGCGGCATCGTGGGCCTCACCGTGCAGTCCCCGGACCCGGCCCGCCTGGGCGCCCGCTGGGCCCAGGTGCTGGACCGGGCCTGCGAGCAGCGCGAGGGCGGGGCCGTGGTGGCCGTGGACGGCGCCGAGCTGACCTTCGTGCCCCCTCGCGACGACCGGGGCGAGGGCATCTGCTCGGTCACGCTGGTCCGTCCCGACGGGGCGGGAGGCGGCCGCCGGAGCCTCGATGTCGGAGGCGTCCGCCTGCAGGTGGGGTAGGGCGGGTCCGGCCCGAAGAGGAGTTCGGGGCCGGCGCGGCGTAGTAGGAGTGCAGGAGTCGGGCCCCTGGAAGGGTCCGGCCGAGTGGGCGCCCGCCCCCAGGGGAGTGATCGTGCGCAGAGGCATGTCCCAGGTGATGCTCACGTCGCTGCTGACGGCCGCGGTCACGGTGGCCATGGCCGGGGTGGCCATGGCCGTGAGCGGGGGCGGCTACCAGCCCTCCCAGCAGGACTGTCCGGCCAGCGCCGACGCCAACAACGTGGACGGGACGTCGCCCGGGTGCCACAACTTCAAGCTCAACGTGGAGAACGGGCGGGGCAGGCGCTACGCCGAGGTGGGCCTCGACCAGCTGCCCAAGGGCAGCTCCACGCCGGGCCTGTTCGGGGTGGGGATGCCGGGCAGCTCCAACTTCCCTCACGCCGGGTGCGTCGCGGTCAACACCAGCGGCACCAAGGGCGGCTCGGGCCGGGGGTGCGGCACCAACCAGAGCGGCGCCGGGTTCACGGCCGTGTTCGACACCGAGAACACGGCCCGCAACGCCATCGCCCCCCAGACGGGCGCGCCCGATCCCGGCGGCCTGCTCGCCTCGCTCCAGGACTGCCTCGTCGTCTACCTCGGGGCCGACGACAACTTGGACGCGGGGGAGCACGACGGCGTCGACGGGAGCCCGCTGACGGGGACGGCTCACTCGGTCAACGGCCCCTCCGACGGGGGCGCGGTCACGGCCCACGTGACGCCGGGAGCGGCCACCACCTCGCCCTCGCTCCACGACCCGGTTCCCGCGGCCGGGGCCGGCGAGGGCGCCTGCGCCGACGGCTTGTGCCAGGAGGTCACGACCCAGCGCCAGCAGGCCTACCGGGGCAACCCCAAGGGCAAGAGCTCCCGGGACGTGTCCAACTACGGGGGCAAGAAGTGGGACCCCTACAACTGCTCGAGCGGCGACCTGAAGTCGGAGCAGGCCTGCCCGGGCGGCATGGACTCGTGGCGCAACGCCGAGGCCCACAGCGTCTATGCCGAGCCCGGGGTCCAGGTCTACGAGGACCCCGACCCCCAGGCCTCGCCCATCGATCCCTTGTACGAGGCGGGCGCCACGCCCCAGCCCTCGCTCTACCCCATACCGGCGGCCTACGTGGGCACCTGCGGCGTGGTGGCCGGGGGCGGACCGGTGGCCAGCGCCCCGGCCGGGACTCCGAGCACGAACTCGGCCGGCCAGGTGGTGGTCTCGACCGGCTGCTGAGTCACCTCAGCGGACCAGGCGGAAGAAGCTGCGAACCTCGTCGACGAAGGTGGCGGGCTGCTCGAAGGCGGCGAAGTGGCCGCCCTTGTCGAGCTCGTTCCAGTAGCGGATGTCGGTGAAGCGCTTCTCCACCCAGCGCCGGGACATGCGGATGATCTCCTTGGGGAAGACGGAGACCCCCGTGGGCGCGGTAACGGGGTCCAGGCTGCCCCCTCTGAAGCTCTCCCAGTAGAGACGGGCCGAGGAGGCACCCGCCCCGGGTATCCAGTAGAGCATCACGTTGTCGAGCAGCTCGTCGCGGCTGAGGACGTTCTCGGGGTGGCCGTCGCAGTCGGTCCAGGCCCAGAACTTCTCCACGATCCAGGCGCACTGGGCCGCGGGCGAGTCGAGCAGGCCGTAGCCCAGGGTCTGGGGGCGGGTCGACTGCTGCTTGGAGTAACCCGAGTCCCAGTCCTGGTAGTGCTTCAGGGCGGCCAGGGCCTGCTGCTCCCACTCGCTCAGGTCCCCGAAGGTCGACTGGTCGGGAGCGGCCACCGCCATGTTGAGGTGGATGCCGGCCAGGTGGTCGACGTCCAGGCGTCCCAGGTCGGCCGTGACGGCCGCGCCCCAGTCACCGCCCTGGGCCCCGTAGCGCCCGTAGCCCAGCCTGGCCATGAGCTGGGCCCAGGCCCGGGCGATGCGCTCGGTGTTCCACCCCGTGCGCCGGGGCTTGTCGCTGAAGCCGTACCCGGGCAGGGAGGGGCACACGACGTGGAAGGCGTCGGCCGCCTCGCCGCCGTGGGCCGTGGGCTGGGTCAGGGGCTCTATCACCTTGTGGAACTCGACGACCGATCCGGGCCAGCCGTGGGTGATCACCAGGGGGAGCGCCTCGGGATGGGGCGAGCGGACGTGGATGAAGTGGATGCCCAGCCCGTCGACCTCGGCCCGGAACTGGGGAAATCGGTTGAGGCCCGCCTCCCGGCCCCGCCAGTCGTAGTCGCCGGCCCAGTACCGGCAAACATCTCTGACGTAGGACAGGGGGATGCCCTGCGACCAGTCGTCCACCGTCTCCGCCTCGGGCCAGCGCGTTCGCACCAGCCGCTCCCGCAGGTCGACAAGGTCGGCTTCGGGCACCTCGATGCGGAACGGCGTCACCTCTGCGGACACGCTTGCCTCCTCTTCCCTCAGCCGGACGCTAGAGCCGGAGCCGGGCGGAGCCGAGCGCAGCGGCGGCATCGAGGGTCCCCGGGGCCAGCCGGTCGAGGGGGATGGGCATGTCCGGCGTTCCCTCGCCCGTACCCAGGGTCAGCTGCCAGAGCTCCACGTCGTGCCACGCCCCCAGCTTCCAACCGATGCTGCGGTACACCCCGACTGCGGTGAAGCCCAGCGACTGGTGGAGGGCGACGCTGGCCGGGTTGGGCAGGGCGATGCCCCCGATCGCCTGGCGGTAGCCCTGGGACCGCAGCAAGGCGAGGAGGGACGTGTAGAGAGCCTGGCCCGCGCCCCGGCCCCGGGCGCGGGCCTGAACGTAGATGCTCGTCTCCACCGACCACCGGTAGGCGGCGCGGGCTGCGAAGCCGTGCCCGTAGGAGTACCCCAGGATGCTGCCCTCGTCCTCCAGCACCAGCCAGGGGTGGTCCGGAAGCGTCTCGTCGACCCGGGCCGCCATCTCCGTCACCGTGGGCGGCTCGGTCTCGAAGGAGACGGCCGTCTCGACCACCACGGGGGCGTATACGGCCTGGATCCCGGGGGCGTCGGCCGGCTGGGCCAGGCGAATTCGCACCCGGGCATCTTTGTTACGGTCGAGACAGCCCGCCAAAGAGGGGAGACGGTTCATGCAGGGCGCGGTCATTGATCCTGAGGTCGTCTACGCCCGGCGCTGGTTCATCCTGGCCGTGCTCAACCTGAGCCTCGTCATCATCGTCGCCGGCAACTCGGCTCTGAACGTGGCCCTCCCGACCTTCGTGCGTTCCCTGCACGCCACCAACTCCCAGCTGGAGTGGATTGTCGACGCCTATTCGCTGGTGTTCGCCGGTCTCGTTCTCCCCATGGGCGCCCTGGGAGACCGGTTCGGGCGCAAGGGTCTGCTCCAGGCCGGGCTCGTGGTCTTCGCCGTGGCCGCCCTGGCCGCCAGCATGGCCACCACGCCGTGGCACCTCATCGCGGCCCGGGCGGTCATGGGCGTGGGGGCGGCCATGATCATGCCCGCCACTCTCTCGATCGTGGCCAACGTCTTCCCCCCGCGCGAGCGCGCCAAGGCCATCGCCATCTGGGCCGGATTCGCGGGCGCCGGCGTCAGCATCGGCCCACCCCTGAGCGGGTTCCTGCTCGACCGTTTCTGGTTCGGCTCCGTCTTCCTCATCAACGTCCCCATAATCGCCGTGGCTCTGGTCGCGGGGGCGGTGCTGGTGCCGACGTCGCGCGATCCGCGCCATCGGGCCCTGGACGTGGGAGGCAGCCTGCTGTCCATGGCCGGGTTCAGCCTGCTCCTCTACGGGATCATCCAGGCCCCCGACCGGGGATGGTCGGACGGGATCATCCTTGCGTCCTTCGTCGTCGCCTCCTTCCTGTTGCTCACGTTCGTGGCCTGGGAGAGGCGCAGCGACCACCCCATGCTCCCGATCGAGGAGTTCTCCGACCGGCGCTTCTCGGCCGGCGCGGCGGGCATCGCCCTGACCTTCTTCGCCATGTTCGGCTTGTTCTTCATCTCGACCCAGTACCTGCAGTTCGTGCTCGGCTACTCGCCGCTGCGCGCCGGTGTGGCCCTGCTGCCCATGGCCGCCCTGATGGTGCTGACCGCGCCCCGCAGCGCGTCCCTGGCCGAGCGCTTCGGCCGCAACCGGGTCATGGCCACCGGCCTGGTGGTCATCGCCTCGGGGATGCTGGTCATGTCGACGCTCTCGCCGTCCAGCAGCTACCTGGGCGTGGCCCTGGCCCTGGTTCTCTTCGGCGGGGGGATGGGTCTCACGACGGCTCCCGCCACCGGAGCCATCATGGAAGCCATGCCCCTGGCCAAGGCCGGGGTGGGCTCGGCCGTCAACGACACGACACGGGAGGTCGGCGGGAGCCTGGGCGTTGCCGTGCTCGGCAGCCTGCTGGCCACCGGCTACCGCCAGCACCTGGCGTCCCACCTGGGCGGGCTTCCCCACCTCGCCGCCGGGGCGG
>VAXP01000165.1:0-6774 GCA_005884125.1 Actinomycetota bacterium | reverse complement strand
CCATCGGGCGCCCCCTGGCCAGCGCGGCCCGCCGCTCGTTCACCGACGGAATGTCCGTCGTGTTCCTGGCCGCGGCCGGCGTCGCCCTGCTCACCGCCCTGCTCGAGCTGGTGGCCATGCCCGGACGCAGACAGCGCGAGTCCCAGCTGGCCCGCATGGACGAGTCCACCCTGGCCATGCGGGCCCAAGAGGCGATCTGACCGACTGTCAGCCGAGGAAGCGCAGGAGCAGGCCGGCCAGCTCCAGGGGCCTGTCGCCCTGCACGCTGTGGCCCGCGCCGTCCACCACCTCGACCACGGCGTCGGGCCGCCTCCGCAGCAGCTCGGCCACGTCCTCCTGGCTCACTACCGAGGACAGGCCCCCCCGGACGAGGAGGAGGGGGGCGGGGATCCGCTCCAGCTCGTCCCAGAGCCCCCTGGCCGCGGCGAGCGTGTCCGGCCCACCCTCGGGGCGGTTGGGGTCCCACCTCCAGCTCCAGCTGCCGTCGGCCAGCTCCTTGGCGTTGTGAAGGATGCCCCTACTCAGCGACGCCTCGGAGCGGCCCGGGTTGAAGCGGATGGTGCGCTCGAGGATCTCGTCGAAGGTGGCGAAGACCTCGGGTCCGGAGATGAAGGCGATGATGGGCTCCACACCGGGCGTCACGTCCACCAGCGCCAGGCGCCTCACCAGCTCGGGCCTCTGGGCGGCCAGGGCCATGGCGGTCAGGCCTCCCAGCGACATGCCCACGACCATCTCGGCTCGGGGCGCCAGCGCCTCCACCACCCGGGCCACGTCGGCCGCGCTCGAAGCCGGGGAATAGCTGTGGTCGGCCCGCCAGTCGGAATGCCCGTGCCCGGGAAGGTCGATGGCCATGAGGGGCCGGCCCAGGGCCAGGCACACGGTGTCCCAGGTGTGGGCGTTCTGGGCCCCTCCGTGGAGGAGCACCATCTCGACTCCGTCGGGTCCTGACCCGCCCCAGACCACGACGCTCAGGCTGCGCCCCGGCTCCACCTCCACGGCGCGACGCTCCACCACCGGGTCGCCCTCCCACGCCAGCCCGTACTCGTCGGCGTTCTGGCGCAGCAGCGCGAACTCCTCATAGGGCGCGGAGCACATCGGAGGGCACTGTAACGCCGAGTCGGGACCCGGCCCACCGACGAAGCGCCTATTCGGGAGCGGCGCCCAGAGCCGAACCGCAGGCCGAGCAGTAGGCGACGACGAAGGACCTCATGACCGTCCCCTGGGCGGCCGCTGCCGGTCCGGGCAGCACCCGGTGGGCCAGGGTGGCGTCCAGGGCCGCTCCGCAAGCCGGGCAGCGGGGGGAGGTGCCCTCGTCGTCGGGCTGTTCGGGGGCGGTGGCGACCAGGCGCTCGACGGGGGTGCGGTCGGCCGCATCTCGCAGCCGGGCCACGTCGACGCCGAGACGGCGCAGCACCTGCCCGGCGGTGCCCTCTACGTCGAGCACTCCCAACAGGATGTGCTCGGTCTCGACGTAGGCGTCCCGCCGCTGCAGCGAGAACCGGCCGGCCCGGTCCAGCGCCCGCTTGGCCCGGGAGGTGAGGGCCAGGTCGCCCTTGGCGCCCGCCTTTCCGTCCCCGGCGTCCCCCCGCGCCCGTCCCACCGCCTCCACCGTCTTCTCCCTGACCGTTTCCAACGTCACCCCGGTGACAGCCAGCGTCCGGGCCGCCCGGCTCTCCCCGTCCAGGAGCAGTCCGAGCAGCAGGTGCTCGGTCCCGATATGGGGGTGGCCGAGCCGGCGCGCCTCTTCCCGGGCCAGCCCGACGACGCGGCGGGCGCGGTTGCTGAAGCGTTCGAACACGCGCAAGACCGTACGACAAACCGGTGCAGACCACGTTGATCCGGCCCGGGCGAGGGCGCCGCGGTCAGGGCCCGACGACGGACAGCCCAGCGCGCTCCAGCGCCTCGGAAACGGGTTCGCGGGGGCCGCTGAGCCTGAGATCCCCGCCCCGCTCGCGCACGCGCTCGGATGCTCGCGTCAGCACGAGCAAAGAGGGCTGGTCGATGGAGCTGGCGTCGCGCAGGTCGATGATCAGATGGAGGTTGCCCTGGTCCTCGGAGAGGTCGGTCAGGGCGTGCTCCAGGAGCTCGGCGTCCACAGGACCGTGGAGGGTCACGACCACGTCGCCCAAGGCCCGTGAGATCGACAGGGGAACCTTCATCTCGGCGCCTCCTGGGCCACGGATGAGGCCGAGCCGGAACAGCGGACCGGCGGGCGACGTCTCCAAAGCTAGCAGGGGAAGGTGCGCCTCCGGTCAGCCGCTCGGGCCCGCGATGCGGTCGATGTCGCTTCGCAGTCCTTCGCAACCAAAACGCCCCATCGTGGGCGTTCGCGCCCTTTGCCGGGGCGTGGTTACTGCGCCGTAGGTTTGACGGTGAGAGATGTGGGCGCCTCGCCCCGCAGCACGCGGATGGCGAGCTGACCGTTGGTGAGCGACGCTTCCACGTTGCTGCCGTAGCCGTCGGGGAGGGCGACCTCACGTTCGTACCCGCCGTAGTCCCACTCGTGCACGAGGTACTGCCGCGGGCCGGCGCTGCGCAGGTGGGCCCAGAAGCGAACGGCGCTGGGCGTCAGCTCGATGGTCACGTCGTTGGGCGTCACCGCGGGGAGCGGGGCGATGATGACGAGGGCGCCGGGGGTCTCGTACACGTTCACCGGGACCTTCTGAGGGCGCATTGTCGCCTCGGCCGCGGCGGTGGCCTCGGCGACCTGCTGTTGAGTCCGTTGCTGCCTGGCCATGGCCCCGAAGCTAGTCGCCTCCCGCCCTGCACCTTGCAGGGCGGAGTCCGGCGGCGTGGCATGCTGGCGCGGTGGACGATGACGACGTGATCCGCAGGATCGACAGGCTGGTCGAGGAGGAGCACCGCCTCCGTTCCCATGTTTCGACGGGCGACTCCGTGAGCGACGCCGACAGGCGGAGGCTGCAAGAGCTCGAGGTGGGCCTGGACCAGTGCTGGGATCTCCTACGCCAGCGTCGGGCCCGTGAGCACGCCGGTCAGGACCCGACCGAGGCGGCCGTGCGCGACGAGACGGTGGTGGAGGGCTACCAGCAGTAGCGAGCGGGCCATGGCTGGACCGGCGGCGGGGGTGGGGTCAGACTGGCCCGGTGAGAGCCTTGGCCGTGCATCACGTGTCCATCAACGTGACCGACGTCGACCAGGCCGTGCGCTTCTACATCGACGTGCTCGGCCTGGCCGGGCGGGAGGACCGGCCCGAGCTGGGAGTGCAGGGCGCGTGGCTGGACGCCGGCGGGCAGCAGGTCCACCTCATCGAGGGCGAGCCGCCCCCGGGCCGGGGCCAGCACTTCGCCCTGCTGGTCGACGACCTGGACCGGGTGGTGGGTGAGCTGCGGTCCGGCGGCGTCAAGGTGTCGGACCCCTCTCCCGTCGGCACCAGCCGTCAGGCTTTCCTCAGTGATCCGGCCGGCAACCTCATCGAGCTCCATCAGGCCCGCCCCGCGGGTGGACCAGGGGGAACCCCTCCATCAGGCCCGGCCTAGCCGCCAGCCCGCCGCGAGCGGGCGGGTCGCACCTTCGGGGCAACGACCCGTGCTGGTGTGGCGAGGGCCGCAAGTTCAAGCGCTGCCACGGCGATGAGCGTCTGCGACTGCGGCCCGGGCGGCTGAGCCCTCCCCGAGTCGTCCCCGCCGCCGTCGGCCGTCCCGACTACGCCGAGACCGGCGCGCCCGCGCTGCGGTCCGATCCCTTGGTGAGGAGCGAAGCGGTGATCGCCCGCATGCGCGAGGCGGGTCGGGTGGCGGCAGAGGTCCTGACCGCCGCCGGCGCGGCCGTGGCCCCGGGCGTCACCACAGACGAGCTCGACGAGCTGGTCCACTCCCAGTGCATCGCCAGGGGGGCCTACCCGAGCCCCCTCAACTACCGGGGGTACCCCAAGTCGGTGTGCACGTCGGTCAACGAGGTCATCTGCCACGGGATCCCCGACGACCGCCCCCTGGCCGACGGCGACATCGTCAACATCGACGTGACCGTGTATCTCGACGGGGTCCACGGCGACACCAACGCCACCTTCGGCGTCGGAAGGGTCGACGAGGCCTCGCGGCGCCTGGTAGGCGTCACCCGCGAGTGTCTCGACGTCGCCATAGACGCCGTTCGGCCGGGCCGGCCCATCTCCGACATCGGCCGAGCCATCGAGACCGAGGCCGCCGGCCACGGGTACGGCGTGGTGCGCGCCTTCGTCGGCCACGGGATAGGGGAGCAGTTCCACGGCCCGCCGTCTGTCCCCCACCACTTCGACGCCGGTGCCCGCACGATCATGGAGCCGGGGATGACCTTCACCATCGAGCCCATGATCACCATGGGGACCTGGCGCCACGTGATGTGGGACGACGGCTGGACGGCCGTCACAGCCGACGGCGCACGCACCGCGCAGTTCGAGCACACCCTCCTGGTGACCGGGACCGAGGCGGAGATCCTCACCCTCCCGCCCCGCTGAGAGATCGGCGTACGCTCGCACGTGCCTCGAGCGGCGAGCGGAGGGGGCCTGGACATGGCTGACGCCGACATCACCTCGGGCTTCGCCTCGTCCGACGAGCTCACCCCCGAGGAGCTCCAGCTCGCCACCCGCAACCACGGCATGCCCCTCGAGGCCCTTCGCTACGGCATCACCCCGATAGGCCTGCACTACCTGCTCATCCACTACGACATACCCGTCGTCGACGGCGACACCTGGACCCTCGAGGTGGGGGGGAGGGTGGAGCGGCCCCTCTCCCTGTCCCTGGTCGATCTGCACCAACGGCCCCAGCGGACGCTGCTGGCCACCATGGAGTGCGCGGGCAACGGCAGGGCCGGGCTGGCGCCCCGGGCTCTCAGCCAGCCCTGGCTCCTGGAGGCGGTGGGCACCGGGGCCTGGACGGGGACGCCCCTGGGGCCTCTGCTCGCCGAAGCCGGGCTCCATCGCGATGCCGTCGAGGTCGTGTTCCGCGGGCTCGACCGGGGCATCGAGGGTGGGATCGAGCAGGAGTTCGCCCGGAGCCTGCCCGTCGAGGAGGCCATCGGGGACGACGTCCTGCTCGCCTACGAGCTCAACGGCCAACCCCTGCCCCCCCAGCACGGCTTCCCCCTGCGCCTGCTCGTGCCCGGCTGGTACGGCATGACCAATGTGAAGTGGCTCACGACGGTGACCGCCGTCGCCGAGCCCTTCGCCGGCTTCCAGCAGGCCCGCGGCTACCACCTGAGGCGGGACGAAGCCGACCGGGGTACGCCCCTGTCGCGCATGCTGCCCCGGGCCCTGATGGTGCCCCCCGGGATCCCCGACTTCCTGTCTCGCCGTCGCGCCGTCGGGGTGGGCCCCTGTCGCCTCGAGGGCCGGGCCTGGTCGGGCCACGCCCCCATCAGCGCCGTCGACGTCAGCACCGACGGCGGGAGTTCGTGGGCCCCAGCCGAGCTCGACCCCTCGCCCCCTTCGCGGTGGGCCTGGAGGGGCTGGCACTGGGGGTGGGAGGCGTCGCCCGGGGAGTTCGAGCTCTGCTGCCGGGCGCGAGACGAGGCCGGGAACCAGCAGCCGCTCGACGGGGTCTGGAACATGGGCGGCTACGGCAACAACTCGGTGCAGCGCGTCGCGGTGACGGTTCAGGACACCGGACCACGGCCCCAGGGCCGTCCCGAACGCGCCTGAGCAGGCCCGAGACGCCCGCCGCCCCGGTCCCGGCGCGCGTCGCCGGGCGGGGAGCCGAGGCCGAGGGGTGGAGCCCGGCGGTGGTGGGGCAGACTTGGCCCGAGATGAACCCCTCCACAGACCGCCGGCCCGTGCAGCTGGGCGCAGCGGGACGATGACCTGGAGGACACAGTCCCGGTGAGCGGGGCCGGCCGGGAGGACGGGGTGGGCCGGGGCAGGGTCGTGCGCCCGCCCGCGGTGGCGGGCACGTTGTATCCGGCCGAAGCGGTTGCCCTGCGCCAGGCCGTCAATGAGGCTCTGGAGCAGGCCATCGCCCGTGGGGTGCCCGCCCCCGCGCCGAAGGCGGTCATCGCCCCCCACGCCGGCTACGTCGAATCGGGACCGGTGGCCGCCACCGCCTACGCCCGCGTCCTACCCGCTCGGGGCCGGATCGAGCGGGTCGTGCTCATGGGCCCGGCCCACCGAGTCCCCCTCTCGGGCGTGGCCGTCAGCGGCGCCGACGCCTTCGCCACCCCCCTGGGCGAGGTCGCCGTCGACGCCGAAGGACGCAAGCAGGTGCTGGCCCTGTCCACGGTCGCGGTGTCCGATGAGGTCCACGCCGAGGAGCACAGCCTCGAGGTCCACCTTCCCTTCATCCAGGTGGTCCTGGGCGAGGTGGCCGTGCTCCCTCTGGCGGTGGGGCAGATGCCCGCGGCCGACGTGGCTGACGTGCTCGAAGCCGTGTGGGGCGGTCCCGAGACCCTGGTCGTGCTGAGCTCCGACCTCAGCCACCACCACGACCACGCCACCGCCGCCGCCCTGGACCGGGCCACGGCCCGAGCCATCGAGGCGTGCCGCCCCGGCGACGTGGGGGTGGACCGGGCATGCGGCGTATTCGCCCTCCGCGGCCTGCTGGTGGCCGCCCTGCGCAGGCGCCTCGAGGTCACGACCATCGACCTGAGAACCTCGGCCGACACCGTGGGCTCGCCCGACAGCGTGGTGGGCTACGGGTCCTTCGTGCTCACCTGAGGGGCTCCTGCCCGCTCGGGGCCGGGGCCCCGCCCCTCAGAATCGTGCCACCCCGACCACGGGCTTGTTCAGGGTGATGTTCCCCGTCGACCCGCAGAACACGGCGTCGGCGAAGGAGAACACACCTCCGTCCG
>VAXP01000164.1:15086-28323 GCA_005884125.1 Actinomycetota bacterium | reverse complement strand
CCGACGTGTGGTGGTGGCACATGATCGGCCCCGAAGCAGCAGGGCGCATCGAGCGCGAGACGGGCGCGGTCCTAACGTGGCCTAACCGACCTGAGAGCGGCAGCGAATAGCGGCACTTGCTGCGCGCCCCCGGAGTCTTGACGCGGGCCATTCGAGGGGCCGTTTCGACCTCGGCCACAATGAGGTTGACGGGTCATAGGTCTTGCCGTCAGGGTCTGAGCGTGCGTCTCTTTCTCACCGACCTGGACAACACCTTGGTTGACCGGTCTGACGCCTTCCGGCGGTGGGCGTGCGGCTTCGTGGCTGAACTCGGGCTGCCTATCGAGGAAGTCGACAATATCGAGGCGATCGACGCCGGAGGCACCATCCCCCGAGGCGAGCTGTTCGCGACTTTGGTGGCTCACTACGGCCTCTTGGAGCCCGCGGACGTACTCCGGGCCAGGTATCGCCAGGAGTTCCCCCGAAGCGTCCGATGCTTCCCGGGAGTCAAGGCGGCCCTAGCGAAGCTCCAGTCCAGCGGGTGGACGGTGGCCGTGGTCACCAACGGCGATGATGCCCAACTAGAGAAGCTGTCTGCCGCTGGCCTTCACGCGCTGGTCAGCCGCTGTTGCGCTTCCGATCTTGTCGGATCGGCCAAGCCGGACAGCGCCATCTTCTACGCCGCGGCGGAGCGGTGCGGGCTGGATCTAGTCGGCGGGTGGATGGTTGGTGACGATCCGGTAAAGGACATCGCCGGAGCCACCGGCCTGGGCCTGGATACCGCATGGCTGTCTCATGGCCGGAGTTGGCCAACCGAGCTCCTCCCGCCAACGATCGCCGCCAGCTCATTCTCCGACGCGGTCGATCGCATCCTTCGGAGGAACCAACTAGCTGGCTGATGTGTGGTGGACGGCATCGAGACCGGTGGCAGTGACCCAAGATCACCTTCCTGGGCAGCCGTTGACAGCGGTGCGGGCCGATCATCCGTAGCCCTTCAGGATCGCTCTGCGACCTGATCTGGGTGCACAGCCCGGCCAGCCGACCCCGGCGAGGAGCGGCACGTACGGGCGGGCGAGGCAGGCGCCAGCCGTGCGGCGCCCCCACGCCGAGATTGTGCTTGGGCGTACCTTGTGGGCATGGAAGACCAGGTAATCGTCCGGGGCGAGAGCCAGGGACGCTCGATGCCTGACACGGCCGTGGTGCGGGCGACCGTGAATGGCGAGGGAACCAGCCGGGACGAGGCTTACGGCAAGGCGGCCACCGATGCCAAGGCGGTCGACGTGGTGCTCGATAACTATCGCGAGGGTCTTGAGCGTGTTGGGCATGCGGCACTGGTCGTCCATCCGAAGTCGAAGTGGAAGAAGGGCGAAGCGGTGCGCACCGGTTGGGTGGCCAGCCGAACCACCCTCGTCGAGATCGCCGACGTGCAGCGACTCGGGGATCTCATCGCCGAGCTTGCCACCGCCGGCGCCGACCTCACCGGTCCGAGCTGGCAGCTCGACCCCAAGAACCCCGTCCACTCAATGGCTCGCCGTGCCGCCGCCGAAGACGCCCGTCGCCGAGCAGATGACTACGCGGAGGCGCTCGGGCTCGTGGTACGCGAGATCGTCTGGGTTGCTGAGCCAGGGCTGCGTGGGGCGACGGATTCTGGACCTCGGTATGTCGCGGTCGCTGCCGCGGCGGCACCGATGCGGGCCCCGGCCGGTGAAGATGTCATGGACATCTCGCCCTACGAAATGACCGTAGCGGCCGCCATAGAGGTGGGCTTTCGGCTGGAGCGGCCCGGCTCCTAGGCGCCGCTCCCTCCAGAATTCCTCGTACCGGCAATGTGGGGGCGTCCTCGGTGCCGCCGCACCACAGGTGGTCCCCGCACAGGGTCCGCCATTTGGTCATCGATGCCAGCTGAGCTACGTAGACGTCCGTGTCGCTGTCGTTTACGTCGTCTCGCAAGCACCCAATGACTTCCACGTGCGGGTCGCCAGCTCCACCGCCACGCCACCGAGGCAGCCGCGGCAGCCGCAAGCTCCCGTTCCAGGTCGCCGTCCGTGAGGACGGGACCTTCAACGTGGCACCACCCGCAGATGGCTACGTCCGAGCCGTCGGGTGCTTCCAGCAGATGGATGGACGCTCGCCTGCCGCAAGCAGCGCACGGTCCGCCCGGTGCGATCCCCACGTCATCCCAGTATCCGACGGCCCAGCGGTCGTCGAGGCGCATCGAGAGCTTGGCCAGATCGCAGAGCCACCAGCGGGGCAACCACTGGAACGGCTTCACGACGGCCGGTCGATAGAGGACCTCGTCGAGTGCTTGGTCGGCCTTGGCCATCGCACGGACCGCGGCTCGCCTCACGTCTCTATTGTCGCGGCGCCGCAGCTCGGCATCGACACCTACGGGCGGTCCAAGAGCGAGGCCAGATGGTCCACCGCCTCTTTCGTGCTGCGCGTCTCCATGAGTATTGCGCCGTCGCTGCCCGGCTGGGTTACGACGGCTACTTGCCGGTCGACCAGACGCTGATGGCCGGAAGCTCCGTGCTGGATGAGAAGTCCTCGGTCGTCGCCTCGCGGGCGAAGCAAAGCTGGTTGAGTCGCTGATACGGGTAGAAGCGGTCAACGACCGAGTTATCAGCTGCGGCTACAAGCAGTGGTTCGAACAGCGGACTGAACCAGTTCCTCCCACGATCCGCATCGGCGTGGTGATGGATGAGTTGCGTCCAAGCAGTTCGGATTGCGGGGTCGCCCACGCGCTCAGAATGCCCGATCGGCTCAACGTCCGGCATATCTACACGTACCGGATGCTCAGGTGCGCTCGTTGCTGGCACTCGCCAATACATCCGCGACCCAGGTCTTGTAGTTCCGGAGAACCTGGCGGAGTCGTTCGTCCGAAGCGCTACCAGGGTGTGCCCATCCCTCGGTCCGTAGTTCGCATTCCATGTCGATCTCGGCGAAGTGATTCCAGAACTCGTCGATGAGGCTGAGGTCGTGGAGGTCGGACGCACCGAGCAGCCCCTTCAGGTCCGAACACAGCTTCCCGAGATCGACGTCGCCGACCTCGTAGGCGTCGACGGCCTCGATCATCCGGTGCCACAGACGTCGCTGGTGCTCGTCCACGTCAACAGGATCGCAGAGGTTCTCGACGGTCCTGGAGCGGCACGTCTGTGCGCTGCGTGGGACGCTGATCGGGTGGACGGTGACGAGTTGGTACGGATGGCCGAGCCCCTAGTCCGCGACCTCATGACTACTTTGCGATGCGATCGCGACGAGGCGCTGCGACATATCCTCGACTGGGTGACGGCGCCCTACGAGACCCTGACGGCTGCGGACCCGGGCACAGCACTGAAGATGCTGGTTGAAGTCGTCCAGGAAAGCCTCCACGACGACTTCGTACACACCAGTTGGCCGCCTTGCCCGTTGCACCCGAACCATCCTCTGTGGCTGGACCCCGACGAAGCTACGGAACCCCGGAAGCTCTTCTGGCACTGCCCCACCACCAGACGGCCGATAGCACCACTGGGTGGTCTGACGGCGCTTGCGGATCCCTGACTCCAAGCCCACTCTGCGACGCCGATCGCTGCGCTCAGAATGCCGGTTCCTGGGCGCACCTGCCGTCGATTCGCGATCCAGAGCCGCCCATATCGGCCGCCCATAATGTTCCAGCCCCACCGGACCGGGGCCGTCCCGAGCGGCGCGTAGCCAGCATGTCTCGAGGCCGCACAGCTGGCGCGACTGGGCGGCTGAGGCGTCGGGCCAATGAACTTCTGCCCGTCGCGAAGGTTCGCAGCAGACGGCAGGAGAGACGAGCCCGGGCGTGGAATTGCAGCCCGAGGTGAATCGGCTTGGGTGCCTTGTGGGACTGCGGGCCTTGCTACTGGCGTCGCTCGCCTGTCAGGCGCTGGCGGGGTGCACCGGTCGTCCCTCTCGGGGCCATCCGGGAGCCGCGCCGCCGCCTTCGGTGTCGCCGCCACCGCCAGGACTGGTCCAGTCGAACGCGCCGCCGACTTCGTCGTTACAGCCATCGCCACTGGTGCAGACGGATCTCCAAGCTGTGCAGGCCATCGGCGCCCGAATTGCGGTGGTGGTCGGTGCTCGGACGGTCCTGCGCACCGTGGACGGAGGGGCGTCGTGGTCCCGCGACTACAGCGGCCCCCAGTCGCTGCACCAGGTCGATTTCATCGATCCTGACCACGGCTGGGCCGTGGGTGACACCTCGCTCCTGCGAACGGTCGACGGTGCCACCTGGGCTGCCGCCAGCGAGCCTATCGGCGCCGTACTCACTGAAGTCCACTTCGTGTCGGTCCTGGTCGGGTACGGATTGTCGGGGCGGAGCGGCGGTGCTCCGCCCAGCCTGTTCAGCACGGTCGATGGCGGACTTCACTGGCGATCGTTGCGCTCGCCGGTGGCCCCAGTGGCCGTCACTGCTAACTCCCGGCAGGACCTGTGGTTGGCGGGGAGCGATTCGCTGTGGCGTAGCCGAGATGGGGGAGCAACATGGAAGCGGAGACTGGCGGCGGTGCCCGCACCTTCTGGCTCCTTCGCTGGGTCAGGATACGGAGCTCGCCTCCAGGCCGCCGGCGCGGGCAACGTCTGGGCCGAGTTCGACGTGGGTCAAGGCGCCGCCAGCCAGCGCCCATGGCTTCTCTACGGCGGCGGGGACGGTGACCAGTTCGAGTGCCTCGCCGCCTTCACCGGCAGCTGTCCTCAGGCGCGAGCGGATGGCTCCTATCCCGCGACCGTCAGCGCGGTCAGCACCACGCGGGCCGTCCTGGTGGAGAACTGCCCGGCCTGCAGCAGTCCCCACGGCGTCGTGTCGGTGAACCTGGGTGGCGCCACTCAGCGCCTCGGTCAAGTTGCTGTGTATGGGCCACTGTCCCTGTCGTTCGGATCGCCGTCGACGGGCTACCTCCTGGCGCAGTTCCGGATCGATCCGATTGTGCCGGGCAGCGGCCAGGTGATCGAGATAACCCGTGACGGAGGAAGGACCTGGATCACGGCATCGTTCGGCACGCCAGCCCCTCACGCCTGACTGATCCGAGGTGGTGGCTGCTGGCCCGTCAGAGCTAGACGTTCTGGAACCGGGGCCCACCTATCGCCCGCACCTAGCTTCGATTCTTCACGCAATCGCTCCCGAGGACCCACGGGGGGCGTAAGGCAGCGTGTCAGGCCGGAGCGAAGACGGTGAGTTCACCTCGAGCATTCTCCGGACAGCGGGAGACGCGCTATGGGAGAGGTGAGGAGCTGATCCTCGGTCCGATGGCGCGCGCTACCAGGGCTCGGGGGTGAAGATTCGGAGTCTGTCGGCTCTCAGGTGAGCCGTGCGATGCGACGGTTGGCACCGAGGATGGTCTCGGCGTCGGGCCAGCCATCCAGGATCCGCATGATGTTCGAGCGCCCGGAGCGAACCAGGCGGGCCGGTGCGTGCCAGATGCGCCAACGCAGGGCCTTGGGCTCGGCCGAGGCCAGACAGCCCGTCAGGCACAGGCGTTGGAACCACCGCACCAGGGCCCCGGCCATGCCCACCACCGCCATCCAGGCGGCGTTGGCGACGAAGCTGGTGAAGGGGTAGCGCTCGAGACCCGAGTCCCGCAGCCATGCGATGGCATCTTCTACATGGGCATGGGCCCGGTGGAACACGTCCAGGGCGACGGGGCGTCCCCCCTGGTCGGTGTACAAGCCGACGTAGCGGTACTCCAAGTCAGGGAACAGGCTCTGCTGGGCCCCGGGGTGGAGCGGTTCGCGCCGGATGATGAGCCGGTCCCCGGGGGCCAGGCCGACAGGTCGAGGTATGCAGTGACCTCGGCCACCTCTGCTCCCTTGCGGATCTTGCCGTTTTGACGTCGGGCCCGCCGCCAAGCGGATGGGTCTGCGGCGATGGCCGAAATGGCCCGGGTTACCTGGGTATTCGTGCTGGCCGTGACCGAGAAGCGGACGTGTCGGTCCCAGCAGCCCCAGACGAAGCCGGAACTGGCCCCGGCCGAGTCGGCCCGGACCACCACCGCCCGGCGATGCCTCGGCCGTCGTCGTCCTCATGATGGCCGGCGGCGATCTCGGGGGGCAGGGCGGCGATGGCGGCGTCCAGCACGGCCAGGTGGTCTTCGGCGTCGTTGGCCCCGGCGTTGCCCGGCCGCAACAGGCCCGAGAGCGCCTCCCCGGTGGCATCGGCGAAGCAGAGCATCGGATGAAAGCCGAAGCCGCCCTTGTATGTCGGGGCGGTGTTCTCCTTGTTCTCGGAGTGGATCTCACAGAGTGTGGAGTCGATGTCCAACACCACCGGATCCGATCCCCTGGTCAGCTTCGACCGCCGCCAAGCCTTGGCTCGGATCGCGGCGAAGCCGGCCTGGAGCAGCTCCTCACCGAAGAGCTCGGGCTGGGCCCGCAGGTACTCGATGTCGGTGCAGGCCTCGCCGCGGCCGGCCAGCATCAGCATGGTCTGGAGCACCACCCTGCCCCGGTCATGGAGGAGCACCCGCCCGTTGGTGGGGATGGCCGCGCTCAGGGCTTCCCCGAGCGCCATGGCGTCGGCGAAGCGCCCCAGGCTGTGGAGTCCGACATGGGCTGCGACCTGCTCGCCACCGGGTTCCACCACCACGTGGCGGGTGCTGTTAGCGTTCATCCCGGACGTGCCCTCCTGGCTTGGTGGTAACGGTGCCTCGCAACACCATTTTCTCCAACCAGGAGGGCTTTTCCGCGGATGCGCGGGGTTCAGCTCAGGCGGCCACATGAAGAATCGAAGCTAGTCACGACCCTTGGGAGATCGCGCAGTGCGAATACCGGCGCGTCGGTAGCGTCCCTGAGGCGGCGCCGAGAGGCCGCGTTCGTTGGAGCGATACCGAGCGGTGCCGCGGGGGCCCCGGGGCCTCAGCCGATCGTTCGGAGCGGCCGTACAGAGCGCCATGAGCGGCCGAGTCAGATCCCTGATGCTCGTCCCGTGATCTCGACGTACACTCGATCCGACATGCCGTTCCGTTAGGTTTGATTCGGTCTCACGGCCGCAAGGCCAGATTCCCGACGTGCCGCCCAGCGCGGCACGTCGTTTCGCGCTCGTGGGCCTCCTTGCCCGCTCGGTCCCGTCCGGTCCGAGCCAAGGAGTCCCACCTTGTCCAAGAAGCACCGCGCCCGATTCGTCGCGCTGGCCTCCCTCGTTGCTGCCCGCTGCCCGACGCTGAGAGTCGAACAGGCCCTGGTCACCGGCCGCGTCCTGGTGGACGGCCGCGTGCTCACCAATCCCGCTGCCCGAGTCCGCGCCGACGCCTCGATCAAGGTTCTGCCTGAACGGCGTCTGCGCGGCGAGACAAAGCTCACCCATGCGTTGTCCACCTTCGACGTCCAGCTGATTGGTCGAGTGGCGATCGACCTGGGCGCCTCAGCTGGAGGGTTCACGTCTGCCTTGCTCGCGGCTGGTGCCCGCCGGGTCTACGCCATCGATGCTGGAGTCGGCCAGCTCGTCGGCCGACTCCGCCTCGACCCGAGAGTCGTCAACCTCGAAGGTCACAACCTGGGTGCCATTACAACCACCGACGTGCCGCATCCCGTCGACGTCGTGACCATGGACCTGTCGTATCTTCCGATCGCGATGGCAGCAGCCCAACTCGATCGTTTCCGCTTCGCCGAAGTCGCTGACCTCATCTCTCTCGTGAAGCCAACCTTCGAACTGCACCGCGGCGAACTCGCCTGCCTCCGGGAGGAGGTTGAAGAAGCCGTGGGGACGGCGAACACCGCGCTGCGCGGCCAGAGGTGGTGCATTCTCGGTACCACACCTGCGCCCCGAACTGGGCGCCGCGGCGCACCCGAAGTGTTCCTCCACGCCCGACGGCATCGGGTCCTGTAGTGATCTGCACCCTGCGCCATGGTCAATACAGCGTCGCGACGTCGACCATCGAGGTGTCGATGGCGTAGGAGGCGGGCGGCCCACGGCGGGCCTCGGAGATCAACGTCTACCGGCCGCAGCTAAGAGGCCCATTCGCAAAGCGATACCAGACAATCGCGAGCAGGAGCGCGACCGCGGTGTCGAGGCACAGGAGCACTGCCCGCTGCCGTCCCGACGATGTCGCCGATACCGCGATGCTGAACGCGAGCAGCGCCGTGGCCCCGACCAGATAGCGCAGCAGGATATGCGGAAAGTTGACGCAGGATCGCGTGTAATCCTCCCGGCCGAATACGAAGACCTCGACGGCGGTGCTCGCTGCCAGAGCGGGCAGGGCCAGAAGTTGGAGACAAGCCAGCGCTCTCGTAATGCCGGTGCGGATGCCGTGGGGCTCGTCGAGCCGAGGCCAGCGCGCGTGTCCTGCGCGGGACCTTGCTGCGACGGGACGGGCACGCCCCAGTGCGACCGCGATTGAGTCGCCCACTGCCTCTCGCATGACGACGGCGAGTCCCAGGCAAGCCAGAACAACCAGAACGAAGACGAACATCGCAAGCGCGATTCGGACGAGCCAAGTTCGGTCGAGGAGTAAAGCGGCAACGACCAGCGAGAGACTTATGGCCAACGTGCCGATCGAAGTCCTCAGAAGGCGCCCGGAGGCCAGTCGCACGGAGAGATTGTCGCGCCGTCATCGACCGCCTGGCCCGGCTCCAGGCCGACGCCGCCCGCTCAGCATGCCGGATCCGCCACGTCGGTCAAGAGCGAAGCCACTCATATCATGAGCGCTTATTCCCGGCCAGCAACATGGCAGCGCGCGCACCTACCGGCGCCTACATGGCCGTCGCCCGAGTGGCTGCCTTGTAGCCGAGGCGCTTCCGCAACTATCGCGGCCATGGGCGGAAGAGCCGGGGTGAACGGCGCCGCTCTTGTTGGAGACCGACGTCAGGTCAAGGGTTAGGCTCACTCGCGTGTGCTGCGACGTCCCCGAGGCCGTTCTCCTCCCGCCCGGGGTCGCGGAGATGCTCGCCGAGTACAGGAGGCTCCACGCCGCCACACCCATCGACTGGGGTGGGGAGAACCCGACCGGGCCCGGCCGGGACTACGGCCGCTGGCTGAACCTGCGCCGGCTCTGGTCGACGGTGCGAGAGACGGGGAGCTGGCCCGAGGGGGTGCGGCGCTGCCTACCGGACCCGCTCCCCTGTGGGCTCGTGGTGGTCACGGTGACGCCCTCGGGACTGCCGACGACGGCGGGGCCCGCGCCGCGAGTGCTTCCCGGCGCCGCCACCGAGATCGGCGTGCTCATCGACTCACGCGTGGAGGAGGAGGCGGAAGTCGTCGTCGCCGGCGCCGCCCACCGCGTGGGTCCGGGCGCGGTTGCCCTGGTGTTGGCCGGTGTCACCCACGACCGTCCCCAGTGCATGATCGGCGAGACCCAGCTCAGCGTGGCCGTGCCCACCGACGTCTCTCGCCTCCGGCTGCGCTCGGGCCCCATCTCGCGCTGGGCGGTCACCGACGACCGGGCGGAGGGCTGGTTCCCCGAGGACCGGCTGCGCAAGTGGGACTTCCACGGGCGGCCCTTCTTCCACGGCAACGACGTGGTGCTCGACGTCCCTGCCGCCCCGCTCACGGTTGTGTGCACCCGGGGAATGGAGTTCGACCAGGTCACCGCCACCGTGGCCCCTCGGCCCGGCGAGGAGGTGGAGGTCGAGCTCGAGCCCGCTCGCGTCTACGACGCCGCCGGCCGGGGCTGGTACGGAGGCGACCTGCACGTGCACATGAACTACTCGGGCGACCTCGTCTGCGGGCCCCATGACGCCGCCCTCATGCAGCGGGGAGAGGGGCTGCACCTGATGAACCTCGTGGCCGGCAACCTGCTGGGCGCCCGCATCTACGACCGCGAGGCCTTTGAGCACTTCGCCGGCGAGGACCTGCCGTGGTCGATCGAGGGCCAGCTCGCCCGCTGGGGCGTCGAGTTCCGCAACGACCTGCTGGGCCACTTCCACGCCCTCTCGCCCACCGGTCCGCCGGTGCGCTACCAGACCGGCCACGAGCGCTCCGAGCACCCGCAGGACTGGCCGCCCAACGCCACCGCCTGCGAGGAGCTCCGGGGCCTGGGCGCCACCGTCGGCTACACCCACCCGGTCTTTTCCCCCCTTGCGGACGGCACGCCCGCAGGCGCCTTCGTGAACCCCCGATCCGTCGAGGCACGGGAGCTGGTGGCCGACGCCGCCCTCGGCCTCGTCGACTCGGTCGACCTCCTCGGTCCCAACGACGCGGCGGGTACGGCCATCCTGTACCACCACCTGCTCAATTGCGGCCTACGCCTCGCCGCCACCGTGGGCAGCGATGTGTTCTTGTCGCATTCCCGTGCGGGGAACTTCTCGAATCCCCCGGGCTGGGCACGGGCCTACGCCGACCTGCGGGGCGAGCCCCTCTCGGTGGCCGGCTGGCAGGCCGCTATGCGTGCGGGCCGCACCTTCGCCACCAACGGTCCGTGGCTGGAGCTGGACGTCGCCGGCCACGGGCCCGGTGACGTCGTGGCCGCGAGCGTGGGCACGACGTTGTCGGTCTCTGCCCGCGTCGTGGGCAGCGGGGTGGAGGTGCTCGAGGTGCTGGGTCCCGACGGCGTGCTCGCGGAGACCAAGGGAGCCGAAGGCGGCGAGCTCCTGACCGAGCTGACGGTATCGGTACCGATGTGGATCGCGGCCCAGGCGAGCGGCCCTGAGCACGACTCGGTGCTCGGGCCTTCGGTCTTCGCCCACACGAGCCCGGTGTATGTGGAGATCGACGGGCACGGCGTGGCCCGGGCCGGTAGCGCGCGTTGGTGCCTCGACTGGCTCAACCGCCTCGAGGCTCTTGCCCGCGCCCACGGCCGCTTCGACACCGAGGACCAGCTCAACGATCTCCTCGCCGTCCTGGACGCGGCCCGGGGCTTCTACGGCAACCTCGCCGAGCCGACCGACAGAGGGTGACCAGTTCGCCCGCGCTGCGTATTGGCCCCGGCGACCCCGCCAGCGGGCACGGACCCAGCCCCGCACCTATCGGACCCACCTAACATCGGCCGCGTCAGCTTCCGAAGCGCGGAGATCGGCGCGTAGGGGCTCGGGAAAAGGGGCCGAGCCCGCCCGCGCAAGTCTGTAGCGACATGGCCGGCGTTTCGCCGAGCACCGAGTCGTTCTGTCCCGTCGCCTCCGAAATTCGGTTCTCGCATAGGGCAGCGACGGCCCGCAGGCACATGGCCCAGCAGTTCGGCGCGACGCGGCGGTACATCTCCTAACGCACGCGCTTGGCCAGGTCTGCGAGTGCCTCGACGATGGCCGACTCGAGCGCCTTGTTCCCCACGTCGCGGCACAGGGCAAGCGCGGCCTGCAGGTAGACGGCCGCTTCCGCCCACCGGCCGTCGCTGTGGGCCACCTCGCCGAGTATGGCGAGCAGCGACGCCTCCCCAACGCGGTCCCCGACCTCCCTGTAGACCGGCAGCTGCTGCTCGAAGTAGGGAACGGGCGACTCGTTGAGGTCGCCCACGGCGAGGTCGCCCAGCCCGTCTAGCGCGCGAATCTCCCCCCTCCGGTCGCCCGTGGTCCGGTACACCGCCAGGGCCTGGCGCAGGTGCCCCAACGCGTCGTAGGGCCGACCGTCCTCGCGAGATGCGTTGGCGAGGCTGATGAGCGTCGATGCGTCGGCAGGCCCGTCCCCGCCGAACCGCAAATGCTCCAACTTGGTCATCCGGGGCCTCCTCTGAGCGCTACGACCTTCGCAGGCGCCTCCGACTCATTCATCAGGGCGATACGCCTCGACAATTACCCAAGGCTCGGTAAAGAAGCGCGCAAATTTGCAAGCAAATGGGAGCGGGTGTGTATGTCCTGCCGACCGACCGACCTTACGCCGGTCTAGCTGCGCCGAAGGCGGGCTCGTCATCTACGTCGACTGGCCAGCGACGGCTACGACGGGTGCCCAGTGGCGGGGTGCCGTCCCGCCTGTCGCCTGCCAGCACGATGGGACCACCCCAGCGCCAGTTGCATGGGACCGGCTCCTGGGGTGATCAGCGTCGGCGTCGCGATGATCGCCGCGGTGTAGCGGGCCGGTCAAGCTTCTGGGTGGCCATCACGAGCGCATCGCTTCGTGGGTGGCCGACGATCTCACCGCGGTGAAGATGCACGAGCTGCTCGAGCGCGAGGGCGTGGGTGTCCCGCTGCGGACGGTCCAGCGCTACGTGGCCGAGTCGTGCGGGCGCACCCTGGGCCAGGGCCCCACGGTGCGGGTGGCCGACGGCGAACCGGGTGACGAGTGCCAGGTCGACTTCGGGCGCATGGAGTTGGTGTTCGACCCGGCCACCGGCCGCCACCGGGTCACCCACGCGCTGATCTTCACGGCCTGTTACAGCCGTCACCCAGTTCGTGTGGCTGACCCAACGCCAGACGCTCGAGGCGGTCATCGAGGTTTAGGGGACACAGCGCGAGCCTCACCTCGGCTCGCGTCTGTCGCGGGGGCGACACGGATGCCTTTCGTGCCCGCGCCTGACGGGATACCTGGCATCCCAGGGACGCCAGCCCGACCGCCTCGATGTCGGCTGCACGACAGACCGGGCGGCCCGGCTTGACCACCATTGTTCTGAGGCTCGTCTACGGAGGGGATCGTCGTGCCGATCGCATGGACATGTGAGTGGAGACCTGGCGAGATCGCGCTACGCGCCTCCGGATCGAGGTTGCGGGACGCGACTCCCCTGGGAGGGTGAACGATGTGGTCAATCACGGTCCACGACCTCCGGTACCGGTCCCGGCAGTTCCTGATCGCTGTCGTCGGGGCAGGCCTTCTTTTCTCCATGACGCTCCTGCTGGCAGGGATGGCCGCGGGATTTGGGGCTGAGGTCAAAACGACGGTGGCTGGAATTGGAGCGGACGCCTGGGTGGTACAGCGCGGCGCGACGGGTCCTTTCACGTCGGTCTCGACCATCAACGCCACAGAGATCACCGAGGTGGAGGCTGAACCGGGCGTACGCCGCGCCGACCCCATCGTGGTGGCGCCTCAAGTGGCGCGAGTGGGAAAGCGCCTCGCCGATGTGTACCTGGTGGGCGCCCGGCCCGGCGGATTGGGCGAGCAACGGCATCACAGGGGTGGCACCGCGGTTCGCTCAGGGGACGCCGTGGTCGACTCCAGGCTCAGGCTCGGGATGGGACGCCACTTCTTCCTCGGGGCTCGACCGTTCACCGTGGTCGGGATCGTGCGGGGACACTCGCTCTTGGGTGGGACACCGGAGGTCTACATCGACGTGGGTGTGGCCAGAAGCCTCGTCTTCGCCGACCAGCCCTACGCCACTGCTGTCGTGACCACCGGCGTGCCCCAACGCCTTCCGTCTGACCTCGAGGCCCTGTCCAACGCGCAGGTGATGCACGACACTCTGCGTTC
>VAXP01000164.1:0-15046 GCA_005884125.1 Actinomycetota bacterium | reverse complement strand
GGCCCTGATGTACGTCTCGGCCCTGCAACGGGCCCGCGACTTCGCCGTGCTCAAGGCCCTGGGGTCGTCGTCGACTCTTCTCTTCTGCGGCGTGGCCTTCCAAGCCGTCGTGGTCACGCTGGCCGCCGCAGCCCTCGCTGTGGGGGTGGCGCGGATCCTCAAGCCCGTCCTAACCCTCCCCGTAGCCATACCGATGAGTGCCTACCTCCTGCTCCCGGTGACCTCGGTGGTCATGGGTCTCCTCGCCAGCGGGGTAGCCCTCAGCCGTGCTGTTTCGGCCGATCCCGCCTCCGCCTTCGCGGCGATCTGATTGAGCCAGCTCGCGGTCAGCGACCTCACGGTCGAGTTCAGGTCGGGTGGCTACATCGTGCGACCCGTCAACCAGGTGTCTTTCGCCGCCTCCGACGGAGAGTTCGTCGCCGTCCTGGGGCCCAGCGGGTGCGGTAAGACCACGTTGCTGTCTTGTATCGCCGCCCTCATGACACCCACGGCGGGATGCATCCGGTTCGACGCCACGGAGGTGACCGCCCTCGCCGGTCGGGCTCGGGCCCAGTACCGCCGCCACACCGTCGGAGTGGTGTTCCAGGCCTTCAACCTCATACCCAGCCTGACCGCCAATGGCAACGTCGTGGCGCCCCTCCACCTGGCGGGTGTTCCTCGCCGCGCCGCAGCACAACGGGCCTCGGAGCTCCTAGAGCGGGTCGGGCTCGCCGACCGGGCCCGTCACCGGCCCGGCCAGCTCTCCGGGGGCCAGCAGCAGCGGGTGGCCCTGGCGCGGGCGCTGGTCCACGAGCCACCGCTCATCGTGGCCGACGAGCCTACCGCCTACCTCGACCACACCCAGGTCGAAGAGATCCTGCAGCTGCTCCATGGTCTCGCTGCCCCCGGGCGCATGGTGCTGGTTGCCACCCACGACGACCGGGTCACACGACTGGCCGATCAGGTGGTCGAGCTGGTCCCCCGCCGCACGGCGTCGGGTCGGGAGCCCGAGGGGGTCGTGCCTGCCGACGATCTTGTCGTCGGGCGCCGCGACATGGCGCGCTCGTCCTTGCTGAAGGAGAAGACACGCCTTTGAAGGACCCAGGTCGCGTGGAACGGCTTTGCGACCCGGTTCTCAGACGCCTCGAACGAGGCACGATCAAGAAGGAGGAACTGTGCCCATCGACCAAGAGCTACGCGTCGAGCTCCTGAGACGAGCTGAGCAGGACCAGCGAACTCGGCACGCCCTCGATCGCTTCCTGGCGGCTTCGCCCGACGGGCGCATGGCTGGCACGGACCCCGAGGAGGGGCGGGCGATCGACCGCTTGGGCGAGATCGACGCCGCCAACACCGGTTGGTTACGCGCGATTGTCGAAAGCCGAGGCTGGCCCACTCGGAGCCTGGTGGGCGAAGACGGGGCTCGAGCCGCCTGGCTCCTGGCCCAACACGCCGATGAGGACCCCGACTTCCAGCTCCGCTGCCTCGAGCTCATGAGCTGCGCAGACCCCGCTGAAGTCGACGCCGTCAACCTCGCCTACCTCACCGACCGCGTCCAACTCGCGCTCGGGCAGGAGCAGACCTTCGGTACTCAAATGGAGTGGCGTCGACGGGAAGTGGCGGCCTAGAGACCTTGCTGATCCGGCAAACGTCGACCAGCGACGGGCTGCGGTCGGCCTGGGGCCGCTGGTCGAGTACGAGGCTGCGTTCAAGAGCCGGGAGCATCTCGACACGGGCGGTCCCTAATCGGGCCGGCCCTCATCACGGCGGAGCAGACGCGTCAGTCAGCCTGACCTGAACGTCTGCAGGACGGGTCGAGTCTCGGAGCCTCGACCACCGGTAGCCGCCGACCCGGGTACGCGCCGACGCGCAGGGCCAGCAGGTACCTGCCTCACTGGAGGGCCTCATTGGACGCTTCCTGGTGCCGCTTCCCTCACCAGCTTCCTCGGTGCCTTCGTCCAAGGGCGTGTGATGCGTCAGGCCGGGCGAGGAATTCGTTCACTGCCCACAGCCACCCCGAATGACGGGGCTCGGCGTAGAGCTTGTGCACGAAGTCGGCGAGGTCGTGCTGACCCAGGAGACAGCGGGGCGCGCCGGTCCAGGACAGGGCGTCCCCGCCGCCACCGAGGGGGCGGGAGGTGTGAGCGGTCTTAATGGCCCTGTTGAGGTCTCCCAGGCGCCCGTCGGCGACGACGCCGGCCAGCCGTGCCGCGAGGAGGTCCTTGTCGCTTGGTGCCCTTCCGCGCCAGCGCCAGAGGGGGCGCATCTCGTCGTCCCAGTCCCCGTCCCAGATCACCTCGAGGTGGCTGCGGGCGTGGCGCCCGATCAGGTTGTCCGGCAGAAGCGAGCGGAAGTGGCCTGCGCGCTCTTGCCGGGGGATGCGGGCCTTAACGCAGCTACGAAGGGCCCACCGCACGAGCGGCGCTACTTTGTCTCCTTCTCGACGCTCCCAAACCACGCCACGGATCTCGATGTTTGGGTAGGAGCGGAAGTCGAAGCGGTCATCTTCGTAGTCGCGCAACGCCTGACGTACGAGGTGGCGCGAAGTCCGCTTGTAGAGAGCTTTGTCCTTCCGCGCCCCGTGGCGCCGGGTAGAGGGAAGGACAGACCGGATCATGTCCTTCCGCTTGGCTGCGCCATAGGTGGGCACGAGCGAGGGTCTCCTTCAACAGCGTCGGCATCGCCGGCGGGTCTGAGTGGTCATAGGTCGATTTGAGGTCCTTGTATCCGCCACCCGGCCACTCGGCGGTCAAGGAACCCGAGAAGTGTCCGTTGGGGAGTTGTCTTAGGACCCAGTCCCCCGCTGTCCGGAAGCCGCCCTGCCGCTGCGGAAGATGTCTGGTGCGTGACGTAGCTCGGACATGTCTTCTTCTTTCGCTGCAAGCGCGGCAAGCCAGGCCTCATATGCGAGTCATTGCGGATCCACTCAATAGCCCACACGACTGCCCCTTCCTTCGACCCGTCCTCAAAGAGGCCAGACGCAGGCTGGCGCGACCGCGCCCCAGAAGCAGATCTTGGCTCTGACGTCGTCCCTCGGCGCGCCAATCTCGCAAGGCCGAGCACTAAAGCCGTCTCCCTTCGCTGTGTCACTCGTTGTCTGATCGAACTGGTTGCAGTGTGCGAAGGAATGATCACGTCGTCTGTCGGGTAGGCGACTCGCGAGGCTCACGCGCTCCGCTCCCACAAGACCCGAGTTGTGCAGGCAGCCCTCTTGAGACACTGGGTGCGGGCGATGTCCGTGAAGCACTTCTTTCGCTGCCGCGCCCGGCGGAGGCGATCCGTCTCGCCGCCGGGCGGAGTGAACGCAGGCAACCGGGGTTGCCTTTAGCCCCCTCATATTTGGCTAGGCCAAGTTCTCAAGCGGGCCGCGCGGAGCAACGCGCGCTACGTGGCTTGGCGCCAGATTCGACGGCGATAGGCGTCCATTGGACCTGCGCCCTCGTGGCCACGACGGACCCCTACTGGCCTCCCAGGGGGTGTACGAAAACCCCCAGAATCGCTGTACGGAATCAGCCAGAACCGGTGTACGGAATCGGCCGGAATCCGCAGCGCAGTCTGCAGTCCGCACTCCTCGGTCCCACTGTGTGCCTACGGGAACCCAGTCGATCTCGGCGAAACGGCTGCTCGGGCTGAGCGGCCGGCCGAGCCAACGCTGTGTGATCGGTAGGCACGGAGCAAGCACCTTGTCCAATTCGCCGTCCGACGGCACGGGAGCTCCTAGAGCGATGGGCATCTCGTACCGGCCTGTGACCTCGTAAACGTGAGGACTACTGCACGGCACCTTCACCACCGTCGGCGAAGGTTCCCGCTGGTCGAAGTCGACGCAATTGCCAGCAGAGAATGCTTGCGTATCGCCGTTGGCCACGATCGACGTGGACGTCGTGGACGCATTCGGGGTCGTTACTGGCGTGGATGGGACCGTCTGCGAAGTGGATGGGACCGTCGTTGCCGGGCTGGGTGGGACGGTCGTTACGGAGGTCGACGCCTCCGTCGTTACCGAAGTGGACGACGATCCGAGTGACTGGCGTTGATGTCGGGCGGGGCCAAGCAATGACGCCGCTGGCCCTCGACCGCTACGCCCTGCTGCCGCGATCACCAGGAAAGCCACGACGAGCCAAAACAGCGAACGCTCATGGCGAGCGAACCCGCGGGTGGTCATAGCGCGTCGGCTTGCCGTGCGCACGCAGCCACACCTCGTGCCTGACGCCCGTTCGGCCTCGGTTCTCGCGGGGACACCAGACGTACGCCGTGGGTGTGGGCTGACGTCTCGTCAAGCGCGAACGGAGAACCGCGGCCACACAAACGGCGTCGCCCCACGATTCGCGACAACTCCAGCATGGTCATTCGGACCTGCCGCAAACGCCCGAGGCCACCCGGATGCAGCCGCCCCCACCCGCCTTGGCCTCGAACATGGCCATGTCTGCTGCCCGCAACACCGCTTCGGGGCCATCCCCCCCGAGCCCGACGGCGATGCCTACGCTCGCCGTGAGCGGGACGCATTCCGACCCGATGGGGAACGGCTGGTCCATGACCGCCAGCACGCGCTTGGCGATGTCAGAAGCGAAAGCTGGTTCGTCCAGGTCCTCGCAGATCATCACGAACTCGTCGCCGAGGCCATAGCGGGCCAGGGTGTCTCCGGGGCGGACCACCGCTGCCAGGCGCTCCGACACTGCTCGGAGAGCGAGATCACCCGCCTCGTGGCCGTATGCGAGGTTCACCGCCTTGAAGCCGTCCAGATCGAGGAAGATGACGGCGAGCGACCCGGGCTTGCGGCGGGAGCGCTCAAAGGCGTGCTCCAGCCGGTCGAGCAGCAGGGCTCGGTTGGGCAGGCCGGTTAGCGGGTCCCTAAGCGCCCGCCGGAGTAGCCCATCCTCGGCTCTTTTGCGCCGCTCGACGTCCCGTGCGGCGAGGATCACGCCGCGGACCGCCGGCTCGTCTAGGCAGTTGTTGGCTACGACTTCCACCCAGCGCCAGCTCTCCACCCGCACGTCGATGGGTTCGCTGACGCCCTCCCGGCTCAGCACGGCACGGTAGGCGTCTTTGGCCTTCGGGCGGTCGTCGGGGTGGACGAGCTTGAAGACGCTCGTCCCGACAAGAGAGCTGGGCGCGAGGCCGAGCACTCGCGACGTCGCTTCCGAGGCGTAGACGATGAACCCCTCCGCATCAAGGACGGCGACGATGTCGCAGCCATGTTCGAGCAGCCCATCGGGTCGGAGGGGCCAGATGGGATGGGGCGCCTTGGACATGATCACTCCTCGGGTTTCTGGCGTGGTCGTGATGTGTGAGACGGACTGGTCAAGCTCGGGCCTGCTGCACCTAGCGACCGCGGTCAGCCTCTACTCGGTCCGCCGGCTCCTCGTCAGCGGGACCGTCGTCGAAGGCACAGAGGTGGACGAGGCTGTCTTCCCACTCCAGGGAGGGGCGCGTCTCCGCGGTCCTCCCCGTCGAGGACGCAGCCGGCCCAACGAGAAGCACCGGCAAGTCGGCGTCGTTTCGGACGACGAGCTCGGGGACGGCGGCCGCCCCGGGGCGCTCCTTGACAACGAGGACGCCCATGGCGTCGGCCCGGCGCCCGGTGAGGTAGGGCGGTGCGGGTGAGTCGTGGTAGTAGACGGGGAACAGGGCGATGCCGTCGCAGGTTCGGGGGCGACCGATGCTCACTTGGAAGTACACGGGGGGGACTCCTTGAGTGAGGACGCTTGGCAGTGTCGGTCTTTGAGGGACAGTCCGGGCCATGAGTCTCAGCTCTCCTCGCGTAGTCGACGTTGAAGCTCGTCGAAGTCGATGGTCTCCCCCTCGACGCTCCGCCGCTCGGCCTCGATCCAGCGGAAGAAGGTGTGAGCCGCCCCCACAATCATCAGACCGAACAGATCAAGACCTGGTGCGTGCACGCCGCAGGAGAGATCCAGGTGGCCTTCGCCCACCAGTCGCAGCATCGAAGGCTCGGGCGTGGGCAATAGGTAGACCTTGGGCCAGCGCATCTCGCTGTTCCACCGGTTGAGCAGACCGAGAAGGACGGGTTGCTCGTCTGTGGGGAAGAGCCCGATGGCGCCGACCCGGATCGAACAGATCCCCTTTTGCGGGCCCTCTGCCGAGTACCAGGCCTCGAGGCCACAGACCCGATCCGTGGTCGGTTCGTAGAGGGCCAAACAGCGCCCGTCCTCGTCGCGGGTATACCTAATCTGTGCACGACGAAGATGCTCCTCGATGGCCTCCGGCGTGAACGGCTCCAGGTCGGCCATCCGTCTAATCCCCTCCTTTGGAGCACGGGGTCCCCCGTTGTGTAATGCCAGTGTGCGCCGTCAACGCTGTGGGTCTGTCGCCCAGGCGACAGGACCCACGTAGTCATGTCCCGGACACACCACATGCCCACGCGACCTCGTGCGAACGGTGGCCGTACGCTTGGACGAGTGGGAGCGTCGACAGCCCATCGATACGTGCAGCGGGGGTTTCGACATGGCGACAGACGGCCGAGGCTGATCCCGGCGATTATGAGTCCTTGGTGAGCGGGTGAGAGTGACCGTGTGTGGGTGCCGAGGCTCGATGCCGGCGCCCGAGCCGCGCTTCGCCCGCTACGGTGGAAACACCTCCTGCGTCGCCCTTGCGCACGACGGGGAGCCCCCCTCTTTGGTGCTCGACGCCGGCACCGGGCTGCGCGTCCTTTCAACCATGCTCGGGTCCGAGCCGTTCGTGGGCTCGATCCTTCTCGGTCACGTCCATCTCGACCACATCCTGGGCCTGCCGTTCTTCCCGGCGGCCGAGCGCCCGGGTGGCTCGGTACAGGTATACGTCCCCTCTCAGGGCGATCCCGTCGAGGTTCTCGGACGCGTGCTCTCGCCTCCTACCTTCCCGTTGCGCCCGGACGAGCTTCGAGGGGACTGGCGCTTTCACTCCCTCGAACCCGGCCACCACCGCGTGGCGGGCTTCGACGTGCTCGCCCTGGAGGTCCCCCACCTGGCGGGCCGCATGTTCGGCTATCGGATCTCCGATCCAACGGCCACGATCACCTACGTCTCCGACCACAGCCCGATACTGGTGGGTGAGGGCCCCGACGGCCTGGGGGCGCGCCACACGAACGCGTTGGCCTTGGCCAGAGATACCGACATGCTCATCCACGACGCTCAGCACGTTGCGGACGAGTTCCCCGCCAAGGCCTTCCTCGGCCACTCCTGCGTCGAATATGCCCTGGACCTAGGCCGGCTCGCCGGGGCCCGCAAGGTAATGCTGTTTCACCACGACCCTGGCCGGGGTGACGACGAGCTCGACGCCATCGTGGCCACTGCCCGGGCTGACAGTCCTATCCCAGTGGTCGCTGCCGTGGAAGGTGCGGTGCACGACCTCCTGAAGTGACCGTCGTTAACCCCCGTGCGTATTGGCGACGCGATGCCAGGTCGTTCTCAAGAGGGGCCGTCAGCCGAAGCTTGCCCTCAACCGCCCCGACGTCCGGTGCCCGCGATCGGGTCGCCTGAGGGCATCGCAATTGAGGATCGCACCCGCGAGCGCTCCTCACTCGGACCCAGCTCCTCCGAGCCGTCTGGCGCCTCGACTGGTGCGGCAACGACCACGTCGTCGACTTCCACATGTCGAAGTTGCGGCGCAAGCTCGGTGACTCGCCCGGTGAACCTCGGTACATCCGCACGGTTCGAGGCGTCGGCTGACAAAGGCCACCGCATCACGCCTGGCGCTATGCCCCAGAGGGCTGACACTGCACGCTCGTCATCCCAATCCCGCGTCAGCGACACGCGTCAGCCCCTACGCCGCCTCGAGGATCGAGGCCATAGCCTCCTGGTCTGAAGCCTGGTGGCCCACGAGGACGCCGACGTAGTAGTCGCGCTCGAATCCGCACGGCACCCTGCTGAGGAACCAGTGGTACCACTCCGTCACAAGTCGCTGTTTCGCCTCCGTGCTCCCGAGGATCAAGCCGGCGACGTGAGTCCGCAGCGAAGGGGACGGATCGGTCCCCAGCTGTGAGGCCCAATAGCGCAACTCGCTCGGGCTCGGGCTCCGTGGATTGGTACCGGGATGGCCGTCCACAGGCCCATGGGCGCTGCACGCTCCGTCGACGTTCGGCGAGCGAACCTGGCCTAGGACATCCTGGTACAGGCCCCTGATGAACCCGGCCACTGTGGCCCCGTGATCGCCGTAGTACTCATCAGAGCCAAGGAGGGTGGCTCGGAGAGTGTCGTAGCTCATGCCCGCGGAGACGTAGCCGACCGCTGAGTCCGCTCCGCTCTGATCAGCGACCCGATGCAAGTAGGTCGAGTACAAGAAGCGGACCTGAGCTACCGTGAACTCAGGAGTCCCGATGATCCCGAGGGCGATCTGCGCCCCCGTGACACCGGGAGATTCGAGCGCAGTCACCCAGTACGCGCACCCCGCTGGGTCAGGAAGGCGTCGCAAGAGCGTGCGGTAGAGCCTCCCGATGTAGAGCTGATCTCGCGACTGGCCCGCACCGACGCACGAGATCCACGTCTCGGGCTTGGCGACAGTGAGGGCTGTGGTCACTGGGCTGGTGCGGGCTACGAGCACTACTGCTCCCGCGGCGGCGAGAGGTCCGACGAGTAGGCGGAGGCGCTGGACCCCAACTGCATGATGAGGCGGCCGGAGGTGACTTGCGATCTCCCGGGCGACCGCTCGCAGATGCAACATGGCTCCCCGTTTCTTGGTCGCTGCCAGACGTGATTGCTTGATCCAGGTGACAGTGTGGGACGGGTGAGCGAAGGCGCCTGTCCGGGGATTGACAGGCCTATTGTCGGGAAGCCGACACCGGCTCTGCGCACCTGAACCCTCTGCCGCCCGCGGCTCGCTGGATCGATACGGCTGTGAGCGAGCCTCGGACTTGATGCCGCACAACACGCCGGGGAGGGGCAGCGCCCCGTACGGACGTAAGGCCGGATCACCCGGCCCACCCGCCAACAACCGGTCGAGCATCGCGGGGTCGACGGCTGTCATGACGGTGACCTCCCGCGCACGTGGGCGCGGCGGTGGATCGGGACCGCCTCCGAGGAAGCGTCGAGGAGCGCCGTGCCGCCAGGGACAGCGAGCGGAACGTGCTCGGCGTGGCCGGTGCAGGGCTCGTGGCCCCGGCCCGGGATCACAGGGCCCGCAGCTGAACTGTCGTCGAGCTGACGGTGACGGACTCACCCGTTGCCGTGACCACCAAATCGTGGGCCGCGGACTCGTACACCGGTGTTCGGGGCGGGACGCGGTGCGAGTCAAGATCGCGCAGACCGACATCACCGGCCTCTACGTTCCCATCGCTATGCGCACGTTGGCCGCGCTGGTCGCGGCGACGCTCTGCTCAGCCGTAGCCCCCACTGGCCTGCTCAAATGCCTGGTGATCAGGTCCCGGCAACGTCTTTCGTGCTCACGATCTGGGTCGCGGCAGCCATGAGGTCAACCTTGCCGGCCACCAGGCCCAACGCCCTGAGACTCGTCGATTGTCTGCTGCGTTCCCGTGCGCGCTGGCATGGGACGATCATGAACCTCACGGGCCGGGTCTGTCGGCACGACGACATCAGGCCTCGTGCCGGTGCTGTCGACACAGGAAACATGAGCTCGAAACGAGACGCCATGGGCGACGACAAGCCGACTCCAACCGAACCAGACACCGCCGGTGTCGGCCCCGAGGCCGACAGCGAGCCCGCTGACACGAGTGGGAGGACGCCACACCCCAAGGTCGACGACTCCATTGTCACCTTCCGCGTTTCCCAGGATCAGCCGTTGGCGAAGACGCGGTCGACAGACTCCGATCTGACTGGGCCGCAGAGGTGGTACTCCCGGCGCGATCCCCACTGGCTCGCAGCTCCAGTAAGGGGGACCTGCGCGGGTCTGGACTGCGACGACGCCATTCTTAAGGGTGACCTCATCTTCTACCACCCGAAGCAACACAGAGCTTTCGTCGGCTCGTGTGCCGATCGGGCAGCTCGTGGCTATCAGAACCGTCGTGACGCCGATCGGGAGGGGGACGCGGCGTGACCTTGACCCGATCGATCTCTTCCAGAGGTAGAAGGAGGCGAGCGCCATGACGCTTCGAGACGCGAAATGCGGCCTGTCGGATGGTCATTCGGATCGCCCGTCGCTGGCCTTGGCCGCGCGGATGCAGCCACCTCCGCTCGCCTTGGCTCGAACAACATGGCAAGGTCTACTCCCCGCAACTGGGCTCGGGGCCATCGCGGTCGCTCCCGCTCGGCGATGCCGATGTTCGATGTGATCCTGACCTGCTCAGAGCCGATGGCGAACGGCTCATCCAGCGCTGCCAGGAAAGCGCTTGGCGATATCGGCAGGGGCACGCTGGCTCCTCGAGGTCCTAGCAATTCTTGACGAACTCGTCGCCGAGGCGATATCGGGCGAGGGTGTCTCCGTGACGATCCAGGCTTTCGACGCGAGCGCTCGAAGGCGTGCTCGAGGCGTTCGAGTAGCCTGCGGAATCGATTGAGTCTCGACGGACTATCTAGACATCGACGCTCCGAGGGTCGGGGCCTCCCCATGCGCGGCGCTCGATACCCCGGTCGTTCGACCAGATTGACGATGCAGCTCTACGCCGCGCTCCATCTTGGACCGGGGTTCAGTGCCGATGACTCCAATGTCATCCGGCGGTGTTGAGTTCCAGGCCCGCTCACGCGATCTGGGTCGCTGATGCTGACGTCGGCACGGCGACGACGGTCACCCCTCAGTCAGGGACTGGCGTCCTCGGACTGTCGTCCTCCGGACTGTCGTCCTCAGGAGTGGCGTAGTGCTCCCCGGCACCGTCATCGGTCCGTTCTTCGAGCCACATTTCGGGCCCCTCGGCGGCAGCCTTGTATGGGTCCAGCTTCCGCCCCGCTTCCCACGCTTCGGTGAAGGCCGAACCGTCCAGGCCAGCTCGGGCAGTCCCGATGTCGCGCTCGTAGCCGTTACGGGCAGACGGCGGCACCGGTGCACCGAGGTGCTTCCGCAATGCCTCCGCGGCGCCAAAGCGGCGGGTTGCGCTCCGTTGGTTGCCATGGTCGGTATCGAGGCCCGCCAGCGCCTCAAGGCACTCTGCGATGCCAACCATGTCGCCGATCTGATGCCGCAGCGCCAACGACTCGCCCTCGAGCATGCGAGCCTCGTCCAGATGGCCGACTTTCCTCTGCAGGCGAGCAGAAGTGTGTAGGACGGTTGCACGGACTCCCGGATCGCCACCTTGCGTCGCTAGTTCCATGGCTTCGTCGAGCAAAGCCGAAGCCCGCTCGCGCTGGCCGATCTCAAGGGCCAACGCACCGAGGCTGTTGAGCGCCCAGGCGCCAGCCGCGAGGTTCCCAACCTTTTGGTACGCAGCGAGCGCCTCCTCGAGCGTCGACACTCCCGTGGCATCCCCCCGCTCGACTGCTGTTTGACCCGTGAAGAGGCGGGCGCGAGCTGCGGCGTATACGAGGCCGGCTCCCTCGGCCTCGCGCACGGCGTACCCAAGAAGGATCGATGCGAGTTCATAGTCGCCCCTTCGCTGGGCTACGAGCGCAAGATTCGTGGCGGCGCCTATGTCCCACCGCTGCTGGTCGGCGTCGGGCATATCGCGGGCCACTTCCAGAAGTTCTGTAGACAGCTCTTGGGCGCGCGGGAAATCCGCCAATTCGGCGGCCAACCGGCCTAGGTTGGCGAGAGCGGCACAGAGGCCGGATTTGTCGCCCACGGAGCGGGCCAACTCCGCGCTCTCGTTCCATAGAGAGCGGGCCTTTCCAGTGCGGCCCGAGGCGCGTGCGATGTTGCCGGCTCCGCGAAGCAACTCGGCCCTGACAGGCTCTGCCGCCGGATGCGCCAGTCCTCTCTCCAACCAGCGCTCCCCTTCACTCAAGCGCCCACGGATCAGCCAGAACGGGTGAAGCGCAGCGACCATTCGTGGCCCACGATCTTCTGTAGCGCTGGGACGAAATGCCCAGTCCAGCGCGGCCCGCAGGTTGTCGTATTCCCGATGGAGACGGTCTAGCCACACATGCAGGTCGGATCCCGGGAAGTGCCGCGGCGCCTGCTCGCTCAACAACAGGCTCCATTCCAGGTGGCGGTCGCGTACTCGATCGAACTCGCTTGAGTCCAGCCTTTCGCCCACAAATTGGCGCACGGTCTCGAGGAGGCGGTAGCGGGTCGGCTCGGCCGTGTCGACCATCACCAGCGACTTGTCCACCAGCTGGATCAGCACGGGGAGGACGTCGGCCTCCTCCTGGTCGTCCCCGGCGCCGACCTTCTCGGCCGCCTCCAACGAGAAGCCGCCCGAGAACACCGACAGGCGACGCAACAGGAGTTGCTCCGGCTCGGTGAGGTGCCGATAGCTCCAATCCATCGTGGCTCGCAGCGTCTTGTGACGATCTGCCGCGCCGCGAGGACCGTCGGTGAGCAGTCGGAAGCGGTCGTCCAAGAGCTGAGCGGAGAGCTGGTTGGGGCTGAGGGCACGCAGGCGGGGCGCGGCGAGCTCGATGGCAAGGGGAATCCCCTCGAGGCGAGCGCAGAGTTCCGCCACCGGCGAGGCGTTGGCCGCGGAGAGTGTGAACATGGGGTTGAAACGCCGCGCCCGGTCGACGAAGAGTTCGACCGCCTCAAAGCCGGCGAGCTCCTCGTGGTCGACGGGCACGCCCTCCTGCGGCGCTCGAAGGGGTGACACCCGGTAAACGTATTCACCCGCTACACCGAGCGGCGCCCGGCTGGTGCTGAGCACCCGCAGGTCCGGCACCGACCCCACGAGATGCTCGATGAGCTGGGCAACACTGTCGAGAACCTGCTCGCAATCGTCGAACACAACGAGAACCGTCTCCCGGCCGCGAAGGTCCTTCACCAAGGTCTCCTCGAGCGGGGTGGCCGGCTCCTCGTGCACCCTGAGGGCTCCGGCTAGGTATTCGACGACCACGCCCGCGTCACCCATGGGCCCGAGTTCGACCACAACGGTCTGGCCGAGTTCACCATCCTTGCGGCGAAGGAGAGCCTCGGCCGCGACGTGCAATGCGAGGCGGCTCTTGCCGACCCCGCCGAGGCCAGTAAGGGTCACCACCCTGTGGTCAGCAACGGCCTTGGCCACGTCGGTGAGCTCGGAGTCGCGACCCACGAACCTGGTGAGCTTCATCGGCAGGTTGTGGGGCACGCCGTCGAGTGAAGGCTGGGGCGGGAAGCTCGGGACGGGCCGAGCCGAGAGCTGATAGATGTGGTGCCGACCGGACAGATCAGCCAAGCGGTGCCATCCAAGATCGGTCAGCTCGGCCTCGTCGGGCTTGTCCTCTTTCAACGCGAGAGCCGTCACCTCCGAGCACAGCACCTGGCCGGGGTGGGCCATGGCGCGGAGGCGGGCGCATCGGTTCGGGGCACGGCCGTAATAGTCGCCTGCCCTCAAGTCCGCTTCTCCAGTGTGGAGTGCCATGCGGACCCGAAGAGGGGGCAGAGGAGACCAGTCCTCTTCTTCCAGCAACTTGTTGATGGCCAAGCCGGCGCCTGCGGCATCTGAGGCCCTGGCGAACACGAGAAATCGGCTGTCTCCCTCTCCCCGGGGGCGCACTACGTGCCCCCCGTGATTGGCCGCGGCCTTCTCGATGAGAGTGTCGTGCCGCGCGAGGGCGTGACACATCTCCTTGGGAGCGTCTTCAAACAGCCGCGTCGAGTCAACGACGTCGGTCATGAGGAACGTGACCATCCCAGAAGGAAGCTCTGCTCGGCCTAGAACTTCTTCACCGCTCTCCGACATGGGACCCCCCGGCGCCCTTTGCCTCAATTGTAGGAAGGAAGAGCGGCGCGTTCGGGATTTCGGCGGGCGACCGCCCACTTGTCTCGTCGGAGACCGGTTCGGACGCTTTCGTCCCGATTGTCCGGGCTCGTGCATCTCCTCGTTGTCCGCCCTCCACCAGAAGATTGCAGCGAGGTGGCTATTGCAAGGCGGCGTTGACAGCTGGGGCATTCGCTCCCGCGAACCGGCCATCACGAACGGCAGGACTTCCGGGTTCTCGCACCTCGGGGGACGCAGCTTCGGCTAGCCGATCTCGGAAACTCCGAACCACCATCACTACTTTCGGGCGGAGTCCGTATCCGATGGCGGTCGTTCTTCTAGCGCGCCAATTCGGATCTTCCGAATCGCATCTCCCCGCAGGTCCTGGTCAGCTACGCAAACATCGGCCACGCGCTGGGGTCCACATGCCACACGATTCGATGTACAAACGTGCTGTGAAGTGGAAGCTCTTGGAGCATCTCCCCGACGAGCAATATCGTGAGGTGCGCGGCAAGGCGACCAAACCGGCGCGTTTCCGGAGGAACTCCCCAATCGTGTTCCAGGGAGGGGAGGGGCAATGGATGTACTTCATCGAAGAGGGCCACGTCGCGGTCAAGGTTGGCCGTGGCCGCGAAGCTCCGAAGATGATCAGGGTTCTCGGTCCCGGCGACCACTTCGGTGAGCTGGCGCTGCTCAGGTCGGCAGCAGTGGAGCGTCCGCTACGCAACGCCTATGTCTACGCGCTGGACGACGTGGTGCTGTACCAGCTCTGGGGCGCCGACTTGGATGAGCTCCGCAGCAAATGGCCCGCTGTAACGGCGGCAATTCTCAATGCCCTTCTCGAGGAGATCGACAGGCTGTCGCTCGAACTCGACTTCGCCAAGTATGAGATAGCGCGGAGGCGCCTGGCCCACCAGCTCCTCTATCTCGAGGAGGCATACGGATCGGGAGTAGCCATCCAGCTCTCGGCACAGGACATCGGTGAGCTCTGCGGCTTGTCGCTCATGTCAGTAGAGGACGAGATCCTCGAGCTCAAGGCGAGGGGTCTGATCGAGCGCTCCGACACGAAGATCGCGATCCTCGATCACGATGCTCTGAAGCAGCTCGATCGGCGCCGCTGAGGCGATCCATCTGGTGCCAGGACGAAGAGTACCGCTCCACCGTGGCTCAAAGTCGCGGCGGCCTGGGCGACGAGCTGCCGCAGCTACGTCGGCTGGCTAGCCGGGGGGCGCGGTGACGGAAGCCGCGACACAAAAACGTCCTGTCTGCCCACCGCACGACACGGACAACGCGAGCCCGCCAGCGGAGGGGTTGTGGCGCGTCCATCCATCTCCTGAGCGCCTCGAGCCCAAGTTCCGGCGGCCCACT
>VAXP01000178.1:1824-3202 GCA_005884125.1 Actinomycetota bacterium | reverse complement strand
TGCGCCGGCGGTGGCGGGCCTCGGCCCGGCGCTGGGCCGAGCGGAGCCTGCGCCATCTGCGGCTGCCCCGCTGGCCCCGGCGGGGGGCCTTGGCCGCCATCTTGCCGGCCCGGGCCTGGCTGTCGGCGAGATGCAGGCGCCCCCCGGCCCTGAGGGCCCGGCCCGAGATGACCAGGGCCTCGTCCCCGCTGGCCACGGCGAAGGGATGGATGATGCCCAGATCCACCCCGGCTGTGGCCGTGCCCGGAGCCGGGCCCACGTCGATCTCCGCGGTGACGTCGAGCACCACCCGGCCGGCGTCGACGAGCAGCGTCACGGCCCTCACCTGGGCGGGGGGATAGGGCAGGGCCCGGGCCAGGCGCACGACGAGGGGCGGGGCTCCCCGGGCTGGGAATGTCAACCCGGATTGGCCCCACCGTGCTCGCTTGATTTGGCCCCACCCGCCCTCTGAACGAGAGACCATGAGAAGCAGAGCGCTCAGAGGGTCGTAGAGCGCCGATCGCGGGTTGGGATGGGTGAAGGGTGCGGCCATCTCGAAGCTCACGTCGTCTTCTTCGTCGCTCGACCAGCGCGAGTAGCGCGGAGGCGGTAACTGTCGGGCCCGGTCTCGATGATGTGGGCGCGGAAGGTGATCCGATCGATGATGGCTGCCACTAGCCGGGGATCGGGAAACATCTGGCCCCACTCGCTGAAGGGCAGATTGGAAGCGGTGGCGATGGCGCCTCTCTCCTCGCGCTCGGTCACGATCTGGAACAGCAGCTCGGCGCCGCGAGCATCGAGGCTGATGTAGCCGAGCTCGTCGAGACAGAGCAGATCGAGCCGTCCGTAGCGGGCCACCACCCGGCTCAAGCGTCGTTGGTCTGCGGCCTCGGCCAGCTCGTTGACCAGCTGGGGAGCGGTGACATAGCGCACCGAGCGTCCCTGCTCGCAGGCAGCGATGCCCAAGCCGATGAGCAGGTGGGACTTGCCCGTGCCGCTATCACCCAGCAACACGATGGGCTCGCCCTTGTCCAGGTAGCCCCCGGAGGCCAGGGTGGCGATGGTGGTGGGGCTGACCTTGGGGGCCGCCGACAGATCGAAGTCGGCCAGGCGCTTCATGCGGGGAAAGCGGGCCTCGTGGATGCGCCGCTCCCGACGTCGCTCGGCCCGGGCGTCGACCTCGGCAGAAAGCACCTCGGCCAGATATCCGAGGAAGGACAGCTGGGCCCGCTGGGCCGACTCGGCCAGACGGGTGGCCTCCTGGCGGATGGCGGGCAGATGCAGCTCCCGGGTGGCCGCCCCGATGGCAGCGATGGACGCGGAGTCGCCCGTGCGGGTCACGGGCGGGCCTCCAACAGCCCGTCATAGCTCCCGAGGTTGGGCTTGGGGCGATCGAAGC
>VAXP01000178.1:0-1814 GCA_005884125.1 Actinomycetota bacterium | reverse complement strand
CGAGCACGACGGCGGGGTCCACGCTCCCGACCCGCAGGGCTCCCTCCATGCCGGCGACCAGCGCCTCGGCTGGCAGGATCCGGTGGGCTAGGAGCACCTCGATGAGGGCGCGGGTCCCGTTGGCGTCACCCAGGCGGCGCCGGGCCTCTTGCCAGAACGACTCATGGGTGGCGCTGAAGGCGCCACAGGCCCGGGCTCGGGCCAGAGCGGTGGCCCCGGGCAGGGCGCCGGGCTTGATCTTGAGGACCTCCAGGTAGTGGTCCAGCACCAAGGACTCACTCGAGCGGGCGACGAGCCGGGCGTGCTGGGCCACCACCCGGTTGCCGTCGAGGGCTTCGACGGTCTCGGCACCCAGACGCACGTCGATGCGCCGGCCCGCGTAGCGCACGGGGACCGAATAGAAGCACTGACGCACCGAGACGCGGCTCTTGGGGTCCACCCGGTAGCTGCGCTCGAGGCTGGAGTCGAAGGCCTCGGCGGGCAACGCCAGGCGCTTCGAGGGCGAAGTGCTCACCCACACTCAGCGGGCGCCCGTCGATGCTCCTGGCGTCATCTGCGGCGTCGGCCAGAGCGACGTGCTCGTTGAGCTCGGCCACCGAGGCCACCCGGGGCATGGGCACCACGTGGCGGCGGCGGAACCGACCCACCTCGCCCTCCACACCCCCCTTCTCGTGAGCTCCGCCGGGGCCGGGCATGCAGAAGAAGCTGTCGAAGCCGTAGTGGGAGCGCAGGGCCACGAAGCGCTCGGCCTCCATGCGGTCGCGGCCTTTGAGGACACGCACCACCGCCGGCTTCAAGTTGTCATAGCGGATGCGGCGGGGCACGCCTCCTAGGTGCTCGAAGGCCCGCACATGGCCGTCGAGGAACACCTGCTGAGCCTGGTTGAGATACACCCGGTGAAAGCCCCGGCCCGAGGCCGACAGGCGCATGACGAACATCCAGCCCTCGGTGAGCAGCCCGTCCAGGTAGAAGCTGACGTTGCCGAAGTCGACCTCGGCCTCCGCCCCCAGCGGATGGGTCTGGGGCACGCTCACGTCGACCACCGCCAACCCCTTGCACCGGCGGGCGCCGGCCACGTAGCGCCGCACGGTCGACTCCCCGATCTGAGCGCCGTGTTCGTCCACCAGGCGCTGCCAGACCCGTCGGGCGGTGTGGCGCTGCTTGCGGGGGGCCTCACGATCGGCCTCGAGCCAGGCGTCGATGGTGGGCTTCCAGCGTTCCAGGGCCGGGGACTCCCGCACGATCGGCTTTCGGGCCGGGGGCACGGCCGAGGCCAGGGCCTGTCGGACCGTGCGCCGGTGCGTGGAGAACCGTTGCGCCAGGCCATGGATGGACAGGCCCTCGCGCTCGTGGGCCCGTCGGATCTGCTCGAACAGCTCCACCTTCGCTCGCCTCGTCATGGGCCCCACGGTCGAACCCGCCAGCAGCCAGCTGGTGGACCCCGACGGCGGCCGTGGGTGGGGCCAAATCAGATGAGCACGACGGCCTCAGGTGGGGCCAAAACAGGTGAGCACACCCACCCGGGCCGTCTGCAGGCGCACCCGGGCTCCGTCGAGGGCGAACTGGCCAGCCCGGAAGCGCACCGGTACCAGGGCCTTCTTGCGACGGGGGTAGCGGGCGACCTCACCCGCCCGGCGGCGGCGGTTGGCCTCGAACCAGGCGTCGGAGTAGCGCCGGGCCACCCCTTCGGCGGACTTTCGCGACAGCTCGCCCACCCGCACGCCGGTGAGCTCCCGGCACAGGGCCACGAAGTCGGCCACGGGTCCGGCGCCCCGCCGGAGCCGCTCGCGGTTGTAGTCGATGAGCCCCGCCCA
>VAXP01000132.1:21430-50261 GCA_005884125.1 Actinomycetota bacterium | reverse complement strand
CTGGTTCACCGGCCACAACGCCGTCGGGGAGTTCACTTGGGACACCCACTGCAAGGTGGTCGCCGCCGAGCCGGACCGTGAGTTCACCTTTGTCAATTACGGGCCGAACGGCGACGTTGAACTCGTTCGCTGGAGCTACACCTTCGAACCCGAGGGTGACGGCACGACGGTGACCGAGTCGTGGCAGGTCCTGCCTGCCTACCCAGATTTCGTCAGCGCCGGCGACCCGAGCCTCGACGTCAAGGCCCGCATCGAGGGCATGGCGCAGATGGCGCGGGAGGGCATCACGAACACGCTCGCCAACCTCAAGCGCATCGCCGAATCCTGACAGACCGTGACCATCTCGGCGTGGAGCCCGACAGTGCCCCTGCGCGATGCCTTCACGAGCGACTCGGGTACGCGCCAAAACTAGGTGGATCGAGGAACCGAAGGCTTTGGCCAGCTGCGATCGCGGCGACTGGGGGCGGGCCCGCTCGCTAGTCCCGCTCGACCCTTCGTAGTCCTCGCTCGGGCGTCCATGACTCAACGACGAGTTTGGTGGCTTCGGCGTTGAGTCCCGTGATGACGGCCTCGGTGATGTCGGCGATGAACATCTCCCCGTCAGGTGGCTCGCTCGCCTCCTCCGTGGTCACCGGGCCGGCGGGGATGGCTAGTCCGGCGATCTTCGCCTCGCCCGGCCAGGCGTTCTCCTTGCCCTCCTCAGGGTGGAAGGTTGGGCCGTGCAGGGCGAAGCGGGGATCCCGCTTGAGGTCCGCGCCCTTGCGCGCGCCGGTCATCGAACCGAAGCGGAGATCGCCGTCTGTGAACTCGCACTCGATACCCGAGATGCGGGGCGAGCCGTCGGCGCGCAGCGTGGCGATCGTCTTGTGGCGACCGGCGTCGAACAGCCTCCGCACCCGGCTGGCGAACTCTGGCTCCGCCTGCTCGATCGCCTTCCACGTTGCCACGGCCGCGCAGCGTATTCGGCTCCGGACCGCCGCTACTCGGCGGCTGCCTCGAACTGGGCAACGAGCGTCTTGGGTGCGGTCGTCCGCCAGCTCTCCTCGACGAGCTCGGCGATCTCATCCCAGTCCTGCTCGACGTCGAGGCGGGCCCCGATCCATCCGTTCTTACCCGTGTACCTGGGACCGAAGAAGCGGTCGGGATCGGACGCGGTGAGCGCCTGTTGTACACCAGGCGCGCCCTTGCAGTTCATCGTCGTGCCGTCTTCGGACGTCATCACGAACAGCTTGTCCCGCACGCGGAAGGCCGGCGCCGTGTGCCCGCCGAACGGCTTCTCCTCCGCCTCGGGCAGCGCCAGGCAAAGCCGGCGCAGCTGCTCCACCGCCTGCTTGGCGGACTTCGCCCGGGCCATCCCGAGATCATCGCGTCCGAGTAGGTCCGTGTCCATGGATCGCAACGTCCATGCGCTCTTCGGCCACCCGGAACACGGAGGATGGCGACGCTTCGGCTCCGGCCCGCGGGCGCGCCGGCCTGGAGCAACTGGGATAGCGCGCTGTGATCCGGCCGCGGTCTTCGTGTCGTCCTTGACGCCGGCGGTCCCGCCCGTTTTGCGGCGGGGGGCCTCCGTAGGGTGCCGGATCCTGTCGGACGGATGGGTTGATACCCAAGTTGCCGGGTTCGAGCTGGTCGCGCTGGGAACCTCGGCGGGGAGCCAGTGGCTGGGCGCGGCGCCCTCGTGGATCCTTTCCCGTGAGCCAGCCCGAGCCACGCCGACCGCTTGGTGCGTCGTTCCGGCGGGTGTGGCTCGCCGTGGGCATCTCGAGCACCGGTGACGGGATGTTTCTCACCGCCTTCCCGCTGCTGGCGGCGTCGCTCACGCGGGACGCATTCCTGATCGCCGGCGTGACCATCGCGTCGCGCCTGCCGTGGCTGGTCTTCTCGCTCATTGCCGGCGCCATTGCCGACCGCGTCGACCGCCGTCGCCTCATGGTGACGGCGGACGTCGCTCGCTGCGTTGTGGTCGCCGCCCTTGGCATCGTGGTGCTCGGACACTGGGCGCAGATCTGGCTGCTCTATGTCTGCGCGTTCGGTCTCGGTGTGGGGGAAACGCTGCACACCAACGCCGCTCAAGCCATCCTGCCCAGGCTGGTCGAGAGCGATCAGCTCGTCACGGCCAACGCCCGGCTCACCTCCACGCAGGTCATGACCGAGAACTTCGGGGGACCGCCCATCGGCGCCGCGCTCTACAGCGCAGCGCCCTCGGTGCCCTTTCTGGCCGACGCCGTCTCCTTCGTGGCAGCTTCGGCTCTGGCCGCCACCCTTCCCGACGTGCATGGCGTTGACCGGCCTTCAACGCGCCTGTGGGCGGACGTGCGCGAAGGCGTCAGGTTCACGGTGTCCCACCGCCTTCTACGCCGGTTGGCTGCCCTGCTCGGAGTCCTCAACTTCTTCTACTTCGCGACCGAGGCGGTGCTCATCCTCTACACCTTGGAGCGGCTCCACTCGGGAAAGGCGGTGTTCACCGCCCTGTTTCTCGCCGCTGCCGCAGGCACGGTGGCGACCCAATGGCTCGTTACGCCCCTCCAGCGTGGTGTCGGAGCCGCGACCACCATCGTGATCGCGTTCTGGCTGTGGGCGATCGCGCTCGCGGGCCTGTCGTTCACCACCTCGCCGCTGGTCGCGATCGGATTGTTCTTCACGCTCGGAGCGGGCGACGGTCTGTGGCGTGTGCTGACCGTCACCCTGCGCCAAACAGTCACGCCGAACAGGCTGCTCGGGCGGGTCAACTCCGCCTATCGCATGGTGGCGCAAGGCATCATCCCGCTGGGCGCGGCCTTCGGCGGGCTGACCGCCAAGCTGCTAGGCATCCAAGGGCCGTTCGTGATCGCAGCCATCGTGTTCGTTGTGATCGCGCTCTTGGGGCCGGCACTGCTGCGCCCGGTACGGGAGCTGACTGGGGCGCGCCTCGACCCGTACACATGACGACTGCGCACCAGGCTTGCGGATCCGACGCCGCGAGCCCGATCGGGCGTGAGACACAGAGGGCTCGGGCGGTTCGGGGGCGGCCGTGGCTGGGCTGTGGCGGCTGGCGCGCCTCACCCGGCGGGAGCGGCGATGGCCTGCACCGGGCTGTTGAGGTGCAGCCCCGAGGTTGAGCCCACGAAGTGGGCGTCTCCGAAGGCGAACACGCCCCCGTCTGCCGCAGCCAACCAGTAGCCGCGCCCGGCCGCGGTGGCCGCCATCCCCACGATGGGTTGGCGCAGGCGGACCGCTCCGGTCGACCCCAGGAAGGGAGCGTCGCCATAGGTGAACACCCCACCGTCGGCGGCCACCAGCCAGTACCCCTGTCCTGACGGAGTGGCGGCGGCGGCGACGATGGGCGACCGCAGGGGGATGTTGCCCGTGGACCCGAAGAACTGGGCGTCGCCGTAGGTCAGCACCGAGCCTTCGTCGCCGACCAGCCAGTAGCCCCGGCCGCTGGGTGTCGCCAAGATGGCCGCGATCCGAAATGGGAGGCTCACCCGGCCCCCGCCACCCTCGAACGGCGCGTCGCCGAAGGCGAACACCCCACCGTCGGCCGACACCAGCCAGTAGCCCCGCCCGTCAGGAGTCCGGGCCATGCCGACGAACACGCCGCCGTCGGCGGCCGCCTCCCAGTACCCCTGCCCGGTCGGGCTCGAGGCCATGGCCACCACCGGGGCAGCCAGACCCGAGGGGGCCGGCCGGCCGTGGAACCCGGCGCCGCACCACCCGAAGACGCCGCCGTCGGCGGCCGCCTCCCAGTAGCCGGCGATGCCCACACCCAGGCACTGTCGCTGGGCCAGCGGAGGAGGGTTGGCGTTTCCGGTACGCCGGCCGTCGTGGTGGAAGGTGGGCCACCCCTGCGATCCCAGCTGTGCCCCCGACGACGGCGGCATGACCCAGTGCTGTATCACGCCCACCCCGCCTGGCTCCGTCCCCGCCACGGTGATGCCAACCGCCCCCCCGGGGTCGGCCGTCACCACCGGAGTGGACTGGAATGCCGCATGACCGGCGTCGATGGAGAACATGGGCTGGGCCGTGCGCCCGTCGAGGACGAGCACGCCCGACCCGGTGGGCACGAGCACGTCCTGGGCGCCGTCACCGTTGAGGTCGGCCGTGCTCACCGCCCCGATCACCACGCCGCCGCCCGAGGGCACCCCGTCCCAGTGCGGAAGGGGGTCGCCCCCGGGCCCGAGCACCCACACCCGCCCGCCCGCGGGTCCGTCCGCGGTTCCGATGACGACATCGCGCTCGCCGGTGCCGGCGACATCGGCCAGCGCGGGCGCGCCCAGGGTCTGGCCGCCCAGGTGCCGGGTCCACCGAAGGCGTCCCGAGGTGTCCAGGGCCGACACCCGGTCGTAATCGCTGGCCCCCCCGGGCTGGTTGACCCAGTAGTTGCCCGTCCCGAACACGATCGACTGGCCCTGGTGGCCGCCCAGGGCCCCGACGGCGGGAGAGGAGCGCACGATCTCGTTGGTCGCGAAGCGCCACAGCAGGCGCCCGTCGCCCCTCACGGCCCGGACCACGCCCCCTCTGTGGTTGGGGCGGAAGACGCCACCAGGAGAGGCGTCCCCGCCCATCACGACCTCGGTGGTGCCGTCTCCATTCAGGTCGGCCAGGGCCGGCGTGGCGAAGACGGTGTCGTCGGTGTAGAAGGGCCACCCGGCGTTGAGCTGACCGTTGGCGTCCCACGACCAGCTCTGCAGCCCGAGGGCGCCGACGGTCACGTCGGCCACACCAGACCCCGTGATGTCACCCACCGCGGGGCTGGAGTGGAACGCCAGCGTCCGGCACAGGGGGTCCACCCCGGCCCGAACCCAACGCACCGCTCCCGATGGGTCGATCACGAACACGCCACCGCCCGCGCACCTGCCGCTGTCCGCCCAGCCGCTGGCCACCACCACCTCGTCGGCGCCGGTCCCGTACATGTCGGCGGCCGCGGGAGAAGAGTTGATGGGATGGCCGGTGGCTACCGGCCACCCGGGCAGATCCGCGCCTGTAACCGAGTCGAGCCCGTACACGTTGCCGTCGAGTGCGCCCACGACGATGGCGGGTCCGCTCAGGTTCGCCTCCACGGGGGACGACTCCCGGAAGGTGACGCCCGCGTAGGTGCGCTCCCACGCCAGCACCGGCTGCACGGCCTGCCCGCCCGCGGCTCCCGGCCCCCCGCCGGCCGGGGGTGCCTCGGGGGGGATGGCCGCAGGCGGGAGCACCACGGGCCTCTCCCTCGCGATCCCGGTGGCCCATACCACGACCGTCACGGCCATGGTCGCGGTGAACAGCGCGACGCGGGGGTACCGGCGTGCGTGCCTGCGGTGGTCGGGGGACGGATTGGTCATCAGGGGGGTCAGGGGACAGAGCCGCCCACGACCCTCCGCCGCGGCTGTCTTGCCCGGCCACCATCATCGGTCAGTACGGCGGCGGGGTGAAGGATGGACCAGCCGGCTCCCCGCGCACCAGCCGGAGTCCCGGTCGTGCGAGTCGCAGCGCGAAGTGGATGTAGGCAGGGTCCCGGCCGAGCGCGGACAGCTACCATTCGGCGCGTGGACGCGGACGGTACCCGTGGGCGACTGGAGGAGGAGCGGGTTCGCCTGCAGGACCTGCGCACCTCCTTCGAGCAGGAGGGCCTGAGCGAGGAGTCGGAGGACGAGAGCCTCGGGGAGCTCTCCCACATGGTCCAGCACCAGGCCGACGTGGGGACCGAGACCTTCAACCGCGAGCGCGACCTGTCCATCCTGGAGCGGGTCGAAGCCGAGTTGGGCGAGGTCGAGCACGCCCTGCACCGCCTCGACGACGGCACCTACGGCACCTGCGAGGCCTGCGGCCAGCGCATCGATGACGACCGCCTCCAGGCCCTGCCTGCGGCTCGGTTCTGCCTCAAGGACCAGGCCGTGGCCGAGCGGGAGGCGCGCGCCGCCGGCGAGCGTTCCTGAGCCGAGCGGCAGACCCGTCCATGCGCAAGCCCCACCTCCTCGCCATCGCCGCGCTCACGGGCGCGGCCACCGCCGGGGCTGCGGGCGCGGTCGCCCTCCGTGACCAGGACCGCCGCCACCGGCTGGAGCGACAGGCCCGGGTCTACCGGCTGACGATCCGCCGGGGCGCCCACTGGGTCCTCATGCGGGTGCGGGGGCGGGGGGTGTCGGAGGAGGAGCGGGCCAGGATGGAGGAGCAGTTCGCCATCCGCACGGCCGAGGACGTGGCCCAGGTCCTGGGCGGCATGAAGGGCGCCATCATGAAGGCGGGCCAGATGCTCTCCTTCATCGCCGAGGGTCTGCCCCCGGAGGCCCAGGCCGCCCTGGCCACCCTTCAGGCGGACGTCCCCCCCATGGCCCCCAGCCTGGCCGAGGGTGTGGTGCGCGACGAGCTGGGCGCCGACCCCGAGCGCCTCTTCCTCGACTGGGACCCGGTGCCGGTCGCCGCCGCCTCCATCGGCCAGGTGCACCGGGCGGTGATGCCCGACGGGCGCGTCGTGGCGGTGAAGGTTCAGTACCCGGGCGTGGACCGGGCCATCAAGAGCGACCTGGACAACGCCGAGTTCCTCTACGGGCTCTTCGCTCAGTTCGCGCTCAAGAACCTGGACGTCACCGCCCTGGTGGACGAACTGAGGGCCCGCATGGCGGACGAGCTCGACTACCGGCTGGAGGCGGCGTGCCAGACCGAGTTCGCCCAGCGCTACCAGGGCCACCCCTTCATCCGCGTCCCCGGAGTGGTACCCGAGCGGTCGAGCCGGCGGGTGCTGACGAGCGACTGGGTCGACGGGCTCAGGTGGGACGACTTCGTCGACACCGCCACCGAAGCCGCCCGCCAGCAGGCGGCTGAGGTCCTGCTGCGCTTCGCCCAGGGCTCGATCCATCACCACCGCGTGTTCAACGGGGACCCTCATCCCGGGAACTACCGCTTCCACGACGACGGGTCCATCACGTTCCTCGACTTCGGCCTGGTGAAGAGGTGGAAGCCGGGCGAGCTCGAGCAGCTGACCCCTGTTCTGGACGCCATCCTGGACCGCGACGTCGACGGGGTCGTGGCCGCGTCGATCTCGGCCGGGTTCCTCCCGGCCGCCCACGGCTTCGACCCCTCGTTCGTCTACGAGTACGTCAGCGGCCCCTACGAGCCCTTCCTCTCCGACAGATTCACCTACACACGGGCGTGGGTGGCCGAGGCGCTGCAGCGTGTCGTCGACATCCAGGGTCGTTACGGCGAGCTCATCCGCACGCTCAACATGCCCCCCTCCTACGTCATCCTCGACCGCGTGGTCTGGGGGGTGAGCGCCTTGCTGGGCCGTCTGGAGGCGACCAACAACTGGAGGGCCCTGCTGGCTGAATACCGCAAGGGTGCGCCGCCGAGCACGGAGCTGGGCGAGCAGGAGGCGGCGTGGCGGGCGGCGGCCAGCGCCGCGCCCCAGCCCCGGTAGGGGAGGCTCAGGCGGTCGCCTCGGTCTCCTTGGCCAGCAGGTAGCCACGGGCCCGCTCGCTGAGGGGATAGCGCTCCACCAGCTCCCAGAAGCGGCGGTCGTGGTGGGGGACCTCGAGGTGCGCCAGCTCGTGCATGAGGACGTAGTCGAGCACCCAGTCGGGAAAGCCGGCGAGGCGCGAGGAGATGCGGATGGTGCCGTCGACGGGCGTGCACGAGCCCCACCGAAACCGCTGGTTGTCGACCCAGCGGACCTCCTTCGGAACGGGGAGGCCGTGGCCGCGGGCCAGGTCGAGCGCCCTCTGCATCAGGTCGACGTCGGCGGTGTGCTGGTGCCGTTCGATGCGGCGGAGCATCTCCGCCACCCAACGGTCCTCTTCCGCCTTGGTCATGGTGGCGGGGATGGTCACCCGCACGACCTCACCGAGCTGGCGCGCTTGCACCGTCCGCCGGCGCCTGCTGCTGCGCACGACCTCGACCTGCATCTCGGGGACGGTACCGTCGGCGCTACAGCCGAGTGGTGATGGTGCGCGGGTCGCCGTCTGCCAACGCCACGGGGGGGCCGGGCCGCAGGACCTCGCCCTCTCTCTCGATCCACCGGCCGCCGAAGTTGGCGGCCGTCGCCGGTTCGACGCCCAGGTGGCGCTCGAGGGTGCGGATGACGCCGCCGTGGGTGACCACCACGAGCGCGGAGGCTCGGTCGGCCGTCCCGGTGTCGGCCCCGGCGAGACGCTCCACGGCGCGCGTCACGCGCTCCACCAGCCGAGCGTGCGACTCCCCGCCCGGCGGCGCAGTCAGCTTCCCGTCACGCCAGGCCTCGAGCTGCCCGGGCCAGCGCTCGAGGATCTCGGCCGTGGTGCAGCCCGTCCACGCCCCGATGTCGCGCTCTCGCAGGTCGGCATCGACCTCGGGGGCCGGCAACCCCAGGCCCGCGGCCAGCATGTCGGCGCTCTGGCGGGCGCGAATGAGGTCGGAGGAGACGACGGCGCCAAAGCCGTGGTCCCTCAGCATGGTGACGGCGGCGAGGGCTTGACGGCGCCCGAGCTCGGACAGCGGTGGGTCGGCCCATCCCTGCCAGCGCTCGGCCGCGTTCCAGGCCGACTGGCCGTGGCGGAGCAGGAGGAGCCGGGGCACGGCGCCAGTCAACCGGGGCCTTCCCTTCTCCCACAAGCCGCGCTTCGCTCCGGCGCTAGCCTCGGGCCGACGTGGCCGTGCTCCGCCTGTTCGCGGCCGCCCGGGAGGCGGCGGGCACGGGAAGAGAGGTCGTGGCCGGCGGGACGGTTGCCGAAGTCCTGGCCGCGGCCCGGGCCCGTCACGGCGACGCCTTCACCAAAGTGCTGGGGCGGAGCCGGGTCTGGGTCAACGGCGAGCCCGCCACCGAGGGCACCCCGGTCGGGGACCACGACGAGGTGGCCGTGCTGCCGCCCGTGTCCGGAGGGGGAGACTGAGGGCTCGTGACCGTCTCCGAGCCCCTGACCCGGCCTCGACGCGTACAGTCCCGCCAGCGGGGGCCGCAGTGGCGGGAGGCGCCACCGGCGCCGTCCCAGCCACCGCCGCCGGCGCCCGGACCCCGGTCGGGGATGCCAGCCGCCCCCCATCTGGACGGGCCCCATATCCGCCTGGGTCTGGCGTGGGCGGCCGGCACCGGCGTCGTCGCCCTGCTCGGCGTCGTCTGGATGGCCTTGTGGATGGGGGCGGCGGCCGCCCTCGCCGCTCTGCAGGTCGCCCGCTCGGCCCACCGCGCCCCACAGCGACCGTCGCCCGCCCTGGCTACCGCCGGGGCCGGCCTCGTTCCCCTGGCCGCGGTGGCCGGTTGGGTGGGGTGCGTGTCGGGCCTCGCCCTGACGACCGGCCTGAGCCTGCTATGGGGACGGACGCACGGCGGCCGGGTCGCGGGCCGGCGAACCGGTGCGCTGGCGGCCGCCTTCGGGCTGGCTGCGGCCTCGCCCGTGCTCGTACTCCGCCACGGCCTGGCCGTCGTCCTCGTTCTGCTCGCTCTCGTGGCCGCCTACGACGCCAGCGTCTACATCGTGGGCACGGGCGCCAGCACGGCGTGGGAGGGCCCGGCCGCGGGCGTGGCCGCCGTGCTCTCGCTCACCCTGGGGGTGGCCGGCGTCCTGGTCCCCCCGTTCCGGGGCCCGTCGCCGTGGATCCTGGGCGGGCTCACCGCCGCGCTGGCGCCCGCAGGCGTGGTCGCAGTCAGCCGCCTGGTCGCCGACCCCCACGCCCCGGTGCAGGGGGCGCGCCGGCTCGACTCGCTCCTCCTGGTCGGGCCGGTGTGGGCCGTGCTGGCCGCCCCCTTGTTGGGCCGGTGATGCCGCCCGAGGGCCGGACCGGGGGCTATGCCTTGTTGTGGGGGCCTTCTTGTGGAGCTATGCCTTCTTGGTGGCCCAGAAGATCTTGTCGATCTCCGCGATCTGGTCCAGCAGCTGTTGGGCCACGGCCGTGTCGTTGGTCTTCTTGGCGTCCCCCGCCGCCTTGGTCGCCTTCCAGAACAGCTCGTGGAGCTGCGGGTAGCTCTTGAGGTGGTCGGGCTTGAAGTAGTCGGTCCAGAGCACCCACAGGTGGTGCTTGACCAGCTCGGCCCGCTCCTCCTTGATGAACACGGCCCGGTTTCGGAAGTCGGCGTCATTGGAACCGGCGTACTTCTCCATGCACGCCTTGACCGACTCCGCTTCGATTCGGGCCTGAGCCGGGTCGTAGATCCCACACGGGAGATCGCAGTGAGCGTGCACGGGAGCCGGGGGATTGACCCGGTCGAGGAGGCTGAGAATGCGGGGGGCGACGCGCATGCCGAAGCTCCTTGCTCGAGACGGTTGCAGGTCTGTGGGGCCACACTATCCCGGGTGGCGGGGCCGTGATCCAGGCGAGGGGACCCGGCCTGCGCCTCGCGTGCGCGCTGGTGGCCGGCGCCGCGGCCGGGCTGGCGGCGCGACGGCTGCCGCGGACCCGCCGCGTGAGGGTGGAGGGCGCGAGCATGCTCCCCACCCTCGAGCCCGGTGACCGCCTGCTCATCGTGCGCCCCCGTGGAGGCCACGCCCGGCCGATCGAGGTCGGGGATCTGGTGGTCACCGCCGACCCGAGACAGGCCACACGGCTCATCGTCAAGCGGGTGGCCGCGGTCCACGGGCTGATGGCCGAGCTGGTCGGCGACAACGCAGAGGCCAGCACCGACAGCAGCGTGTTCGGGAGGGTCGCCGTCTCCGACGTCCAGGGACGGGCCGTGTACCGCTACGGCCCGGTGCAGCGGGCGGGATGGCTCGAGCCCCGGCGGAGGCGCCGGCGGGCCGGTACCATCGCCAGAGCATGGCCATCGCCCGAATAGACGAGTTCTTGAGCCGCGACTACGTGCGCGACCTGGATTCGCTGCCCATGGCCGAGGTGCGGGCCCGGCGTGACACGTGCCAGGAGGCGGCCGACGAGCTCTCCTATCTCAGGCGGCTGGTGCAGGGACGCCTCGACATAGTGCTGGCCCACCTCGAGGCCCGGGAGGGTGGGGAGACGACCGATCTGGCCCACCTGGTCGAGCAGCTCCCGGCCATCCTGGCCGAGGGCACCCGCACCGGGGGCATGGGCCGCCTGCCCACGTCGTTCAGCCCGGCCGACGCCGACGGTTGGATCGCAGCCGAGCTCGACGCGGTGGCCGACGCCAAGCGCATCGGCACGCTGGCCGAGCTGACCGAGGACGAGGTGCGCGCCATCGCCAGCGGCCTCGCCGATCTGGAACGGAAGGTGTCCGACAAGCGACGCCGGCTCTTCGAGGTCACCGACGCCCTTCAGGAGGAGATCGTCCGCCGCTACAAGAGCGGGCAGGCGAACGTCGACAGCCTTTTGCGCTGACCGCCCCGGAGGCGGGTCGCGTAGCGTGGCAGCCGTGAAGGAGCTGCCCGAGCGCTGGCGGGACCTGGGCGAGTTCATCCGGGAACAGCGGGCCAGCTCCCGCCTGTCGCTGCGTCGCCTCTCCGAGCTGGCCGGGATCTCCAATCCCTACCTGAGCCAGATCGAAAGGGGCCTGCGCAAGCCGTCGGCCGAGATCCTCCAGCAGATCGCCCGGGCCCTGCGCATATCGGCGGAGACGCTCTACATCCGGGCCGGCATCCTCGAGGAGCGGGAGGGGACCGACCTCGTCGACCACATCCTGCGGGACCAGTCGCTGACCGAGGACCAGAAGCAGACCCTCATCAAGGTCTACCAGTCCTTCCGTCACGAGAACGAGAACCGTCTGGTCAGCCCGCCCGTGGGGGACGCGGGCGACGGCGAGGACTGACCCGAGGGCCGGCCACCTCGGGGTGCGCCCGGTCCTGGGGACGGGGGCGGGGCACTAGTTTGGGCGGCGATGCGCAGCCTGGCCGTCCTTTCGCTGCACACCTCGCCCCTGGCTCAACCGGGAACGGGCGACGGCGGGGGCATGAACGTCTACGTGCGCGAGCTCTCCTCGGCCCTGGCCCGGGCCGGCGTGGCCTGCCACGTCTATACGAGGGCGTGGTCCGAGAGCCTCCCGGCTGTCGTGGCCGTGGAGCCCGGGCTCCGGGTGCACCACGTGCCCGCCGGTCCCCTGGCTCCGGTGCCCAAGGAGCAGCTGCGGGGGCTGGTCGACGAGTTCGTGGAAGGAGTGCTGTGCCGCGTCAAGGGCACGGCCGGGATCCCCGACGCCATCCACGCCAACTACTGGCTGTCGGGCATCGCCGGCCACGTCCTCAAGCACGAGCTCGGCGTCCCGCTGGCGTCCACCTTCCACACCCTGGCGCGCGTGAAGGCGGAGTCCAGCCCGGAGGAGCTGGGCGCCGACGAGCCCACCCATCGGGCCCACGCCGAGGCGCATGTGATCGGCTGTTCCGACGCAGTGCTGGCGTCCTGTGCCGTCGAGGCCGATCAGATCACCGAGCTGTACGACGCCGACCCGGAGCGTGTGTACGTCGTGGCCCCCGGTGTCGACCACGCCTTCTTCGCTCCCGGTCACGGGCCCCAGGCCCGACGGGCGTTGGGCCTGCCCGCCTCGGGGCCCATGCTCCTGTTCGTGGGTCGTATCCAACCCCTGAAGGGGGTCGACGTCGCTGTCCACGCCCTGGCCGCGCTGGAGGGGCATACCGACGCCTTCCTCGCCGTGGTCGGGGGCCCCAGCGGGCCCCAGGGTCACACCGAGGTATCGCGGCTGCGGGCCCTGGTCCGGACCCTGGGCCTGGAGGAGCGCGTGCGCTTCCTGGCGCCTCAGCCCCACGAGCTGCTCTCGACCTACTACCGCGCCGCCGATGTCTGCGTGGTGCCCAGCCGCTCGGAGTCCTTCGGGCTCGTCGCCCTCGAGGCGGCGGCGTGCGGGACGCCGGTTGTGGCCGCGGCCGTGGGCGGCCTGCGCACGCTCGTCGACCACGCTGAGACCGGCTTCCTGGTGGAGACACGCGACCCCGCCGACTACGCCGCCTACATCGCCGAGATCCTGGACCATCCCCGGCTGGCACGCGACATGTCGACGCGCGCCGCGCAGAGAGCGCGCCGGTACACGTGGTCGACCGCAGCAGGCGAGCTGCGCCGGCTCTACGCCACCCTGACCGAGCGCCAACTCGTCGATTGTCCGTAGAGGCGTTCAGTCCCCAGGAGCTGGCCGGGCTCACTGCTCTGGTGCAGCGCTGGAGCGAGCGGCAGCGCCAGGAGAGCGCCACCGTGGCGGCCGTGGACCACGACGCCGGCGCCCGTCGCTGGTACGTGCGGCTGCGGGGAGAGGAGAAGGAGTTCATCACCGTCTGGATGACCCTGCGGGAGCGGACCCTTCACTTCGAGACCCACTTCATGCCCGCGCCCGAGGAGAACGTCGAAGCCTGCTACGAGTACCTCCTGCGCACGAACGCGAGGCTGTTCGCGCACCGCTTCGCCATCGGCCCGGAGGACGCCGTGTTCCTCGTCGGCCAGCTGCCGGTGAGCGCCGTTGACGACGACGAGCTCGACCGCATGGTCGGCTCCGCCTACGCCTACGTGGAGCAGCATTTCCCCACCGCCATGCGCATCGGGTACGCCTCGAGGTTCCGCCGCTAGGGCTCCGCCCGCGACGGAAAAACCCCCCGCCACCAGCGATGATTCGCGGAATTCGCGCCCTTGCCGGGAGGCGGCGCGAGCGGTAGTTTCGCCCTTGCAGGCCCGAGGTGCGGAACGAGGCCCGTTCGGGGAAGTGCGGGCGATTCGGGAGGTTCCTCGGGCCTGCTTTTCGCGCCCTTTGCCCCCCGAGAGGTGCCCCGGGGGCGAGATCGTCCGATAGTTGCATTCGCCGCGATATGGCCATTAGCTTCCCCCCGACCCTCAGGGGTCGGACGGCGGACTGCGTCACTCGACAACATGCCGAACGCCACCGGAGCCCTCCTTGCCCCGGTCGATGCTGGTCACACCTCCGGCCACTCATCGGCGCCACCGCGTGATGGCGCGCGCGTGCGTGGGCCTCAGCTGCGCTGGTCGGCGCTGGTGGCGCTGGGCGTGCTCCTGGCCCAGCTGGCCGCAACCGTTCGTTCGCCCGCGGGGGCCGAGTCCCTGTCCTCCCTCCGGGCCCGGCGCGAGGCGGCCCGGTCCCGTCACGCCCAGCTCGCCTCGCAGATCGACGTCATGCGGGCCAGCGACGCCCAGCTCATGTCGGCCGTGCAGTCCCTGACCAAGGAGGTGGACGTGCAGGCGGCCAGCGTCGACGCGGCGCGTCTGGCGCTGCGCGCCGCCATGGTCGCGGCCGACGCAGCCGGCGCCCGGCTGTCGGCCACCAGAGGGCGCATCGCCGTCCTGCGCGGGGCCGTCATCCAGCGGGCCGTGTCCGAGTACGTGGAGCCGGCCAGCGCCAGCGCCTTCAGCGAGCTGGTCTCCTCCCGCAACCTCGACGATGCCACCCGCCGCCGCCAGCTCATGTCCGAGGTCGACGGCCGCAGCCTGGACGTCCTGGACGAGCTGCGCGCCGCTCGGGACGACCTCGTCGTCGAGCAGGCCGAGCTGAACAAGGCCCAGGCCCTCGCCTCCGATCGCCGCCGGGCGGCGGAGGCCCACCTAGCCGACCTGGGGGGCGCGCTGGCGGCCAAGGACCGCTTGGCGTCGGCGCTGCACGACCGCATCACCGCCTTCCAGGCCGAAGCCGACGCGGTGGCGGCCCAGGACGCCAACCTGTCGTCGCTCATCCGGGCCCGGCAGGTCCCCGTGTACGTCTTCCCGGGCGGGGGCGGAAGCGTCGCGGGCAAGGTCTCGGGCGCGGGCCTCATGTGGCCGGCGTCGGGACCCATCACCTCACCCTTCGGCTACCGCTGGGGCCGGCTCCACTCCGGCATCGACATCGGCGCGCCCTACGGAGCACCGATCCGGGCGGCCAAGGCCGGGCACGTCATCTTCTCCGGGCAGATGCGCGGTTACGGCAACGTCGTCGTCGTGGACCACGGGGGCGGGTTCAGCACCCTCTATGCCCACGAGAGCTCGCTGGTGGCCGGGGACGGCGCCGACGTGGCCCAGGGGCAGCTCATCGGCTACTGCGGGGCGACGGGCGACGCCACCGGTCCGCACCTCCACTTCGAGACGCGCGTGAACGCAACCCCCGAGGATCCCATGCGCTACCTGCCCTAGGGCGCTTGGGGCCCAGCCAAGACCGCCGGCACTAGCGTTCGGCGGATGGCGGCACGGCTCACCGTCGTCGGCGGCGGACGCATGGGGGAGGCCCTCCTCGTCGGCCTGCTGGCCGCGGGATGGGCAAGGCCCGAGGAACTGGCCGTTGTCGAGAAGCTCCCCGACCAGCGCCAGCGACTGGCCGAGCGCCACCCGGACGTCGTGGTCGCCGAGTCGGTGCCCGCGAGCGAGGGGGCGGTCATAGCGGTGAAGCCCGACGACGTGCAGCACGCCTGCGCCGCGGCCGCGGCGGCGCGCGTGGCCCGGGTGCTGTCCATCGCCGCCGGCGTGCCCCTGGACAGCCTCGAGCAGTGGCTACCGAAGGGGACACCGGTCGTGCGGGCCATGCCCAACACACCGGCGTTGGTGGGAGCGGGCGCGGCGGCCGTGGCGGCAGGCAGCGCGGCAGGGGAGGAGGACCTGGCCTGGGCCGAGTCGATCCTGTCCGCCGTAGGCGTTGTCGTGCGCGTGCCCGAGAGCCTGCTCGACGCGGTCACCGGACTGTCCGGGTCGGGACCCGGCTACGTGTTCCTGTTCGCAGAGACGCTCGTCGACGCGGGCGTGCTCGTGGGCCTGCCCCGCGACGTGGCGACCGTCCTTGCCTTCCAGACGCTGCTGGGCGCGGCGCGCATGCTCGACGAGACCGACCAGACCCCCGAGTCGCTCCGGGCCGCGGTGACCTCGCCCGGGGGCACTACCGCCGCGGGCCTGCGCGTGCTGGAGGCCAGGGGGTTACGAGCCGCCATCCTCGAGGCGGTGGCGGCCGCGACCGAGCGCTCCCGCCAGCTCGGTCAGGGCTGACTCCCGGGGGCCGGCGGGGTCTCGGGGGCCGTCCCTCGGCCTCCCTCCGTGGGCCCCACGGTGCCATCTCTGCTCCCTATTGCCCCACTTCCCCCATTGCCCTCAGTGACGTACAGTGCCCACGGCGGAGAGGGGTGATTCCAGTTGTCGCAGTCGCAGAGTGCACGGGCCAGATTCCTCACCGTGGCCGAGGTGGCCGGCCTCCTGCGGGTCTCGAACATGACCGTGTACCGGCTCATCAACGCCGGGCAGCTGGCGGCCGTGCGCGTCGGCAAGTCCTACCGGATCCGCGAGGATGACGTCGACAAGTACCTGGCCGACCGCTACACCGAGGCGGGCTAGGGCCTGACCGGCGCCTTCCGGGCCGCCCCGGCGCGCCCGGCCCCAGCCCGAACATCCCGGTGCTAGAGCGTTACCGCACCCTGTCGTTCCTCTCCGACTACGGGCTCGCCGACGAGTTCGTCGGGGTGGTCAAGTCGGTGGTCCGGAGCATCGCGCCCCACGTCACGGTCATCGACATCACCCACGAGGTCCCGCCCCACGACGTGCGCGCCGGGAGCCTGGCGCTCGTCCGCAGCGTGCAGTACCTGGCCCACGGCGTCGTCCTCGCAGTGGTCGATCCCGGGGTGGGCACCGACAGGCGGGCGGTGGCCGTCGAGGCAGGCGAAGGCGACGATCCCGCGGTGTTCGTGGGACCCGACAACGGGCTCCTGGCCTCGGCGGTGTCGATGGTGGGCGGCGCCACCCGGGCCGTGTCTCTCACCAACGCCGAATTCCATCTGCCCGCGCCGGGGCCGACCTTCGCCGGTCGTGACGTGTTCGCGCCCGTGGCCGCCCATGTGTGCGCGGGCGTCGACCTGGCCGAGCTGGGCGAGTCCGTCGACCCCATCAGCCTGCGACCGGGCATCCTCCCCGTGCCGCGGGTGGAGGACGGAGCGCTCGTCGCCGAGGTGCTGTGGGTGGACAGGTTCGGCAACGCCCAGCTCAACGTGGGACCGGAGGAGCTCGAGGCCTTCGGCCCCCGGGTCGCCCTGCGCCTGGGCGACCAGGTGCGCGTGGCCCGCCGGGCCCGGACCTACGACGAGCTCGGGCCGGGCGAGGTCGGCTTGGTGATCGACTCCTACGGCCTGGTCTCGGTCGCCATGAGCCGGGCCCCGGCCGCCGAGTTCCTGGGCCTCGGTTCCGGCTCCGGGGTGTTCCTGGCCGCGCCCGATTGACCGGCGCCGGCCCGCCGTCGCTCCGGGATGCGATCGGCGGACGCACTGCGCGACGATCGAGCGATGCGGCCGGCGACCACGATCACCCTGGCCTGCCTGCTGGCCGCCATCTTCATCGCCGCCCTGGTCCAGTTCCTCGTGATCGGCAGGTGACGGGCCCGAGCTCCGCGGGGCCGACAGAGCAGGGCCGGCGGTGAACCTCGCCGCCATCGTCGAGCCCCATCCGGAGGAGGCGGCTGCCCTCTACGACGGGGCCCGGACCGTCTCCTACGGCCGGTTGCGCACCCTGGTGGCCGAGGCCCGACGAGCGCTGGTGGAGCTGGGAGTGGTGCCCGGGGACCGCGTGGCCCTGGCCCTGCCCAACGACAGCCTCTTCGTCGTGGCCTACCTCGCGGTGCTGGGGATCGGGGCGGTGGCCGTGCCCCTCAACCCCGACGCCCCCGAGGTCGAGCTCGAAGCGGAGCTGGAGGCGGTGGGGGCCAAGCTTTCCATCGCGGCCGGCGATGACGCGGGCACGGCTCGCGCCTTCGACCGCTCGGGCGCGGTCGTGGAGGGGGTCATCGCCATCGACGGCGCGCCGCCAAGGGAGGCGCAGCCGTCCGGCGACGGTGGCGCCGACGCTCCCGTTCCCATCCTCGACCGGGCCGCCAGCGACACCGCCGTGCTCATCTTCACGGCCGGAACCGCGGGCGCGCCCAAGGCCGCGGTGCTGACCCACGGCAACCTGCTCGCCAACCTCGAGCAGGTGCAGCTCCACCCGGGCCGGGCCGTGCACGCCGGTGACGTGGCCCTGGGAGTCCTGCCCCTGTTCCACATATTCGGCCTCAACGTCATGCTCGGTCTGAGCCTCTACGCGGGGGCGGCGCTGGTGCTGGTGGAGCGCTTCGACCCGGCGTCGACGCTGGAGACGGTGCGGGCCCACGGCGTGACCCTGCTGGCCGGGGCCCCGCCCATGTTCGCGGCCTGGGCCGAGCTCCGGCGCGCCAGCGGAGACGAGCTGGCCAGCGTGCGCCTGGCCGTGTCGGGGGCGTCGGCCCTTCCGGCCGAGGTCGCCGGCGCCTTCGAGGCCCGCTTCGGCGTCCCCCTCTGGCAGGGCTACGGCCTGACCGAGGCCGCACCGGTCGTGACCTCGGCCGTGGTCGGCGGGGAGCGCAAGCCGGGATCGATCGGCGTGCCCGCGCCCGGCGTCGAGGTGCGCCTGGTCGACGAGGACGGCGAGGACGTCCTCGAGGGCGACCCGGGGGAGATCTGGGTGCGGGGGCCCAACGTCTTCGCCGGCTACTGGCAGGACGCCGACGCCACCGCGGCCGTCCTCACTGCGGACGGCTGGCTGCGCACCGGCGACGTTGCCGTGGCCGACGGCGACGGCTACCTGTGGCTGGTCGACCGGTCCAAGGACCTGGTGATCGTGTCGGGCTTCAACGTCTACCCCGCGGAGGTGGAGGCGACCCTGCTCGCGCACCCCGCCGTCCTCGAAGCCGCCGTGGTCGGTGTGCCTGATGCCCGCTCGGGCGAGGCGGTGCTGGCCTACGTCGTGGCCGCGGCCGGGAGCTCGCTCAGCCAGGACGAGGTCGTCTCCTGGTGCTCGGCGCGCCTGGCCCGCTACAAGTGCCCGAGCGCGGTCGAGTTCGTCGACGCCCTGCCCCACGGTGTCGCGGGCAAGCTGCTGCGCCGGGCCCTGCGGGCCCGGCCTTAGCCGGCCGGGGCCGTCCCGTCCCGACCGGGCTCGGCGGTGACAACCAGGAACCCGGCGAACAGCAGCCCCAGCCCGGCGGACAGCGTCACCGCGAACGCCGTCATCTCGCCGACCACGGAGTTGAGCAGGCCGCTGGCACCGAGCACGAGTGTGCCCATGGCGATGAGGCCGTTGCCCACCATGCGCCGGCGCGGCCCGCCCGCCCTGCGGGCCCGCCATGCGCTCCAGGCAGCCCCGCCCACGAGCACGAGCGCCCCGCCCGCGGATGCGACCCCGGCCAGCACGCGGGGAAGGACGGCCAGCACCTCCGATCCCGAGGCCAGGCGGTGGCGGGGCAGCCTGGCCGTGAACGGGGTGGCCACGAGCACGCCGGCGGAGAAGGCCGCCCCCAGCGCAACCACGAGGGCAGCCCGGCGGGCGGTACCGGGGCGGGCCAGGAGGTACGCCGTTCCCAGAGCCAGCACGGGCACGTCGAGGACCGCGCCACAGAGGTAGAAGATCCGGAAGGCCGCTCCGTTCCAGCCCACGCCCGCGCCCCAGGCCAGGGCCGCGGCCGCCACCGTGGCCAGGGCCAGGCCCGCGGCCCACGCCAGCTCGTGGGGGCGGTGGCGGACCAGCCAGCGCTCGAAGCTGGAGAGGGCCAGAGCCAGCGCCAGCAGGCAGCTGGCGACCGCGAATCCCGCCTGGGTGGTCATGGTCGGCGGCATCCTCCCAGGTCACGAGGGCCGTGGGCGCTAGTTCCCTTGTGAACAAGCTCCCCGGAGGGCGGTACCATCTGAGCGTGGACGACCGACCGAGGCGTTGCATCCCGGAGGCGACGGTGGCCCGCCTGCCCGTCTACCTGCGCAGTCTCCTCGACCAGGCGGAGAGCAAGACGTCCACCATCTCCTCGGAGCGCCTGGCCGAGCTGGCCGGGGTGAACGCGGCCAAGGTCCGAAAGGACCTCTCCTACCTCGGGTCCTACGGCACCCGCGGTGTCGGCTACGACGTGGAGTACCTCCTCTACCAGATCAGCCGGGAGCTGGGCCTGACCCAGGACTGGCCGGTCGTGATCGTCGGGGTAGGGAACCTGGGCCACGCCCTGGCCAACTACCGGGGCTTCTCGGCCCGGGGGTTCCGCGTCGCCGCCCTGGTGGACGCCGACCCGTCCAAGGTGGGCGAGCGCCTGGGCGACCTGGTCCTGCGCTCGCTGGACGACCTGCCCGCCATCGTGGCCCAGGAGCAGGTGGCCATCGCCGTCATCGCCACCCCCGCCTCTTCGGCTCAGGACGTCGCCGACCGTCTGGTCGCCGCGGGCGTGAGGTCGATCCTCAACTTCGCCCCGACCGTGCTGGTCGTTCCTCCCCACGTGTCGCTCAGGAAGGTGGACCTGTCGATCGAGCTGCAGATCCTCAGCTTCTACCAGCAGCGGCGGGCCGGTCCCGTTCCCGCGTCGCTCGGCGCCGGCCCGGCGTCGGAGCCGGAGCGGGCGGTGGATGCTGACCACTCCGGTCGCGGCGCCCAGGGCGACGGCGGCGCCCACGCCGACGCCGACGACGTCCCGGACACCGAGACCCCGGTTCCCGTCTCGCGCATCGGCGCCGCGCACGACCGTCAGGCCAACTCGGCCTGAGCGAGGGTCCGTGCCGTCCGCTCCCGCGCTGTATCCGGTGAACCTGGTTCTGGCCGGGCGCAGCTGTCTGGTCGTCGGCGGCGGTCCGGTGGCGGCCCGCAAGGTGGAAGGCCTGCTGGCCGCGGGTGCCCAGGTGCACGTGGTCGCCACGAGCGTCGGGCCCGACGTGCGGGCCCTCACCGGCGCCACCTGGGAGGAGCGGGCCTACCGCCCAGGCGAGGCATCCGGATACCGCCTGGTGGTGGTGGCCACCGACGACGGCGAGGTCAACCGCCAGGTGGCCGACGACGCCGAGGAGGCAGGAGTGTGGGTGAACGCGGCCGACGACCCCGCGTCCTGCAGCTTCATGCTCCCGTCCATCGTGCGCCGGGGCCCCATCACCCTGGCCGTGTCCACCGGTGGCCGCAGCCCCGCCCTGGCCCGCTGGCTGAGGGCCCGGTTCTCCGACGAGCTGGGCCCGGAGTACGAGGTGCTGGCCGAGATCCTGTCCGAACAACGCGACGCAATTCGGGCACAAGGGCGCTCAACGGAAGGTCTGGCTTGGCATGAGGCCCTGGACTCAGACATTCTCGATCTCATCAGGGCCGGCGAGGTAGAGCGAGCAAGGGAGCGACTGCAGACGTGTCTGTCGTCGTCGTAGGGCTCAGCCACCGTACGGTTCCGCTCGACCTCCTCGAGCGGATGACCGTCGGGGAAGCACGTCTGCCCAAGGCCCTGGCCGACCTGGGGGGGCGCGAGCACCTCTCGGAGGTCGTCGTGCTCTCCACGTGTCAGCGCACGGAGATCTACGCCGTGGCCGAAGGGTTCCACGGCGCCATCGTCGACGCCCGCAACTTCCTGACCCAGCTCAGCTACGCCCCCCCGGAGGAGTTCACCGACCACCTCTACAGCTACTACGGCGACGCCGCCGCCGCCCACCTCTTCGCGGTGGCCTGCGGTCTGGACTCGGCCGTGCTGGGGGAGAGCGAGATCCTGGGTCAGGTGCGCGACGCGTGGGAGCGGGCCCTGCTGGAGGGGGCCGCGGGATCGAGCCTCTCGGTGCTGTTCCGCCACGCGCTGGAGGTCGGCAAGCGGGCCCGCTCCGAGACGGGGATCGCCCGGGGCACCACGTCCATGTCGCAGGCCGCCGTGGCCCTGGCCGCGGAGAGGATGGGTGGCTCCCTCGAGGGCAGGCGCCTCCTCCTCTTCGGGGCCGGGGACATGAGCGAGGGCATGGCCGGCGCCCTGGCCGCCTCCCCGGGCGTGGCCGAGGTGCTGGTCGCCAACCGGACCTGGGCCAAGGCCGCCCTGCTCGCCCGGCGGGTGGGAGGTCGTGCCGTCGAGCACGGCGCGCTGGGCGCGGCGCTGGAGGAGGTCGACGTCATCCTCACCTCCACCGGCTCGCCCTCGGTGATCCTGGAGGCGGGCGACCTGGTCCCGGTGCTGGCGGCCCGGGGTGGACGGCCGCTCCTCATCGTCGACGTGGCGGTGCCGCGCGACGTCGACCCTGCGGTGGGCGAGCTGCCGGGGGTGACGCTGCTCGACATGGACGACCTGCGCGCCTTCGCCGAGGAAGGGATGTCGGGTCGCAGGCGCGAGGTGGCCCGGGTGCGGGCCCTGGTGGAGGACGAGGTGGACCGCTGGGTCTCGGCCACGACCGGGCGCGCCGCCGCTCCCCTCATCGGGGCGCTCAGGGCCAAGGCGGAGGCGGTGCGCCAGAGCGAGATCGAACGCCTGCGCTCGCGCTTGCAGGATCTCGATCCCCGCCAGCAGGAGGCGATCGAGGCCCTCACCCGGGGGATCCTGGCCAAGCTCCTGCACGAGCCCACCGTTCGGCTCAAGGACGCGGCCGGCAGCCCCCGGGGCGAGCGTCTGGCGGAGGCGCTGCGCGCTCTGTTCGATCTGTAGTGGACCGCTCGAGCGGCCCAGGCCGCGGGGGCCCGCTGCGGGCGGCGACCAGGGGAAGCGTTCTCGCCCGGTGGCAGACCGACCACGTGGCCCGGCTCCTGGGGGCGCGGGTCGAGACCGTGGTCGTGGAGACGGCGGGCGATCGCCGGCGAGACCTCCCCATCTCGGCCATCGGCGGCCAGGGCGTGTTCGTCAAGGAGGTGCAGGCCGCCGTCCTCTCGGGCCAGGCCGACTACGCGGTGCACTCGGCCAAGGACCTGCCCTCCACGCCCACCGACGGGCTCGTGCTGGCCGCGGTATCGACCGTGGCCGGCCTCCCGCCCGGGGCCACCGTGGCCACCGGCGCGGTCCGGCGCCGAGCCCAGCTGGCCGCGCTGCGCCCCGACCTCACCTTCGCCGAGCTCAGGGGCAACGTGGACACCAGGCTCAAGAAGGCCGGGGACTACGGCGCCGCCGTGGTCGCCTTCGCCGCCCTGCAGCGCCTGGACCGCCAGGACGCGGCCACCGAGGTCCTCGGGCCCGGGGTCATGCTCCCCCAGGTGGCCCAGGGAGCCCTGGCCGTGGAGTGCCGGGCGGGAGACGAGGAGACGCGCCTGCGCCTGGCCGCCATCGAGGACCCCCGGTCCCGCACCGCGGTCGACGCCGAGCGGGCCTTCCTCGCCGCCCTGGGCGGCGGGTGCGACCTGCCCGTGGGCGCGCTGGCCTTGGTCACGGGAGACGGGCGGGTCGAGCTGGAGGGCCTGCTGGCGACCATGGACGGGCGCGTCGTGCTCCGCCACCGCATGGCCGGCGACGACCCCGGGGCGCTGGGCGCGGAGCTGGCGGCTCACATCCTCGACCGGGCCGGCGGACGCAGCCTGCTCGAGGACCTGGGCCGCACCGCGGCGGGGGGCGCCCGGTGAGGCGGCGGTGACCGTCTACCTGGTCGGGGCCGGCCCCGGCGATCCGGGGCTGCTGACCCTGCGGGGCGCCGAGGTGATGCGCCGGGCCGACGTGGTGGTGTACGACCGCCTGGCCGAGCCCTCTCTGCTGGAGCTGGCCCCGCCCGGGGCCGATCTGGTCGACGTGGGCAAGCGCCCCGGCTCCCCCGTGCCCCAGGACCAGATCAACCGGCTGCTGGTGGACCGGGGCCTGGCCGGCCTCGAGATCGTGCGACTCAAGGGCGGCGATCCCTTCGTTCTGGGCCGGGGGGGCGAGGAGGCCGAGGCCCTCATCCGGGCCGGGGTGCCCTTCGAGGTCGTCCCCGGGGTCACCTCGGCCGTGGCCGTGCCCGCCTACGCCGGGATCCCCGTCACCCACCGGGGTCTCTCCACCTCGTTCACCGTGGTGACGGGCCACAGCCGTCACGCGGTCGACAACGAGATCGACTGGGAGGCCCTGGCCCGGGCCGGGGACACGATCGTCGTGCTCATGGGCGTGGCCCACAAGGCCGAGATCGCCAAGCGCCTCACCGAGGGAGGGCGGGACCCGTCGACTCGGGTGGCGGCCGTGCGGTGGGGCACGCGCACGGCGCAGCGCACCGTGCGCACGACCCTGGCCGAGCTGGGAGACGTCGAGCTCGAGCCTCCGGTAACCATCGTCATAGGCGAGGTGGCCGGCCTCGAGCTGGGCTGGTTCGACAGGCGGCCCTTGTTCGGACGGCGGGTGGTCGTCACCCGCGCCCGTGCTCAGTCCTCGTCCCTGGTGGCCCGCCTGCGCGAGCTGGGTGCCGACGTCGTCGAGCTGCCGACCATCGCTCTGGTCGACCCCGACGACGGCGGGGCCGGGCTGCGGGAGGCCGCGGGCGGGCTCTCGACCTATGACTGGGTCGCGTTCACGTCGGCCAACGCCGTCGAGCGCTTCGTCCCCCTGCTGCGCGACGCCCGCTCCTTCGGCCCCGTCCGCATCGCCGCCATCGGAACGGGGACGGCCTCGGCCCTGGCCCGCCACAACCTGGCCGCCGACCTCGTGCCGGGGCGGTTCGTCGCCGAGTCCCTGCTGGAAGCCCTCCTGGCCCTTGGTGATCCACCCGGGCGCCTCCTGCTGCCCCGCGCCGCCGGCGGCCGCGACGTGCTGCCGGACGGACTGCGCCGGCGGGGCTGGGTGGTGGACGTGGTGGAGGCCTACCGCACGACCACCCCGGTCCCCTCCGAGGAGCTGGCCCAGGCGGTCAGGGGGGCCGACGCCGTCACCTTCACCTCCTCGTCCACCGTCACCGGCTACCTGGCCGCCGTGGGCCAGCGCGTCCCGCCTGTCGTCGCCTGCATCGGGCCGGTGACGGCGGCCACGGCGCGGGACGCGGGCCTCGAGGTCGCCGTCGTCGCCGAGGAGCACACCGTCGAGGGGCTGGTGCGGGCCGTCGCCGAGGCCCTCGCGGGCACGGCCGGCGGGGCCGCTCCGCCGTAGTCTGGGGTGATGGACAAGCCCCAGGCGAGCTTCCCGGCCCGCAGGATGCGCCGGCTGCGGCGCACGCCGGCTCTGCGCCGGCTGGTGGCCGAGACCCGCCTGTCGGTCGACGATCTGGTGGCCCCCCTGTTCGTGCGGGAGGGCATCGCCGAGCCCCAGCCCGTGCCGTCGCTGCCGGGGGTGGTCCAGCACACCCGTGACTCGCTGGTGAAGGAGGCCCGCCGCCTCGTGTCCCTGGAGATCCCGGCCCTGACCCTCTTCGGGGTGCCCCTGGGCAAGGACGCGCTGGGCTCGGCGGCGTGGGACGACGGCGGCATCGTGCAGGTGGCGCTGCGCGAGCTGCGGGACGAGGTCGGCGACGCCCTGGTGCTCATCGCCGACCTGTGCCTCGACGAGTACACCGACCACGGGCACTGCGGAGTGCTCGACGGGCGGGGCGAGGTCGACAACGACGCCACGCTCGAGCTCTACGGGAGGGTCGCCGTGGCCCAGGCCCGGGCCGGTGCCGACGTGGTCGCCCCCAGCGGGATGATGGACGGCCAGGTGGCCGCCATCCGCGGCGCGCTGGACGATGCCGGCTTCACCGAGGTGGCCGTCCTCGCCTATGCGGCCAAGTACGCCTCCGCCCTCTACGGCCCCTTCCGTGACGCGGTCGACGTCACCATCGCCGGCGGAGGCGACCGCAAGGGCTACCAGCAGGATCCCCGCAACGGCCGCGAGGCTCTGACCGAGGTGCGCCTGGACCTGGCCGAGGGCGCCGACATCGTCATGGTGAAGCCCGCCCTGGCCTACCTCGACGTCATCGCCGCCGTGCGCGCCGTGGCCGACGCTCCCGTGGCCGCCTATCACGTGAGCGGCGAGTACGCCATGGTCAAGGCCGCGGCCCAGCAGGGCTGGATCGACGGCGATGCCGTGGCCCTCGAGCACCTGACCGCCATCAAGAGGGCCGGCGCCGACATCATCCTCACCTACCACGCGGCCGAGCTGGCCGAGCGTCTCGCTTGAGCCCTTCGCTGGCTCAGGCGCCGGGGTCGGTGTAGTGGCGCCCACCAACGAGGAGCTCTTCGTCCGGGCCCGGGCCCGGATCCCGGGAGGGGTCAACTCGCCGGTGCGGGCCTTCACCGCCGTGGGGGGGACGCCGTACTTCGTCGCCCGGGGCCAGGGGGCCTACGTGTGGGACGTGGAGGGCAGGCGGTACCTCGACTACGTGCAGTCGTGGGGGGCGTCGATCCTGGGCCACGCCCACCCGGCCGTCATCGATGCCGTGCGCCGGGCCGCGAGCGACGGCACCAGCTACGGCGCGCCGACCGAGCGGGAGGTCCTGCTGGCGGAGGCGATATGCGGGCGGGTGTCGGGTTGCGAGCGGGTGAGGCTCGTCTCCAGCGGCACCGAGGCCACCATGAGCGCCATACGCGTGGCCCGGGGCTTCACCGGACGGGACCGCATCGTGAAGTTCGCAGGCTGCTACCACGGCCACAACGACGCCTTGCTGGCCGGCGGGGGCAGCGGGGTGGCGACCCTGGGTTTGCCCGACTCGGCGGGCGTGCCCCGGGCCGCGGTGGGTGACACCCTGGTCGTGCCCTACAACCGCGTGCCCGAGCTGGGACCGGACGTGGCCTGTGTCGTGGTCGAGCCCATCGCCGCCAACATGGGCCTGGTCCCACCCGTGGCCGGCTTCCTCGAGGGTCTCCGCCTGGCCTGCGACGACGCCGGCGCCCTCCTCGTGTTCGACGAGGTCATCACCGGATTCCGGGTGGGGCTGGGCGGGGCGAGCGAGCTGACCGGGGTGACGCCCGACCTGTTCTGCTTCGGCAAGGTGATCGGAGGGGGCCTTCCTCTGGCCGCCTTCGGGGGACGGGCCGACGTCATGGAGGTGCTGGCGCCGATGGGGCCCGTCTACCAGGCGGGCACGCTCTCGGGTAACCCGCTGGCCACCGCGGCGGGGCTGGCCGTGGTCGAGCGCCTGGACGCGGACGCCTACCGCACGCTGGCGGACCGGGCCGCGACCCTGGGCCAGATGCTGGAGCGGGCCATCGGGGGCGCGGGTGTCGCGGTCCAGGTGCCGGTGGCTTCCAGCCTGCTCGGGCTCTTCTTCACCCCCGAGCCCGTCGTCGACTACGACGGGGCCAGGGCGGCCGCGTCCTCGGGGGCCTACGCCGCCTTCTTCCACGAGATGCTCGACCGGGGGGTGGCCCTGGCCCCGGGGCCCTACGAGATCGCCTTCCCCGGCCTGGCCCACTCCGACGCCGACCTGGCCCGCACCGCGGAGGCGGCCGAGGAGGCGGCCACCGTGCTGGCCAAGGCCGGACTGGGCCTGCGGAGCTGACCGAGCCCTGACCCGAGTTCGCGGGCTCAGGCGAAGGCGGGGTCGGGGGCCAGGCGGGCCAGGGCGGCCACGGCGCGGTAGGCGGCCTCGGCCGGGCCCAGCTCGTCGGGGCGGAGCAGGTTGGCCATGATGCGCAGCACCCACTCCATGAGGGTGCGGCTGTGCATGCCCGTCGACACCAGGACCCGCATGAGCTCGGGCCGGCCGATGAGGCGCACGAAGGCCCGGGCCACCTTGTAGTAGAGGCCGTAGGTCGCCTGCAGGCGGGCGTCGTAGGCCTGCAGGGCCAGGCCGTCGTCGGCCGAGAGGGCCTCGGCCACGGCGGCGGCGGCCATGCGGCCCGTCTCGTAGGCGTAGGCGATGCCCTCGCCGTTGAAGGGGTTGATGGCGCCCGCCGCGTCCCCCACCACGACGTGGGTGGGCCCGGTGGTGGGCCCGACCGAGAACGACATGGGGAGCCGTCCCCCCGTGGGCGGCCCGCACGAGGTGTCCGCCGATATCTCCCAGGACCGGGGGGCGTGGTCGACGAAGGCCTCCATGAGCTGGGAGGTGTTCACCGCCTTCCAGCGGTGGAAGGTGGACAGCAGGCCAACGCCCACGTTCACCCGTCCATCGCCCACGGGGAAGATCCAGCCGTAGCCGGGCAACACGTTGCCGTCCCGGTCCCGCACGTCGAGGTGGGACTCGATCCAGGGCTCGGCGTGGCGGGGGGAGACGAAGTAGCCGCGGATGGCCATGCCCTGGGGGTGGGCCCGGTCCCGACTGGTGCCCAGGGCCCGGCCGAACCGGGAGTTGGCGCCGTCGGCGACCACGAGGTAGCGGGCCCGAACCTCTTGGGTCGACCCCTCCGGGCCGGCCGAGGTCCCTTGCCTGCGCCTGACCAGGGCGCCCCGAACCAGGCCCGCCTGGCGCACGGGCTCGAGGGCCTCGGTCTGCTGCCACAAGGTGGCGCCCGCCTTCACGGCCCGCTCGGCCACCATGCGGTCAAGCTCGGAACGGGGGACCACGTAGCCGTAGGGCGGGAAGTCGGGATGATCGGGCCAGCGCAGCTCCAGCTCCCGCCCGAAGGCGATCGAGCGCAGGCCGTCGAAGCGGTGGTGGCCGGCCAGCTCCCCGCCCACGCCCATGTCGGTGAGCTGGCGCACGGCCCGGGGTGTGAGGCCGTCCCCACAGGTCTTCTCCCTGGGGTAGCTCTTGCGTTCGACCATGAGCACGTCCCAGCCCGCGCTGGCCAGCCAGTAGGCGCACGCCGCCCCTGCAGGTCCCCCGCCCACGACCACCACGTCGTGGCCCATGGACTACAGCTTCTCGCGCTCGTACTTGACGACGGCGCGGATCTGGGTGTCGGAGAGCGTCGAGCCGAAGGGGGGCATGATGCCCTTGGCCGGTCCCCGCTGGCCGCCGGCGCGGTTGGGGTCTCCGTAGGGCTTGCCCGTGAAGGGCCCCGAGCCCGTGCGCACCCACGAGAGCTGGTCGTCCTCGTTGGGGAAGGTGAGCTTGGCCCCGCCGTTCTGCAGGGCGGGCCCGACGCCGCCCTCCCCGCTGGCGCCGTGGCAACCAGAGCAGCCGGCCGACCGGTACACCTGGGCACCCAGGACGAGCGGGTCGACGACCTGGGGCTTGGACCGGTTGCCGAAGGCTCCCAGATAGAGGAAGCCCCAGACGGGGAGCACGGCCAGCACGGGCACGACCCAGGTGGGGACGCGGCTGCTCCTGGCCCGGGCCGCGGCCACGTAGACGGCCGGTACCTCGGGCTCGGGCTCCTGGGCGACGAGAGCGGCCGCGGCCGGTGCGGGCGAGGCGGCCCGGGCCGGCACCGCCGGAGCAGCCGCCCCCTCGCCGGCGGGCGCGGGGGCGGCGCCACCCTCGTCCGCGGAGGGACAGGCCGGGGCCTCCGTGCCCGCGGCCTCTCCGCCGTC
>VAXP01000132.1:20532-21400 GCA_005884125.1 Actinomycetota bacterium | reverse complement strand
CAGGAGGTGCTCGGGGACTTCGGTCACACGCTGCTCTCCGTAGGCTCTCGGGGCTCGGGGTCGCCGGGCGGCCCCTCCGGGGACGAGGGCCGACTGTAGGCGGGCCCTCCGGGCGCGGGCCAACAAGCCCGTCGCCCTCCCGCCCGCCCGCTCGCCGGGCTGCCCGGGCCCGGGGCCCCGATCCGGCGCCCGGTGATGTGCTGCCCCCGGCGGCGCCGTGGTAGACCCGGCCACCGAGGAGCGGGCAAGGCAGGTGGCGAGGTCCGGCGCCGCTGATAGAATGTGATCGCGTTCACTAGCTAGGCAAGGGCACTCGCATGGTCGCCTTCATCGCATCGCTGGTGGTGACCGGGCTGATGATCGCCATCGGGATCGTCGTGGCCCGCCGGCGACCGCCGGGGACGCCCGTCACGTGGGGCGAAGGCTTCGCCGCCGGCACCTTCGTGTTCGGTCTCATGCTGATGTGTTACGGCATCGTTCCCGACCGCTGGCTGCGCTGGGCCGACAACGAGTTGCGCTGGCGCAGTGACAAGTTCGGCATCCCCGTCGGGGGTCTCGCCATAGGCAACCACCACCTCTTCAAGAAGCCCTACCTGCTCTTCCCCAAGGGGCTGCCCCTGTCGCACGGGCACCTTCTGATCAGCGCCCAGGCCGTGCGCGACGTCTTCGCCACCGTCATCTACGCCGTCTTCATCGGCGGACAGCTCTTCGCCTGGTCGTGGTGGCAGCGCCGGGGCCGGGTCAAGCCCCCCGTGCCCGCGCTTCCGACGTCGGCCTACGGGCGCCCGCTCATGCGCAAGGTCTGAGGAGAGACGAGACAGGAGAGAGAGGAGACGCCATGGCCAGGACCGACGCCAACCCACCCCTT
>VAXP01000132.1:0-20501 GCA_005884125.1 Actinomycetota bacterium | reverse complement strand
CTCGGTCAAGCCCAAGCAGTTCCTCCACATCGACCAGTCGGAATGCATCATGTGCGAGGGCTGTGTCGACATCTGCCCGTGGAAGTGCATCCACATGCTGTCGACCGAGGCCATCGCCGATGCGGTCAACACCGAGTCCCCCGGGCTCGACCCCGACGACCACGTGATCTTCGTGGTCGACGAGGACGTGTGCACCCGCTGCGGGCTCTGTGTCGACCGCTGTCCCACGGGGGTGATCATCATGGGCAAGGCGGGTGTCGCCGCCCGCGAGGGCGACACCCACCAGAGGGACAACGCCCACGGCTACGCCTACGGGATGCGCTTCTGATGGCCAGACGGATCGGAGCCGGCCGGGGTCAGCTGCTACAGGAGCGGCTGCGCCGCTTCCAGGAGCTCCCCCAGCGCATCCAGGGGTCCCAGGTCTGGACGTCGATCTTCCGGCCGGGGTCGATCTTCCGCAAGGGATACACGGACAGCCCCCGCAACCGGTCCTACGTGATCATGAACAGCGTGCTGTACCACCTTCACCCGGTGAAGGTGAAGCGCCACGCGGTCAAGGTCAGCTACACGCTCTGCCTCGGAGGACTGTCGTTCTTCCTGTTCATCATCCTGACGGTGACCGGGATCTTCCTGATGTTCTTCTACCGGCCCACCTCGGCCCAGGCGTGGAACGACATCAAGACCCTCCAGACGTCGGTGACCTTCGGCCTGCTCGTCAGGAACATGCACCGCTGGGCCGCCCACCTGATGGTGCTGTCGGTGTTCCTGCACATGGCCCGGGTCTTCTACCACGGCGCCTACAAACCCCCACGGGAGTTCAACTGGGTCATCGGCGTCATCCTGCTCACGCTGACGCTGCTGCTCTCCTTCACCGGCTACCTGCTGCCGTGGGACCAGCTGGCCCTGTGGGCCGTGACGGTGGGGACGAACATGATGGGCTACACCCCCGTGTTCGGTCAGCAGGTCCGCTTCGCACTGCTGGGCGGGGTGGAGATAGGCACCGAGACGCTCCTGCGCTGGTACGTGCTCCACGTTCTCATGCTGCCGTTCGTGATCGTGATCTTCATGGCCATCCACTTCTGGCGCGTCCGCAAGGACGGCGGCGTCTCCGGGCCGCTGTAGCCGGGGGAGGGAAAGGAGCGCCGTGACCGAGGTCCCCGAACACCTCCTCAAGCGAGCGGCCGAGCGCCGCGCCGCCCTGTCCGGCGAGAAGGGCGGTGACGGCGGCGGTGAGGCCCCTCCGCCCGACCAGCCCGGCGGTGGCGAGCCCGCCCAGGAGCCGGCGGGCGGGGGCGGGGGTCCCGCTCCGGCCCGGGCGGCCACGGCCACGGCTACGGCCACGGCCCAGGTGACGGCGGGGGCGGGTGCGGCGGCGCCCGTCGGGCCCGCGGGCCACACCCAGAGGCTGCTCACGGTGGTCAAGGCAGGCTCGATCCAGGACGTCAAGGCCACGCCGGTCGACAAGGTGCACGTGTGGCCGCACCTGCTGGTCGGCGAGTTCGTCGCCTCCCTGGCCATGACCGCCTTCCTCCTCGTCTTCTCCGCCTTCGTGAACGCCCCTCTGCTGGGCACGGCCAACCCCAACCTCACGCCCAACCCGTCCAAGGCGCCCTGGTACTTCCTCGGCCTGCAGGAGCTGCTGACCATGTTCCACCCCATGGTGGCCGGGGTGACGATCCCGGGCATGGGCATCTTCGGGCTCATGTTCGCCGGCTACATCGACAAGAACCCGTCCCACAAGCCCGAGGATCGCAAGTTCGCCATCGCCCTGTTCACCCTGTTCATGATGTTCTGGGCCACGCTGGTGATCGTCGGGTCGTTCTTCCGCGGCGAGGGTTTCAACTTCATCTTCCCGTGGCGCCAGGGCGTCCACGAGATCTTCGACCTCTAAGGACCCGCGGTGTCCACCAGCTCAGTCGTCCTCATCGCCGTGGCCGTCGTGCTCGTGCTCGGGCTCCTATTCATCGCCACCACCGCGGCCCGGCGCGACCGGGCCGCGGCCGAGGGCGCCCTGTCCCGGGAGACCCGCCGGCGCGACCGGGGCAACCCCCTGCTGGACGAGGCCGAGGCCGAGCCGGCCCAGGTGGTGACGGGGCGCCAGGTGGAGCGGGCCGCCGTCCTGGCCCGCCAGGAGCAGGGCGGCGCCCTGGTGACGGCGCCGGCCCCCGCGCCTCCTGCGGTCCCCGCCTACCTGGACGAGGAGACGCTCGCCGTCACCCGCCGCCAGTTCCTTAACCGGGGAATCGTGACCCTCATGAGCGTGTCGCTGGCCAGCTTCGGCGCGGCCATGCTCGGCTTCGTGTGGCCCAGCCTGGCGGCGGGAGGCTTCGGCTCCAAGATCAAGGCGGGCAAGCTCGACGACATCCTCAGCCAGACCAGCACCAAGCGGGAGCCGGTCTACGTCCCCGAGGGCCGCTTCTACCTGCAGCCCTACCCGAAGGACGCCGTGGCCAAGGCGTCCAAGGTCTACAGCGGCGCTGTGCTCGCGGGGATGGAGTCCGGGGTGGTCGCGCTCTACCAGAAGTGCGTGCACCTGGGATGCCGGGTGCCCTGGTGCACGGCCTCGCAGTGGTTCGAGTGCCCCTGCCACGGGTCCAAGTACAACCGGGTCGGCGAGAAGAAGGGCGGCCCCGCGCCGCGCGGGCTGGACCGCTTCGCCGTGTCCGTTGATGGAGGCCAGGTCGTCGTCGACACCAAGCAGGTCGTCCTGGGCCCGCCCATCGGCACCGACACCACGGGCCAGGGCCTGGAGGGTCCCCACTGCGCATGACCACAGCGCCCGCCGTGCTCGTCGCCCTCACGGCCCAGCAACGCATCGGGGGACTGGTCGTGGCCCTGGTGCTCCTGGGCCTGGCCGGGTACTCCATCTATCACCTCCGCCGCCAGCTGCCCGGCATCCCTCCCGGCGCCGAGATCGAGCTCGCCCCCAACCGCAGGCCCTTCTTCGACGACGACATCATGGAGGGCCCCCGCCTGGAACGGGCCCAGTGGGGCGCCCTCGGTTGTCTCGTCGTCATCGCCATCGGGCTGCCCCTGTACTGGTTCAACGAGCCGACGCGACAGCAGCACGCCACCTTCGGGTTCGACAAGCGGGCGGCCTACCGCGGCTTCCTGCTCTTCCAGCCCGCCGACTCACCGATCCCCACCCACAACGTGGGGCACTTCGGCTGCGCCACCTGTCACGGCTCGGCGGGCCAGGGCGGCGCGGCCAAGTTCACCATCACGTCGACGAATCCCAACACCCCACCCAGGACGGTGAGCTGGAAGGCTCCTCCCCTCAACACCGTGCTCCTGCGCTACACACCCGAGGCGGTGACCACGATCATCACCTACGGACGGGCCAACACCCCCATGCCCGCGTGGGGCGTGGCCGGCGGCGGGGCCATGAACGACCAGCAGATCCAGGATCTGGTGACGTACCTCAAGACCATCCAGCTCAGATCGGACGAGGCCCGCAACCAGGCGCTGCAGGAGGGCCTGGACGGGGCCAAGCTCTTCGACGCCAACTGCTCGCGCTGCCACACGCTGGGGTGGTCCTACGGCGAGTCGTCGGTCGTGGGCGGCGGTGCCTACGGGCCCAACATCACCGCCGGGGCCGAGGTCCGTCAGTTCCCCGACGCCAAGGACCAGATCGACTTCATCGCCAACGGCGTCGCCTTCGGCAAGCCCTACGGCACCCGCGGCATCGGCGTCACCTGCATAGCCGTGCAGAACAACCCCTGCACCAGCCCCGGTGGAGGCATGCCGTTCTTCGGCGGCATGCTGTCCCAGGAGCAGATCGCGGCCATCGTGTCCTACGAGCGCGGGCTGTAGGCGAACCACCGTGCACGCTCTCCTGGCCGCCCTGCACTGGGATCCGCAGATCCGGGGCTACCTCATTGTGCTCACGGCCCTGGTGCTGCTCCCGGGGAGCGTCTACATGATCCTGGCCACCAACATGGGGGCCAAGGTCGGCTTCCTCCTGGCCGTGGCCGGCCTCAGCGGATGGATCCTGACCATGTCCATCGTGTGGGCCGTATTCGGGATCGGGCTCAGCGGGCGGCCCCCCAGCTGGAAGGCGCTGGAGATCGACACCGGCAACGTCTCCGCCGTCACCACCCAGGGGGTCATGAACGGCTTCCCCCGGGGATGGCGCCAGGTCCCGCCCGACAGCCCCGAGGTGGCCGACGCCGCGGCCTCGGCCGACCGTTTCCTGGCTCCGGGGTCGACGGGGGCGGCGTCGAGGCTGGCGACGCCGTTCAAGAACACCACGGACTACGTGTCTCTGGGAGTGTGGCGCAAGGGCGGAGACAACTACCTGTTCAAGACCGGCCACCACAAGTTCTTCCTGCGTCACTCGCCCCACTACGACGTGGTCGAGGTGCAGCCCGTCTCCCAGATCACCGAGCTCCCGGGATCGGCTGCGCCCAAGGCGGTCCCGGACCCCTCCAAGCCCATCAGCAGCGTCGTCATGATCAGGGATCTCGGATCCCTGCGCCAGCCCCCGATCTTCGTCGCCCTGGCCTCGGGGATCTTCTTCGGCGTGTGCTGCTACCAGCTCCACCGGAGGGACAAGATGGTGTTGGCGGCGCGCCTCCCGGTCCCGACATGACCGACTACCTGCCCATAGCCGTGCTCTTCGTGCTGGCGACCGGTTTCGCGGCGGTGACCTTCTTCGCCCCCAGCCTCCTGGCCCCCCACCGGCCCACCGTTCCCAAGGCCGCGCCCTACGAGTGCGGCATCGTCCCCACGCGCGAGCCGGCGGAGAGGTTCCCGGTCCGGTTCTACCTGGTGGCGATGATCTTCATCATCTTCGACATCGAGATCATCTTCGTCTATCCCTGGGCGGTGATCTTCAGGCAGCTGCGCGCCTTCGGTCTCGTCGAGATGATCGTGTTCTCCGTGGCCGTGTTCGTGTCGTTCGCATACCTGATAAGCAGGGGAGCCCTGGACTGGGGCCCGGCCAAGCGGCAGAGGCCGGCCACGCCGGGACGCACGAGCAGCACGACGGTCCGCCGCGTCGGATCGGGCGCCGGCCACGAGGCCGCCTGAACGGGCAGGGGAGTCAGCCATGGGTCTCGAGGACCTCAACCACAACTTCCTCACCGCTCGGCTGGAGGACCTGGTGCGCTGGGCCCGGAGCCACAGCGTCTGGCCCGCCACCTTCGGGCTGGCGTGCTGCGCCATAGAGATGATGGCCACCGGGGCTGCCCACTTCGACATCAGCCGCTTCGGCATGGAGATCTTCCGGGGCTCGCCCCGGCAGGCCGACCTCATGATCGTGGCCGGCCGGGTGTCGCAGAAGATGGCCCCCGTGCTGCGCCAGGTCTACGACCAGATGATGGAGCCCAAGTGGGTGATCTCCATGGGGGTGTGCGCCTCGACGGGCGGGATGTTCAACAACTACGCCATCGTCCAGGGCGTCGACCAGGTCGTTCCCGTCGACGTCTACGCCCCGGGGTGCCCGCCCGGCCCCGAGACCCTGCTCCACGCCATCCTCACCCTCCACCAGCAGATCAGCACGGGCGAGATCACCCGCAGGCGGGAGGAGACGGGCGCCGGCGCCGAGCTGGCGCTCGACGCTCCCCTGCCTGGGAGGGGAGTGCTTCACGCCCCGTCCCACGTGGCCGTGGGGAGGCCGCACTAGCCATGAGCGACGCGACGCCCGCCGAGGCGGCGCCGGGCGACGGGGACGGCGCCGGGATGGCGGCGGCCGAGGAAGTCCACGGGGCCCCGGTCACCTGGTCCTGCGGCCAGCAGGTGCTCCACCCCACCCGGGAGCAGTACCTCGACGTGGTCAAGGCCCTCAAGGACGAGGGCTTCAACTTCTGCGTGGACCTGACCGTCGTGGACTACCTGGCCCACCCCGCTCGGCGCCTGCCCGCCGGCGTCGGGCCCGAGCGCCTCGAGCTCGTCGTCAACCTCCTCTCCTTCGAGGGGCGGCGTCGCACCCGCCTTCGGGTACAGGTCCCGGCCGGCGATCCCGTGGTCGCCTCGCTGTTCCGCCTCTACCCGGGGACGGAGGCCATGGAGAGGGAGGCCTTCGACATGATGGGCGTCCGCTTCGAGGGCCACCCCGACCTCACCCGCATCCTGATGCCCGAGGACTGGGAGGGCCACCCGCTGCGCAAGGACTATTCCGTGGGCCGAGTCCCCGTGCAGTTCAAGCACCCGCCCGAGACCCGGTGAGGAACCGGCCATGACCACCCACGACCAGGACACCGCCGCCCTGGCGGCCGAGACCTCGGAGGGCGTCCAGGAGATGGCGCCCCGCAGCGCCACCGAGTCGGCCGAGCTGCTCCTCGAGCAGGGGGCTGTGCTCCGCCTGCCGGAGGGCGTGACCGTCGACCCCGGCGACTTCAACGTCGAGGTCAACCCGGACGAGACCATGATCATCAACATGGGGCCCCAGCACCCGTCAACCCACGGGGTGCTCCGCCTCATGATGGAGCTGGACGGCGAGACCGTCCTACGCACCAAGCCCGTCATCGGCTACCTCCACACCGGGATGGAGAAGACGGGGGAGGAGCTGACCTACCTGCAGGGCGGCACCAACGTCACCCGCATGGACTACCTCGCCCCCCTCCACAACGAGCTGGTCTTCTCGCTGGCGGTGGAGGCCCTCCTGGCCCTGGAGGTACCCGAGCGCGCCACCTGGATCCGCATGTTGATGTCCGAGCTCAACCGGCTGTCGTCGCACGTGCTGTGGATGGCGACCAACGGCATGGACCTTGGCGCGGTGTCGATGATGGTCTACGGCTGGAGGGAGCGCGAGCTGGTGCTGTCCTTCTTCGAGAAGGCCACCGGTCTGCGCATGAACCACAACTACATCCGCCCCGGCGGGGTGGCCGCCGACCTGCCCCCGGGCTGGGAGGACGACGTCCTGGCCATCTGCGACGCCTTCCCGCCCCGGCTGGCGGAGTATGACGACCTCCTCACGGGCCAGCCCATCTTCCGGGAGCGCACCGAGGGAGTCGGGGTCCTGATGCCCCAGGAGGCCATCGCCCTGTCGGCTTCGGGGCCCATCCTGCGCTCCACCGGGGTGGAGTGGGACCTGCGCAGAGACATGCCCTACATGTTCTACGACCAGGTCGACTTCGACGTGATCGTGGGGACCTACGGTGACTGCTTCGACCGCTACGCCGTGCGTCTCAACGAGATGCGGGAGTCGATCCGCATCATCCACCAGGTGGTCGAGCGCATGCCCAGGGGCGACTACAGGAGCCAGGACAAGAAGGTCACGCCCCCGCCCCGGGCACGGATCGACGAGTCCATGGAGGCCCTCATCCACCACTTCAAGCTCTTCACCGAGGGCTTCAAGGTCCCCGAAGGTGAGGTCTACACCGCGGTCGAGTCACCCCGGGGGGAGCTGGGCTGCTATCTCGTGTCCGACGGCTCGGCCAAGCCCTACCGCCTCCACATCCGGGGCCCGTCCTTCGCCAACCTGCAGACCCTGCCCATCATGCTCAGGGGCGGGCTGGTGGCCGACGCCGTGGCCGTTATCTCCTCCGTCGATCCCATCATGGGTGAGGTGGACCGCTAGTGGCCAGGCTCACGCCCGAGAACGTCCAGCGGGCCCGGGACACCATCTCGCTCTACCCGGTGGCCCGCTCCGCACTCATCCCCCTGCTGCACATGGCCCAGGAGCAGGACGGGTGGCTGAGCGAGGAGGCCATGGTCCACGTGGCCGAGCTGCTCGAACTCACCCCCGCGGAGGTGTACGGCACGGCCAGCTTCTACGACATGCTCTTCACCGAGCCCGTGGGCCGGTACCTGGTGTCGATCTGCACCAACATCGCCTGCCTGCTGGAGGGTGCCTACGAGCTGCTGGAGCACGCCGGGTCCACCCTGGGGGTGCGGCCGGGCTCGACCACGCCCGACGAGCTGTTCACCCTGGAGGAGGTGGAGTGCATCGCCGACTGCGGCCGGGCGCCCTGCCTGGCCGTCAATTGGCGCTTCTTCGGAGACGTGACCCCGGACGGCTTCGACCGCCTCGTCGCCCGTCTGCGGGCGGGCGAGCTCTCTGACGAGGTGCCGCCCCACGGCACCCTGAGCCGGGTCAGGCGCACGGTCGGGCTGCCGGCCCGGGCCGAGGGCGGCCGCGAGAGGAGATGACGAGGTGACTACCGAGGTCGCGCCCATCGTCACCCGCCGGCTCGCAGCCCAGGAGCCCTGGACCCTGCAGTCCTACCTGTCCGACGGGGGCTACGGAGCGCTGCGCAAGGCCCTGACCATGCCCCGCCAGGAGGTCATGGCCGAGGTCGACCGGGCCAACCTCCTCGGACGCGGGGGCGCGGGCTTCCCCGCGGGCCGGAAGTGGTCGATGCTGCGCAAGGCCGAGCCCGTCTACCTGGTCGTCAACGGCGACGAGAGCGAGCCCGCCACCTTCAAGGACCACCTCCTCATCGAGCGCGACCCCCACCAGATCGTGGAGGGCACCCTCATCACGGCCTACGCCATCGGCGCGGCCCAGGCCTTCATCTACGTGCGGGGCGAGTTCGCCCTGGGCCTGGAGCGCATGATCCAGGCCGTGGAGGACGCCTACGGCCACGGCGTCATCGGGGCCAACATCTTCGGGTCCGGCTTCTCGGTGGACCTCGTCGTGCACCCGGGGGCCGGCGCCTACATCTGCGGCGACGAGACCGCCCTCCTCGAGAGCCTGGAGGGCAAGCGGGGGTTTCCCCGCATCAAGCCGCCCTACTACCCCGCGGCCATCGGCCTGTACGGCGCGCCCACGGTGGTGAACAACGTCGAGACCATGTCCAACATCCCCTGGATCGTGCTCAACGGGGGGGACGCCTTCGCCGCCCTGGGCACGGAGACGGCCACCGGCACCCGCATGTTCGCGGTGGCGGGGAGGGTCAACCGTCCCGGTGCCTACGAGGTCGAGCTGGGCAAGAACACCTTCCGCGACCTCGTCTACGACCCCAAGCTGGGGGGCGGGGTCCGGGACGGCCGCGAGCTGAAGGCCTTCGTCCCCGGAGGGGCGTCGTCGTTCTGGTTCGGCCCCGAGCGGCTGGACTTCTCCCTGGACGAGAGCAAGGTCAAGGGCGAGGGCGGGTCGATGATGGGCTCGGGCTCGGTGATCGTGCTGGACGACACGACCTGCGCGGTGCGGGCGGCCTGGCGCCTGGTGCGCTTCTTCCACAAGGAGTCGTGCGGGCAGTGCACCCCCTGCCGCGAGGGCAGCGGCTGGCTGGAGAAGATCATGCGCCGCATCGAGTCGGGCCACGGTCGGCCCCAGGATCTCGAGCTCCTGATGGACGTGTGCGACAACATCTCGCCCGGGGTCTCCTGGCCGTCGCGGTGGCCGCCCAACATGACCACCATCTGTCCCCTCGGACCCTCCATCCCGCCCCCGGTCGTGTCGTCTCTGGGGATGTTCCGGGACGAGTACCTGGTCCACGTCAAAGAAGGCGGTTGCCCCTTTGGCTGACCTGGCGACGAGCACCGTCGCCATCACCGTCGACGGCAAGCAGGTGGTGGCCTATCCGGGCGAGATGGTGATCGCCGCGGCCGAGCGGGCCGGGGTCTACATCCCCCGCTTCTGCTACCACCCCCGTATGCGGCCGGTGGGGATGTGCCGCATGTGCCTGGTCGACATCAAGGGGCCGCGGGGTTTCTCGCTCCAACCCGCCTGCTTCATCCCGGTGGCCGAGGGACAGGAGGTCTGCACCACCTCGGCCGCGGTGAGGAAGGCGCAGGACGGCGTGCTCGAGCTCCTCCTCGTCAACCACCCCCTGGACTGCCCCGTGTGCGACAAGGGCGGGGAGTGCCCGCTGCAGGACCAGACCCTGACCTACGGGCCGGGCGAGAGCCGCTTCGTCGAGGAGAAGCGCCACTGGGAGAAGCCCATCGCCCTCTCCAGCCTGGTGTACCTGGACCGGGAGCGCTGCATCCAGTGCGACCGCTGCACCCGCTTTGCCGACGAGGTGGCGGGCGACCCCCTCATCGACTTCGTGGGGCGGGGCGACCACATCGAGGTCAACACCTTCCCTGACCTGCCCTTCTCGTCCTACTTCAGCGGCAACACGGTGCAGATCTGCCCGGTCGGGGCCCTGACCGCCACCCCGTACCGGTTCCGGGCCCGGCCCTGGGACCTGGAGCAGGTGGAGAGCACGTGCACCACCTGCGCGGTGGGATGCCGGATGGCCGTCCAGTCCTCCACCAATCAGCTCACGCGCTACCTCGGCATCGACAGCGACCCGGTGAACCACGGCTGGCTGTGCGACAAGGGCCGCTTCGCCTTCGAGGCCGTGAACGGCGTCGAGCGCCTGTCCCGGCCCCTGGTGCGCCGTGACGGCGAGCTGGTGCCGGCCTCCTGGGGACAGGCCCTGGACGCGGCGGCCAAGGGCCTGCGGGACGTGCGGGCCCTGCACGGGCCCGATGGCATCGCGGTGCTGGGCGGGGCCAGGCTGGCCAACGAGGACGCCTACGCCTGGGCCAAGCTGGCCAAGTCCGTCCTCGGCACCGACTCGGTCGACGCCCAGCTGGGCGACGGCCTCCCGGCCGAGGCCGTGCTGGGCCTGCCCCGGGCCACGATCGACCAGGCCTGCAGCGCCGGCGCCGTCCTGCTGATGGGGCCCGACCTCAAAGAGGAGCTGCCCGTCCTCTACCTGCGCCTGCGGGCCGCGGTGGTGGACAGCGGCATCCCCCTGGTCGAGCTGGTCCCGGCCTCGGGCGGTCTGAGCGGCTACGCGGCTGCATCGCTCAACTACCGCCCGGGCGAGGCGGCCGCCGTGGCCCGGGCCCTGGTCGGGGCGGGCGATCCAGCCGACGAGGTGGCCGGTGTCGGCGCCCAGGCCCTCAGGCAGGCCCGCAGGGTGCTGGCCGACGCGGCCGGGGACGTGGTCGTCATCCTGGGCCGGCCCTCGGTGGCCGACTCGGGGGAGTCGGTGGCCGAGGCCGCGGCGGTGCTGGCCGAGGGCGTCCCCGGCGTCCGCTTCCTGGCCGCCCTGCGCCGGGGGAACGTGCACGGGGCCCTGGACATGGGCCTGGCCCCGGGCGTGCTCCCCGGTCGGGTCGGCCTGGACGAGGGCCGGGAGTGGTGGTCGCAGGCCTGGGGAGTGATCCCCGAGGAGCGGGGCCTGGACGCGGCCGGGGTGCTCACGGCCGCGGCCGAGGGCCGCCTGCACGCCCTGGTGCTGCTGGGGGCCGACCCCGCCTCCGACTTTCCCGACGCCGAGCTGGCCCGTCACGGGCTGGCCGGGGCCGGGTTCGTGGTCGCGGTCGACACCTACCTCAACGAGTCGTCGCGACAGGCGGACGTGGTCCTGCCCGCGGCCGGGTACGCCGAGCGACCGGGCACCACCACCAACCTGGAGGGCAGGGTCACCCGCATGGGCCAGAAGGTCGTGCCCCCCGGCGTGGCCTGGCCCGACTGGATGATCGCCAGCGAGCTGGCCCTGAGGGTGGGGGGAGACCTCGGCTTCGAAGGCATCGAAGCCATCTGGGACGAGATCGAGCGCTACGCCCCCTCCCACGCCGGCATCACCCGCCGCCTCCTCACCTCCCCCCTGGCCCGCGACGGTGTGGTGGCGCCGCTGTCGGAGGAGACGGCCACCCACACCGTCCCGGGCACGGGGAGGCCGGGGGGCGGCCCCGAGCTGCTGGAGCTGGCGCCGGACACGGGCGGAGCCACCCAGCCCGTGCCCGCACCCATCGACCCCATGTCCGACCCCGGCATCGACGCGGCCGAGTCCCAGGGCATCTCGGCCACCGAGGTGGTGCCCGAGGTGACGAGCGGCGTGGCCCCCGAGCAGGAGGAGGGGGAGCAGGAGCCGGGCCCGTCGGGCGCCGAGCGGCCCCCCCCGCTGCGCTTCCAGGGCGCCGGGTCCCCCCGGGGCCTGCCCAAGCTGGACGGGTACGCCCTGCGCCTCGTCTCCGGGCACACCCTCTACGACCAGGGCGTGGGCGTGCAGCGCTCGCCTTCGCTGGCCGGCCTTCCCCCCGCGCCCCGGCTGCGGGCCAACCCCTATGACCTGGACAGGCTGGGGCTCACGACGGGCGACAGCGTGAGGGTGCGCTCGGGCCACGCCTCCTTCGTCATCGAGGTGGTGGCCCACAGCGGCGTTCCCCGGGGATCGGCGGCCCTGCCCTTCAACCTGGAGGGGCAGAGCGCGGGCGAGCTCATCGACGCCTCCGGGCCCGTGACCGACGTCCGCCTGGAGACGGTCTGATGGCTCTGGCCGGCGCCGTGCTCGCCCTGGGCGACCCCCTCTTCTCAAAGGGGGTGGACGGCGGCGTCCTGCTCATCGTGGTGGGCAAGGCCGTGGCCACCCTGGCCCTCCTGCTCGCGTCCGTGGTCCTCATGATCTGGTTCGAGCGCAAGATCATCTCCGACATGCAGAACCGGGTGGGGCCGAACCGGGCCGGGCCCTGGGGCATCCTCCAGACCCTGGCCGACGCCTTCAAGCTGTTCACCAAGGAGGATCTGCTGCCCGAGCGGGCCGACCGGCGCATCTTCCGGCTGGCGCCCTACCTGTCGGTGGTTCCCGCCTTCCTCGCCTTCTCCATCGTGCCCGTGGGCGGGTTCGTCACCATCGCCCACCATCGCACCCAGCTGCAGCTCGCCGATCCCCCGGTCGGGATCCTCTTCCTGCTGGCGGTGTCGTCCATCGCCGTCTACGGGATCATGCTGGCGGGCTGGTCCTCGGGCTCGAAGTACCCGCTGCTGGGCTCGGTGCGGGCCTCGGCCCAGATGGTGTCCTACGAGGCGGCCCTGGGGCTGTCGGTGGCCGCGGTCGTGCTCATAACGGGATCGCTGTCCACGCGCGACATCGTCATCGACCAGCACGGCCACCTGGCCGGCTTCCTCCCCAACTGGAACGTCCTCCGCCTGGGCTTCATCCCCTTCGTCATCTTCCTCATCGCGGGCACGGCCGAGCTCAACCGCCCGCCCTTCGACCTGGTCGAGGCCGAGCAGGAGCTGGTCGGGGGCTACTTCACCGAGTACTCCTCCATGCGCTTCGGCCTGTTCTACCTGGCCGAGTTCATGAACACCATCACCATGTCGGCGGTCAACGTCACCCTCTTCTTCGGCGGTCCCGACGGCCCCTGGTTCCACTCGGTGCGGTGGCTGGGGGGCATCGTGTGGTTCCTGGCCAAGACGGTGGTCTTCCTCTTCTCCTACGTCTGGCTGCGGGCCACCCTGCCCCGGTTCCGCTACGACCAGCTCATGGACCTGGGCTGGAAGCGGCTCATCCCCCTGTCCCTGGGGTGGCTCCTGGTGCTGGCGGCCATGATCGTGAGCAGGCCGTGGGGGTTCTCCGTGGTGGCCGGCGGCCTGCTGTTCGTGGCCCTGCTGGCCCGGGCCGTGATGGTGGGACGCTCGGCCACCGATGAGCTGGCCCCGGGCCCCGTGGGCGAGGCAGGCTGATCCGATGGGATACCTCGACGGCTTCAAGGTGACCCTGCGCCAGATGGTGGAGCCCCGGGTGACGGTCCAGTACCCGGAGGAGAAGCGCCCCAAGCCCCAACGCTTCCACGGCCGCCACGTCCTCAACCGCTACGAGGACGGGATGGAGAAGTGCATCGGCTGCGAGCTGTGCGCCGGGGTGTGCCCGGCCCGCTGCATCTACGTCCGAGGCCGGGACAACCCACCCGACGCCCCCGTGTCACCGGGTGAGCGCTACGGCTTCGTCTACGAGATCAACTACCTGCGCTGCATCCACTGCGACCTGTGCGTCGAGGCCTGCCCCACCGAGGCCATCACCGAGAGCAAGCTCTTCGAGTTCTCCTTCACCGACCGGGCCGACGCCATCTACACCAGGGAGGAGCTCGTCGTCGACGACGAGGGCCGGCCCAAGCAGCTTCCGTGGGAGGACTGGCGGGAGGGTGACGACGCCCGCACCTCGGCGTGGATGCGGGCGACGGCGCCGTCGGGCGACGCCTCCTACGAGGGCGTGGTCCAGTGGGCGGGGGAGTTGGGCTATGGGGTGCGCCCTCCGGAGCCGGGGCAGGACTCCGCTCGCGACCCGGCGGGGGACCTGTCGGTCCGCCGCACCCAGGCCAACGACATCCCAGCCGCCCGCGGCGGTCGCGTGCGCTGATGCCAGCGGCGCTGGCGCCGGTCCTGGCGGCCACGGCGGTGGACACGGGTGTGTTCGTCGTGGCCGCGGCCGTGATCCTGTCCGGGGCCGTGGGGGTCGTCACGGGCCGCAACCCCGTGCACTGCGCCCTGTCCCTGGTGCTGACCCTCTTCGGCGTGGCCGTGCTCTTCGTGGCCCAGGACGCCCAGTTCCTGGCCGCCGTGCAGGTGATCGTCTACGCCGGCGCCATCGTCGTGCTCTTCCTGTTCGTGATCATGCTCATCGGCGTCGACCGGGAGGAGGACGTCCGGGCCGAGCCGCTCAGAGGCCAGAGGCCGGCGGCCATCGCCGTCGGCGTCCTCGGCCTGGCCGAGCTCCTGGGGCTGGCCCGGTTCCACCACTGGGTCACGGGCACGCCCTCGGGCGCGGGGGCGGCCAGCGGGCCCGGCTCCAACGTGGAGAAGCTGGCCCGCTCGGTGTTCACCCGCTACCTGTTGCCCTTCGAGATCACCTCGGCCCTGCTGGTGATCGCGGTGGTGGGGGCGGTGGTGCTGGCCCGCCGGCCGCAGCCGGGACCGGGCGGAGGGGACGGGGCCGAGGCGAACGAGGCGAACGGGGCCGGTGAGGCGGCCGAGGCCGAGGCGGAGCCGGCGTCCCGATGACGGTCTCGGCGGGCTGGTACCTGACCCTGTCGGCCGTGCTGTTCACCATCGGCGCCGTGGGCCTGCTGGTGAGGCGCAACGTGCTCGTCATGTTCATGTGCGTCGAGCTCATGCTCAACGCGGCCAACCTGGCCTTCGTCACCTTCGCCCGTCAGCTCGACGACATCGGCGGGCAGTCGGCCGTCTTCTTCGTCCTGGTGGTGGCCGCGGCCGAGGTGGTCGTGGGCCTGGGCATCATCGTGGCCATCTTCCGCCGGCGGGCCGGCGCCACCGCCGACGACCTGAACCTGCTGAAGGGCTGAGTGCACTCGCTCGTAGACGCCGCCGTGTTCGTGCCCGCCCTGCCTCTGGGTGGCTTCCTGGTGCTGCTGCTCGCCGGGCGCCGGCTGGGCGACCCCTGGGCCGGTTGGCTGGCCACCGGGGCCACCACCGGCGGCTTCGCCGCCGCGGTCGTCACCTACGCGGCCCTGCTGTCGCACGGGGGCGACCACCGCAGCTTCACCCAGACGCTGTTCACCTGGCTCCCGGTGGGCGGCCTGCGGGTCAACGCCTCCCTGCTCATCGACCCCCTCTCCGTCACCATGGCCCTCTTCGTGACCGGGGTGGGAGCCCTGATCCACCTCTACTCGATCGGCTACATGCGGGGCGATCCCGACTTCCCCAAGTACTTCCTGTACCTGAACCTCTTCGCCTTCTCCATGCTCGCCCTGGTGCTGGGCGACAGCCTGCTGGTGACGTTCCTGGGCTGGGAGGGCGTGGGCACCTGCTCCTACCTGCTGATCTCGTTCTGGTTCGAACGGGAGCGGCCACCGGCGGCGGGTAAGAAGGCCTTCGTCACCAACCGCGTCGGGGACTTCGGCTTCCTCCTGGCCATGTTCCTGGTGTTCGGCTCGCTCGGCACCCTGCGCTACACTGAGGTCTTCGCCCACGCCGGCCAGCTCTCTCGGGGAACGGTCACGGCCATCACCCTGCTCCTGTTCCTGGGCGCGGTGGGCAAGTCGGCCCAGATCCCGCTCTACATCTGGCTGCCCGACGCCATGGAAGGCCCCACCCCGGTGTCCGCCCTCATCCACGCCGCCACCATGGTCACCGCCGGCGTGTACCTGATGGCCCGGGTCAGCCCCCTGCTCAGCCGGGCCCCGGACACGACCACCACCATCGCCGTCATAGGCGTGGCCACCGCCCTGATCGCGGCCACCATCGCCTGCGCCCAGGACGACATCAAGAAGGTCCTGGCCTACTCCACCATCTCCCAGCTGGGCTACATGTTCCTGGCCGTGGGCGCGGGCGCCTACGCCGCGGCCGTGTTCCACATGGTCACCCACGCCTTCTTCAAGGCCCTCCTCTTCCTGGGCGCGGGCTCGGTCATCCACGGCCTGCACGACGAGCAGGACATGAAGAGGATGGGGGGCCTGAGGCGCTGGATGCCTGTCACCGCGGCCACCTTCATCGTGGGCTGGCTGGCCATCGCCGGCGTGCCCCCGTTCGCAGGCTTCTGGTCCAAGGACGCCATCCTGCTCAACGCCTACGACAAGAGCCCCGTGCTGTGGGCCCTGGGCCTGGTGACGGCGCTGCTCACCGCCTACTACATGAGCCGCCAGGTCCACCTGGTGTTCTTCGGACGGGAGCGCTGGCGGGAGGCCGACCGGCACGACGCGGGTGGGGCCGGGGCCGAGCCCCACGAGGCGCCCTGGACCATGCTCGTGGCCCTCGTCACCCTGGCCCTGCTGTCGGTCGCGGGCGGGGCCCTCAACCTCCCCTTCACGCCCAAGCTCAAGGTGCTCGAGCACTGGCTGCACCCGGTCTTCGGCCCCACCCTGCGCGAGGTGTCGGTGGGCAGCGGGCTGGAGGTCGGGTTGGCCCTGGGCTCGGCGGCCGTGGCCCTCCTGGGCGTGGCCCTGGGCCTGGCCGCCTGGCGGGGCCGGGTCGAGCGCCCCGCCCTCGAGCCTGAGGTCCTGCGCCGGGCCTGGTACGTCGACGAGGCCGTCTCCGCCCTGGTGGCCGGCCCCGGCACCGAGGCGGCCGAGGTGCTGGCCGACAAGGTCGACGCCGGCACGATCGACGGCGCCGTCAACGGCCTGGCCGCCCTGGTGCGGGGTGCGGGCACCCGCCTGCGCCGGGTGCAGACGGGCTACGTGCGCAACTACGCCCTGGGCGTCGCCTGCGGCGCGGTGCTGCTCCTGGCCTACGCCGTGGTGAGGGCGGGCTGACGGTGACGGGCGCACTGGCCGCGGCGGGCGGGGAGGTCCACGTGGGCTTCCCCCTGCTCACGGCCATCGTCATCCTGCCTGCCGCGGCCGCCGCCCTCGTGGTGGCCGTGCCCCGTTCCCGCCCCGACGTGGCCAAGCTGGTCGGGCTCATCGCCTCGGTGGCCACGGCCGTTCTCACCTTCGCCCTCGCCGTCCAGTTCCAGGGCGGGCAGGCCGGCTACCAGTTCGTCACCAGCCACGTATGGATCCGTGACTTCGGCATCAGCTGGAAGCTGGGCGTGGACGGCATCTCCCTGTTCCTGGTGCTGCTGACCGGGGTGCTGTTCCCCGTGGCCCTGGCCGGCGCCCCGGTCCACCGCGACGTCAAGTCCTACGTGGCCTGGATGCTGGTGCTGGAGGCCGGGTGCCTGGGGAGCTTCCTGGCCCTGGATCTCTTCGTCTTCTTCGTCTTCTTCGAGCTCACCCTGGTCCCGATGTACTTCGTGATCGCGGGATGGGGATACGACAACCGCGTCTACGCCTCGCTCAAGTTCTTCCTGTACACGCTTTTCGGCTCGGCCTTCCTGCTCGTCGGCATCCTCACCCTGGTCTTCCTGGACCAGGCGGCCACGGGCGCGGCCACCCCGACCTTCGACCTGGTCACCCTGGCCAGCCACCACACCATCGCCGCCTCAACCGCCAGGTGGTTGTTCCTGGCCTTCACCGTGGCCTTTGCCATCAAGGTCCCCCTCTTCCCGCTCCACACCTGGCTGCCCGATGCCCACACCGAGGCCCCCACGGGAGGCTCGGTGATCCTGGCCGGGATCCTCCTCAAGCTGGGCACCTACGGCATCGTGCGCTTCGATCTCGAGCTCTTCCCCAAGGCGGCGTCGGACCTGGCCCCGGTGCTGCTCACGCTGGCGGTGATCGGCATCACCTACGGCGCCGTGGTCGCCACCATGCAGCGCGACCTCAAGCGCCTGGTCGCCTACTCCTCCGTGGCCCACCTCGGCTTCATCGTGCTCGGCACCTTCGCCCTCACCAGGCAGGGCCTCAGCGGAGGCGTCCTGCAGATGGTGAACCACGGCATCTCCACCGGCGCCCTCTTCCTCCTCGTGGGCATGGTCTACGAGCGGCGCCACACGCGCGAGATCGCCAAGCTCAGAGGGCTGCAGAGGACGGCTCCCGTGCTGGCCGGCTTCTTCATGCTGGTGATGCTGTCCTCCGTCGGGGTTCCCGGGCTCAACGGCTTCGTGGGCGAGTTCCTCATCCTCCTCGGCACCTTCATCACCCGGCGCTGGTGGGCGGTGGTGGGCGCCACCGGCGTGATCCTGGCCGCCGTGTACCTGCTGTGGGCCTACCAGCGGGTCTTCCACGGACGGCCCGAGGGTGACAACGCGGCCATGCCCGAGATGACCTGGGGGGAGCGGGCCGTCATGCTCCCCCTGGTGGCGGCCATCGTCTTCATCGGCCTGTACCCCAAGCCCCTCCTCGACCGCATCAACCCCTCCGTGACCAGGCTGGTGCAGCACGTCGAGCAGTCGACCGGGCACCGGGAGCCGGGCGTGGCGACGGGGGTGAGGCCGTGATCGCCGCGGTCACCGCCACGGCCGCGGCGACGGCCGGCGTGGTTTCGGCCGTGCGCACCCAGCTGCCGCCGCTGCGCCTGCCCAGCGTCGAGTACTCGGCCATCCTCCCCGAGCTCATCCTGATGGGGGCGGCCCTGGCCCTGCTGTTGGGGTCCTCGCTCACCCGCCGCCGCCCGGGCCCGGGCCTGTTCACCGCCGTCACCGTGGCCGCCGCCCTGGCGTCCATGGGCGCGGCGTGGAAGCTCTGGGCCGACGTGGTGCCGGCCCACGGGGGCCAGGCCGCGGCCGCGGCCCACCATCCCTACACGGCCATGTCGGGCGCCCTCGCCGTGGACGGCTTCAGCGTGTTCTTCATGGTCCTGCTCACCTCGGCCCTGGTCCTGAGCGCCCTGCTGGGGGACGCCTGGTTGAGGCGGGAGGGGATCCAGGGCCCCGAGTACCACGTGCTGGCCCTGTTCTGCGTGTCCGGGGCCATGCTCATGGCCGCGGCCAACGATCTCCTGGTGCTGTTCCTTGCCCTGGAGATCCTCTCCATACCCCTCTACGTCCTGGCCGGGTTCGACAGCCGCCGCCGCCAGTCGCGAGAGGCGGCCATGAAGTACTTCGTGCTGGGCGCGTTCTCGTCCGCCCTGCTGCTCTACGGCATCGCCCTGGTCTACGGGGGCACGGGCTCGACGTCTCTCCCCCAGATCGCCACCTACCTGGCCCAGCAGGTCATCACGTCCAACGGCGTGCTCCTGGCCGGCCTGGCCCTGCTCATGGCCGGCCTGGGCTTCAAGGTGGCGGCCGTCCCCTTCCACGCCTGGACACCCGACGTGTACCAGGGCGCCCCCAGCCCGGTCACCGGCTTCATGGCCGCGGCGGCCAAGGCGGGTGGCTTCGCGGGCCTGCTCCGCGTCTTCTTCTCCACCTTCGCCATCCTGCGCCTCGACTGGCAGCCCCTGGTGTGGGTCCTGGCCGTGCTGACCCTTCTGGTCGGGTCGGTCCTGGCCGTGGTGCAGACCGACATCAAGCGCATGCTGGCCTACTCGTCCATCAGCCACGCCGGCTTCGTGCTCATAGGCCTGCAGGCGGGCACGGTCAAGGGCATCGCCGGCGCGCTGTTCTACCTGCTGGCCTACACCTTCATGGTCCTGGGCAGCTTCGGCATCGTCACCCTGGTGGGCAGGCGGGGCGACACCCACCACAGCCTCGACGACTACCGGGGCCTGGCCGGGCGCCGCCCCGGCCTCGCCCTGGCCTTCGCCGTGTTCCTCATGGCCCAGACGGGGGTGCCGTTCACGACCGGCTTCCTGGCCAAGTTCTACGTGATCTCGGCTGCGGTCGCGAGCCGCTCCTACGCCCTGGCTGTCATCGGCATGCTGTCCGCAGTGATCGCCGCCTTCTTCTACCTGAGGGTGATCGTGCTCATGTACTCGCCCGCCACCGGTGAGGACGAGGCCCCCAGGGCGGCCCTGCCCCGGATCCCCCTGCCGGCCACGGTGGCCGTGACCCTGGTCGTGGCCCTGGCCGTGACGGTGGTGTTCGGCCTCGTCCCCGCCCCCATGATCACCTTCGCCCGCAAGGCGACCCTCCTCTTCTGACTCCTCTGACTACGACCGGTGGCGGGACTCGTGGCGCGATCGGCGGCGCGGTCCGGCGGCGCGGCCCGTGGCGGGACCGGAGGGCTGTGGCGGGCTCCGGCGGGCTGTGTCGGGGAGGCCCAACCCGTCGAGTGGAGGATTGGTCGCGCCTGGCGCGACTGATTCTCCACTCGATCCGACTCAGCCCCTCCGGAGCCGACCTGGGCGCTAGCCGACGGCGACGGGGGACTTGCGCTCGTCGGGCACGAAGAAGCGGCCGATCAGGGGGAGCTCCCAGAACGACTCGGCCCGGGCGATGGCCACCGCCACCGCCAGCACGTGCTCGGGTGCGTCGTAGACGACGTAGCGGGGCTGCCAGGTCGGGTCGTACTTGGCGTTGAAGCTCCACAGGGACTGGATCTGCATCGAGCCCGACATGCGCCGCAGCAGCCAGCGCTCCACCCGCTGGGTCATGCTGTCGCCCGCCTCT
>VAXP01000131.1:35900-36336 GCA_005884125.1 Actinomycetota bacterium | reverse complement strand
GCTGCATGCGCCGCTCGCCGGCCACCTCCTCGGTGATCTGCTGGCGGCGCTCGTCGCCCGAATCCCGGGCTTCCTGGACCAGGTCCTCGATGCCCTTGCGCTCGGCGTCGACCACGTCGCGCAGCTCCTGGGCGATGTCGTCGTAGACGCCGCCCAGGTCGTAGCGCTCGAGCTCGTCGCGCCGCCGCCTCCTCAGCTTCTCGAGGACCTCCCGCAGCCCCGCCACCCGCTCCTGGTTACGGTCGAGGAAACCCGACTGCAGCATGCGCCGCAGGGCGGCGTTGAGGTCGCCGTGGTACAGGAGGTCGTCGGTGATCTCGGCCAGGACGTCGTCCGCGTCCAGCTCGAAGCCGACCTGGGTCCCGTCCCAGCGCGAATAGCGGTATCGCACGGCCATGGCGCCGCCAGCCTACGCCGCCGGCAGCGCTCGGCCGCC
>VAXP01000131.1:3785-35818 GCA_005884125.1 Actinomycetota bacterium | reverse complement strand
GGCGGTGCAGGAGGATCAGCCCCCCGATGGCGATGGCCGCCCACCCCAAGAGGGCGGGGGAGACGCTGCCGCTGAACCGGCGCCCGGCCACCACCTCGTCGCTGCCCCGGACGGGCATCACGTGGGCCACGATGACGTAGCCGACGAGGACGGCCAGGGGGTGGAGCACGGCCAGGGCCACCACGATGAGGCGGACGATGACGGGCTGCACCCCCAGGGTCTCGGCCAGACCTCCGCACACGCCCTTCCAGACCCGCTCGCTGCGGCTGCGGGCCAGGCGGGGACGCCCGGCCCCTCCTCCGACGGGACCACCCAGCCCCGTTCCCGACGGTTCCCAGATGCTCATAGGGGCATCGTCTCCGGCTCGCTCATAGCCGCACCGTAAACCGGCCGACCCTTCCGGGGAACAGCTTGTGACGGAAATCATCCCCGCGAAGGAGCACAACCCTCCCCCGGGAGTAGGCCCTCAGGCCGTCACCTGCCCCGGTAGGTCGCCCGTCCTCCCGAGGCCTCCTTGTTGAGCCGCTTGGAGAGATGGAGGCCCTCCAGCACGAACTCGGTGGCGCTGGCCACCGCGCCCGGGCTCTCCCCCTGGGCCAGGCGCAGCACGGAGCTGCGCAGCCCCGGGAGGCGGGAGAGCGTCTCCACGTAGGCCGAGGAGGGCACGTCGTCGCCTGCGTGCACCACTACGGTGTCCTCGAAGGCGAGCACGGCCTCCTTGACCTGGTCGGTCGAGCAGCGGGACTTGAAGACGGTGAGAACGGCGGACTTGATCAGCCGCTCGATCACCTGCTCGTCGCGGCCCTCCTCCAGCGTCTCGATCTCGACCTTCCCCGCGGTCGAGGAGGCCAGCGCCTCCAGGTCGCTGATCCGGGGAACGACGTCGGGCTCTCCGCCTCGCAGGGACCGGCGGGCGGCGTTGGCGATGAGCGTCTCGTAGTTGGAGATGGACAGCCGCACGGACACACCCGAACGCTGATTGATGTGGGCGCTGGCCCGAGCCAGGTGGGAGAGCTGACCGACGATCTCGGCCATGAACTCGGGGACCTGGACCCGCAGCCCGGCCGCCTCCAGGGGCTTGGCCTCCTGGTGCACGACGCCGAGCTCGGTCTCCACGTCGAGCGGGTAGTGGGTCCTGATCTGGGCGCCGAAGCGGTCCTTCAAGGGGGTGATGATGCGACCCCGGTTGGTGTAGTCCTCGGGGTTCGCCGAGGCCACGAGCATGACGTCCAGAGGAAGTCGCACCTTGTAGCCGCGGATCTGCACGTCACGTTCCTCGAGGACGTTGAGCAGCCCCACCTGGATGCGCTCGGCCAGGTCGGGCAGCTCGTTGATGGCGAAGATCCCCCGATTGGTGCGGGGGACCAGGCCGTAGTGGAGGGTGAGCTCGTCGGACAGGTAGCGCCCCTCCGCCACCCGGATGGGGTCCACCTCGCCGATGAGGTCGGCGATGGAGGTGTCGGGAGTCGCCAGCTTCTCCCCGAAGCGGTGCTCGCGGTGGATCCACTGGATGGGGGTGTCCTCACCCTGCTCGGCCTCCACGTCGCGGGCGTGGCGGGAGACGGGGTGGTAGGGGTCGTCGTTGATCTCCGAGCCGGCGACGATGGGGAGCCACTCGTCGAGCAGGCTCACCAGCGAGCGGATCATGCGGGTCTTGGCCTGTCCCCGCTCGCCCAGGAAGATGATGTCGTGCCCGGCCAGCAGGGCGTTCTCCAGCTGGGGCAGCACGGTGCCGTCGTAGCCCAGCAGCCCCTCCACCAAGGGCTCACCGTCGCGGACCTTGGCCACGGCGTTGCGCCGGACCTCCTCCTTCACGGGCACGGACTTCCAGCCCGAGTCTCGTAGCTGCCCCAGGGTCGCCGGTCGAGAGCTCATGGCCGAGAGCCTACGTCGCGCCCCGGCCTCCTCTGTACGCAGCCCACGGCCTCCGCCCCCGCGCCGGTAGCGTACGGCGACCATGGAACTGTCGGGCGTGTGGGCGGCGGCGCCCGCCGACGAGGCTCTGCGGCGCTCCCTGCCAGATCCCGACCTGGACGACAGGAGCTGGTCCACCCTGCCCGTCCCCGGGCACTGGCGCTCCTCACCCGAGTTCTCCCGGCAGGACGAACCCGTGCTCTACCGGCGCCGCTTCGAGGCCCCTCGTCCCCCCGCGGGCCGGCGGTCCTGGCTCACCCTGGAGGGGGTCTTCTATCAGTCCGGCGTCTGGGTGGACGGCTCCTACCTGGGCGACACGGAGGGATACTTCTTCCCCCACACCTTCGAGGTCACCCGTCCCCTGGACGAGCGCACCGAGCACCTGGTGGCGGTCGAGGTGGCCTGCCCCAGGCCGCGCGACCTGACGGCCAAGCGGGCGCTGACCGGCGTGTTCCAGCACTGGGACTCCCTCGACCCCGATTGGAACCCGGGCGGCCTGTGGCGTCCGGTGCGGCTGAGCGAGACCGGCCCGGTCCGCATCGCCCGTCTGCGCGTGCTGTGCAGCGAGGCCAGCCCCGAGCGGGCCGTGCTCGACGTGCGGGCCGTGCTCGACGCGGCCGGGCCGGGCCAGGTCGGCTTGCGCACCACCGTGGGCCCCCTGACCGGCCCCGACAGCCAGCAGGACCCGCAGACCGAGCACCTCCTCGAGCACCCGGTGGCCGCGGGCGAGAACAGGGTGGGCTGGCGGGTGGTGCTCGAACACCCTCGGCTCTGGTGGCCCCACGCCCTGGGCGACCAGCCCCTCTACCTGGTGACGGTGGAGGCCGGGCTCGACGGCGGGGCCCGCTCCTCGGACGAATCGGCCCACGAAGCGGCCAGCGACCGGCGCAGCGTCGAGGTGGGCCTGCGCCAGCTGCGCTTCCGGCGCTGGACCCTCACCGTGAACGGCGAGCGCCTCTTCCTCAAGGGCTCGAATCAGGGTCCCACCCGGATGCAGCTGGGCGAGGCGACGGCCGAGGAGATCGGGCGCGACGTCTCCCTGGCCCGCTCCGCCGGCCTCGACCTCCTCCGGGTCCACGGCCATGTGAGCCGGCCCGAGCTCTACGCCGCCGCCGACCGGGCCGGGCTCCTCCTCTGGCAGGATCTGCCATTGCAGTGGGGCTACGCCCGGGTCGTGCGCCGGGAGGCTGCCCGCCAGGCCCGGGAGGCGGTGGACCTCCTCGGCCACCACCCGTCCATCGCCGTGTGGTGCGGGCACAACGAGCCCTTCGCCCTGGCCCTGGAGCCGGGTGCTGGTCTCCAGGGCGGGGCCCGCCTCATCGCCCGCTTCGTCGCCGCCCAGGAGCTGCCCACCTACAACCGCACCATCCTCGACGCCTCGGTGAAGCGGGCCCTGGAGCGGGCCGACCCCACCCGCCCCGTCATCGCCCACTCCGGGGTGCTCCCCCACCCCGGCTCGGGGGGCACGGACAGCCACCTCTACTTCGGCTGGTACCTGGGCAGGACGGCGGACCTGGGCCCGGCCCTGGCCGCCTTCCCCCGCCTGGCCCGCTTCCCCACCGAGTTCGGCGCCCAAGCCGTGCCCGAGAGCGACGACTTCATGGAGCCCGAGCGATGGCCCCATCTCGACTGGGCCCGCCTGGGCCGGACCCACGGCCTGCAGCGAGACCGCTTCGATCGCCATGTGGCCCCCGCCGGGCACGACAGCTATCGGGCCTGGAAGGTCGCCACCCAGGCCTACCAGGCCGACCTCATCCGCCACCACGTAGAGACCCTGCGCCGGCTCAAGTACCGGCCCACGGGCGGCTTCTGCCAGTTCTGCCTGGGCGATGGCCATCCGGCCGTTAGCTGGTCCGTCCTCGACCACCTGCGGGTGCCCAAGGCCGGCTATCACGCCCTGGCCGCAGCCTGCGCCCCCGTGATCGTCGTCGCCGACCGCCTGGCGCCGGCCTACACGCCGGGCCAGCCCGTGGTCGCGCAGGTCCACGTGGTGAGCGACCTGCGCCACCCGCTGTCGGGCGCCACCGTCACGGCCCGGCTCTCCGGGCCCGGGCTGGAGCGGCACTGGAAGTGGTCGGGCCCGATCCCGGCCGACGAGTGCGTGCGCGTCGGCGCCGTCAGAGCCGAGGCGCCCGCCTGCCCCGGTCCTCTCACGCTGGAGCTGGAGCTGGAGGCGGGCGAGGTGCGCGCCAGCAACCGTTACTCCTCGGCCGTCGCCTCCGAGTAGCCGAGTAGCCGCTCCGAGTAGGGATCGGCGGCGGCGGTGCGCGAGGATCGAGCCGTGACCGCAGCGACGCGCAGCCCGCCGGCGTCGGGCCCGGCCGCACCCGTCCTACTGCCGGGGACCTCGGTGGCCAGGAAGCAGCTCGTGGCCATCACCGGCGTGGTGGGGGTGCTCTACGTACTGGTCCACATGCTCGGGAACCTGCACGCCTTCCAGGGCCCACGCCAGCTCAACCACTACGGGGAGTATCTGCGGACCATCGGCGAACCCCTGCTGCCCCGCTCCATGCTGTTGTGGATCGCCAGGATCGTGCTGCTTACCGCGGTGACGATCCACATCGGGCTGACCGCCCAGCTCGCCCTCCGGAGCCGGGCCGCCCGGCCCGTGCGCTACGTGCACCCGGGCGTGGTCCAGGCGTCCTACGCGTCGCGGACGATGAGGTGGGGAGGGTTGGCCCTGCTCGGCTTCATCGTGTTCCACCTCATGGACCTGTCGTGGGGGGTGCACCCCCACTTCGTGCGGGGCGACGTGTACCACAACGCGGTCACCGGCTTCCGGCGCTGGCCCGTCACCGCCGTGTACCTCGCAGCCATGGCCGCGCTGGGGCTGCACCTCTACCACGGCACGTGGAGCGTCTTCCAGACCCTCGGCGTCAACCGGCCCCGGTGGGACAGGGCGATACACCGGGGCGCCCTGACCCTGGCCCTGATCGTGGGACTGGGGTTCAGCACCGTCCCGGTCGCCGTGCTCGTCCATCTCGTGAAGTGAGCAGCGCCCCATGAGCACCCTGCTGGAGACCAAGACCGGCTCCGACCTCGACGGCAAGACTCCCACCGGGCCCATCGAGGAGCGTTGGGATCGCCACCGCTTCGAGCTCAAGCTGGTGAACCCGGCCAACCGGCGCCGCTACCGCGTGATCATGGTGGGGAGCGGGCTGGCGGGAGCCTCGGCGGCCGCGTCTCTGGGCGAGCTCGGCTACCACGTCGACTGCTTCTGCTACCAGGACAGCCCCCGCCGGGCCCACAGCATCGCCGCCCAGGGCGGCATCAACGCGGCCAAGAACTACCGCAACGACGGCGACAGCATCTATCGGCTCTTCTACGACACGGTGAAGGGGGGCGACTTCCGGGCCCGCGAGGCCAACGTCTACCGCCTGGCCCAGATCAGCGTCGAGATCATCGACCAGTGCGTGGCCCAGGGCGTCCCCTTCGCCCGCGAGTACGGAGGGCTGCTCGACACCCGGTCCTTCGGGGGGGCCCAGGTCTCCCGCACCTTCTACGCCCGGGGTCAGACGGGCCAGCAGCTGCTGCTGGGCGCCTACCAGGCCATGGAGCGCCAGATCGGGCTGGGCACCGTGGCCATGTACCCCCGCCACGAGATGCTGGAGCTGATCGTGGCCGACGGGCGGGCCCGGGGCATCGTGACCCGCGACATGGTCACCGGGGAGATCGAAGCCCACATGGGCGACGCCGTGGTGCTGGCCACCGGCGGCTACGGCAACGTCTTCTACCTGTCGACCAACGCCAAGGGCTGCAACACCACCGCCATCTGGCGGGCCCACCGCAAGGGGGCCTTCTTCGCCAACCCCTGCTTCACCCAGATCCACCCCACGTGCATCCCCGTCACGGGCGACCACCAGTCCAAGCTCACCCTGATGAGCGAGTCGCTGCGCAACGACGGACGGGTCTGGGTCCCCAAGAAGATGGGCGACTCCAGGCCGCCCGAGCAGATACCCGAAGCCGAGAGGGACTACTTCCTGGAGCGCAAGTACCCCAGCTTCGGGAACCTGGTGCCCCGGGACGTCGCCTCCCGGGCGGCCAAGGAGGCGTGCGACCAGGGCCGGGGCGTGGGTCCCGGGGGCCGGGGCGTCTACCTCGACTTCGCCGAGGCCATCGCCCGTCTGGGCGCCGGCGCCATCAAGGAGCGCTACGGGAACCTCTTCGACATGTACGAGCGCATCACGGCCGAGAACCCCTACGAGGCCCCCATGCGCATCTACCCCGCGGTGCACTACACCATGGGCGGGCTCTGGGTCGACTACGACCTGATGAGCACCGTCCCCGGCCTCTTCGTGACGGGCGAGGCCAACTTCTCCGACCACGGGGCCAACCGCCTGGGCGCCAGCGCCCTCATGCAGGGCCTGGCCGACGGCTACTTCATCCTCCCCTACACCCTGGCCGACTATCTGGCCCAGGTCGGTCCCCAGCCCACCGACGGCAACCTGGCCGGGGTCACAGAGGCCATGGCCGAGGTGGGCGCCCGGGTCGAGCGGTTGCTGGCCATCGACGGCGACCGCACCGCCGACTCCTTCCACCGGGAGCTGGGCCAGATCATGTGGGACCACTGCGGCATGGCCCGCAACGAGGCCGGCCTGCGCAAGGCCCTGGACCGCATCCCCGAGCTTCGCGACGAGTTCTGGCGCAACCTCAAGGTGAGCGGGACCAACGAGGAGCTCAACCCGGCGCTGGAGAAGGCGGGCCGGGTGGCCGACTTCCTGGAGCTGGCCGAGCTCACCTGCATCGACGCCCTGCACCGCGGCGAGTCCAGCGGCGGGCACTTCCGGGAGGAGAGCCAGACGCCCGAAGGGGAGGCCCGGCGCGACGACGAGCACTTCTCCTACGTGGCGGGCTGGGAGTTCACCGGGGTGTTGTCCGAGCCCGTGCTGCACAAGGAGCCGCTGGCCTTCGAGTACGTCCACCCCTCCCAGCGGAGCTACAAGTGAACCTCACCCTCGACGTCTGGCGGCAGCGCCATGCCGGCGACCAAGGCCGCATCGTGCGCTACCAGGCCGGCGGGATAAGCCCGGACATGTCGTTCCTCGAGATGCTCGACGTCGTCAACGAAGGTCTCATCCTCGGCGGCGACGAGCCCATCGCCTTCGACCACGACTGCCGCGAGGGCATCTGCGGGATGTGCGGGTTCATGATCAACGGCATCGCCCACGGCCCCGAGCGGGCCACGACGGTGTGCCAGCTCCACATGCGCCACTTCCGCGACGGGGATTCCCTCACCATCGAGCCGTGGAGGGCGGGCGCCTTCCCGGTGGTGCGCGACCTGATCGTCGACCGCAGCGCCTTCGATCGGATAATCGCGGCCGGCGGGTTCATCAGCGCGTCGACGGGGAGCGCCCCCGAGGCCAACAACATCGCCGTCCCCAAGCAGGACGCGGACTCGGCCATGGACGCGGCCGCCTGCATCGGCTGCGGGGCGTGCGTGGCGGCCTGCCCCAACGCCTCGGCCATGCTCTTCACCGCGGCCAAGGTCGTCCACCTCGGTGTCCTGCCCCAGGGTCAGCCCGAGCGAAAGGGCCGGGTCAAGGCCATGGTCGAGACCATGGACGGGCTGGGCTTCGGGCACTGCACCAACATCGGGGAGTGCGCGGCGGTGTGCCCCAAGGAGATCGGCATGGACACCATCGCCTTCCTCAACCGCGACCTGGCCCGATCGGCCGTCCTCACCGGGAACGGTCGAGCCTGATCGGCCCCGCGGGCCGGTAGGACTCGCTCCACCCCGGTTCCTCGTCCCCGTCGCCCCGGCCCACCCGGCACAGCGACCTCTCCAGGCGCCCGAGCACGGCCGCGTCCCGGCCCCCTGTCTCCGAGCCGGGGTCCCGGACCTCGACGGGCGCCCGCCCCACCGCCTCGACCACGGCCCCCTCGCCCCGCGACGGGCCCGGGGCCCGATGGAGGCGGGACGCCGCCCAGCTCCAGGACGAGCTCCAGTCCGCCTGCCCCCAGCCCCGCACCCGCCATCCCGGGCACTCCAGCGCCACCCGCTCGCTCCCGATCAGGACCTCGCCGTGCACCAGGGCGGGCTGCTCGTAGCGCCTCCCGCCGGCCCGGAGGCCCAGGGGATCCGTGTCCCGGGCCGGGGCGTCCGCCTCCCACTCCAGGTCGAGCCCCATGGGCAGGCGGTCGCCCCGGGCCTGCCCCAGCGCCTCGTCGGGGTCGTCCAGTGCCACCGCGAACGCCTCCAGCCCGACCGACCAGTGCTCGAGCGGCGTCTCGCAGGTCAGGACCGACCACAGTCCCTCGGCCCTGACCTCCAGCGCCCGGCCCCTGGGCAGATCCACCTCGTCGTCGCGTGCCGCCACCAGGGGCCGCCCCGCGCCCACCAGGTCGGCCCAGTACCAGGCCCGCTGGGCACCGGGGACCAGGGTGAGGCGCACGGATCCGGCCAGCGAGGAGTCCTGGGCCCAGAAGACCAGCTCCCACCACTCGATCCACCACGGCCCGGGGCCGGACCGCTGCCGGCCCTCCTCAGCCGGCTGGGGCACGGATGACCCCGTCGGGGCCCGAGCAGTCCACCTCCACCTCCGTGCCCGGGCCCGGCTCCCCGCCGGGGAAGACGGCGGCGACGACGCACGGGAGCTGGAACTCCCGGCTGACGATGCCTATGTGGCTCCGCGGCGTGCCGCTCGTGCACACCACCGCGGTCAGCTCGTGATAGAGGGGGGCGAGAAACGTGGCGCCTGCGTCCCTGACCACGGCCACCACCCCCGTACCGCCACCGGCGTCCATGAGGCCGAGGACGTCCTCGGGACCCTCGAGCACCCGCCAGGCGCCCCCCACCGGGGCGTGGTCGAAGACCTTGGTCCCCCTCCCCAGCTCCCGCACCCCGGCGATGGTACGGCTTGCGCTGCGCCGGCCGCGGCGCTGAAGTCTTGGCGTGGCCGCCCGCACCGACCTCGGCGCCGAAGGCATCCGGGAGGAGGCCAACCGCCTCGTCCACTACCACGCCCAGATCTCCCGGGCCATGACCGCCGAGCGCACGTCGCTGGAGTCGGGGCTGATCCCGGTGACGGCGTACATCCTGGTGGCCTGCTGCGAGGCGTGGTTCCGCTACCCCGAGATGATCGAGGCCATCGAGGCCCGCCTCCCGGCCGAGGAGATCGGGCTGTCGGGCCGGCGGCCGGGGTCCCAGGTCAATCCCGTCTACCTGTGGTCGGTGCCGAACTTCTACCTCATCGGCCGCAAGTTCCTCACCACCTTCCAGCTGGTGGAGGACCCGCCCGAGCGCACCTGGCGGGTGCTCGACTTCTGGGAGCGGGCCGCGCTGGCCTTTCGGGGCGACGGCCACCGCCAGGCCTGGGACGCGGGCTTCACCGTGCGGCCCTACGACCGGGCGACCATCGCCACCCTGGTGGACGGGGTCGAGCCGGTGGGCGACGGCGGGGTCGACCCCCTGGTGGTGAAGCGCTTCAGCGCGTCGCTCATGACCTACCTGTTCCTGCTCTACTTCGACACCAGGGTGGGCACCGGTGACACGGGCCCCTACCAGCTGCCCGGCGGCCGCGTCCTGCTGGTGCGCGACTTCTACCGGCTGGGCCCGAGCGACCTGTGGTGGTCGCACGTGGCCAAGGACGTCCCCTACCGGAACCTGACCGCGGGCCTCGTCCTGCAGGACGTGAGCTTGAAGGTGAACGACTGGGGAACCAGCGTCACCACACCCGAGAACTACCTCGACCACTTGGTGGGCTTCTCCCTGTTCACCACGGACACGCCCGACGGCTCGCTGCGCCCCGTGCCCCTCGACGAGCTCGACGCCGTGGTGGCCGAGGTGCGCACGGCCCAGGCCCAGCTCTACCGCGACGTGGCCGCCATGTCCCGCAGGGAGAAGATCACCTGCGGCGCCTACGTGTACTTCACCTTCCTGCGCCCCTTCGCCCAGGCCGCCGGGGCGGAGCTGGACTGGACCGTGCCCAAGGCCACCGCGGGACCCGTGTTCGACATGCTCGAGCCCGTCGAGGGCACCAACGCCGGCCCCGATCCCGACGAGCCCTCCTACTACGCGCCGTTCGCGGACCCGGGGACCGAGGGCGGGGGCTGACGGTGCGCCGTCCATCGGTCCAGCCCCCCGCCTGGTACGCCGACCGCCGCCACGCCTCGGCCCTGCGCTACTGGGACGGCCGGCGCTGGACGAGCCGCTGGCGACCGGTGCCGGGGTGGGCGGGGACGGCGCTGCCGGCCCCGGCTCGGGGGCCGGGGCAGCCCGGACCCCCGGGGTCGGCTCCCCCGGGGTCGACGGCAGCAGCGGGATCGGCGGCTGCGCCGGGATCGGCGGCGGCGGCGGGGTCGGCGCCCATGGCCCCGGGACCCGGGGTCCGGGGCGGCGGGTTGGCGGCCCTGCGCCGGGCTCGCAGGCTGGCCCTGGCCTCGGCCGCGGCCCTGGCCGCGGCCGCCCTGCTCGGCACCCTTCTGACCGTGGGCCGCGCGGCCCGGGTGGCCCGGATCTCCGACGCCGCCTTCGTGCGCTCGGCCGACGGCGCCTGCTCGGCCGCCCTCGATCCCCTCCGCCGGGAGCGCCGGCCGGTGCGGCTGGGCCCGGCCGAGCGGGCGGCCCGCATCGACCGGCTGGGCTCGGCGCTCGGCGTGCTGGCCTCCCAGCTGCGCCTCATCCCGGTCCAGGACCGGGACCGTCCCGCGGTCGAGCAATGGCTGTCGGGATGGGATCAGTACACCGTCGTGGCCAACGACCTCGCCGCGTCGCTGCGCGCCGGCGACGGCCGGGCCTCGTCTCTGGGTTCGCGAGCCAACGTGGTGGACCTCCGCATCCAGCTCTTCAGCCGGGTGAACGGCCTCGACCGTTGCCTGTTCTGAGGCCGGGCCCGCGGTCGTAGGCATGGACGTGCTGTCGAGCCGCGTGCTGCTGCGGCCCACCGACCCAGAACGCTCGCGCCACTTCTACGGCGAGCTGCTCTCGCTCGCCGTCTACCGGGAGTACGGCCAGGGTCGGTCGCGGGGCGTCGTGTACTTCCTGGGTGGGGGCTTCCTGGAGGTGGCCGGACGCTCGGACGCGCCGGGCGGTGACAAGCTGCGGCTGTGGCTCCAGGTCCGGGACGTCGACGCCACCTACAGGGACCTGGTGGGCAAAGGGGTCGAGGTGACGCGACCGCCGACCGACGAACCCTGGGGGCTGCGGGAGATGTGGCTGGCCGACCCGGACGGCGTCCCGATCGTGGTGGTGGAGGTGCCGGAGGACCACCCCCTCCGGCGCCGGCAGTGAGCCGGCTGGCCCAGCTCCTGGACGAGCAGGACGTCACCGAGGAGCTGGTCCTCGGCTCCTCGGTCGGCTTCCTCGCCATCCACGGCGGCTCGCTCGAGCGGGTGACGGACACCATCGCCCGGGCCGCGGCCCGGGCCGCGGGCGCCTCCCTGTACGCGGTCGTCCAGCCTCCCCGCCTGCGCTGGCACCTGCCCTCCCACGAGTTCGACCCCGCGGCCTCGCCCGCCCTGGCCGCCTTCCTCGACCACGTGGAGGTGGTCGTGGCCCTGCACGGCTACGGCCGCCACGGGCGCTGGACGGACCTGCTCCTCGGGGGAGGCAACCGGGCCCTGGCCCGGGACCTGGGCCGCCGCCTGAGCCTGGCCCTGCCCGACTACCAGGTGGTCACGGATATGGCCGACATCCCTGGACGCCTGCGGGGCATGCACCCGGACAACCCCGTCAACCGGGCCCGCCGGGGGGGAGTCCAGCTCGAGCTGCCCCCCCGGGTGCGGGGCCTGGGACCGGTGTGGGCCTCGTGGGAAGGGCCGGGGCTGGCCCCGCCCACAACCGCCCTGGTCGAGGCCCTGGCCCGGGGGGCCGTGGACTGGGCTGCGGCCTGAGCCCCGCCTCGGCCCGCCCCCGGGGGCCTTCAGTCCACGTGGAAGGTGCCTCCCGCCCGCCAGTACGAGCCCTCCCGGCGCTCGAGGAACTCCTCGTCGACCAGGTAGCGGCGCAGGGAGGCCACGTCGGGATGGAAGCGGGCCAGGATGCCGTTCACCTCCGCCTCCGTGTAGGTCCGCCCGGGCTCGAAGTGCCCGGCCAGGTAGTCGAGCACCATCCTGCGCTTGGCCCGGCGGGCCGGCATCGACCGCAGGCGCCCGTGCTCGAGGAACCGGCGCAGGACCTCGGCCTGCTCGGGCATGGAGGCGTCCACTCCGACACGGTAGATTTCCTGGTACGAGCGCGAACGCGGGTCGCGACCATGGGAAGGGGGCCATGTGACGCTGGCAGAGGTGATCGACGAGCACGTCCTCCAGCGGTACCGGGAGCTTCTCGACGCGGAAGACGCAGCCTTTGATGAGCTGGAGCACGCGTTCGAGGATGGCGACCGGGACCGCTTCAACGCCGACCTGACGGCCTGGCGCCAGGCCATCGAACGCAAGCTCGCCTATCTCCGCCGCCTCGGGGTCGAGGTAGCCGTCGCCGCCCAGGCCTGATCCTGAAAGGCGGGCCGGCCCCGCTGGGCGGGCCTCAGCCCAGCAGGTCGGCCACCTCCTTGCGCTCGGCCAGCAGCTCCTCGGTCGTGACGCGCAGCTTCTCCTTGGCGAAGTCGTCGTGCTCGATGCCCTCGACCACGTCCCAGGACTTCTTCTTCGAGCGCACCGGGTAACCGAACACCAGCCCCTCCGGGACCCCGTACTGACCGCGGCTGACCACGGCCAGCGACGTCCAGCCCTTGGGTCCGGTGGGCGTGCGCACGCTGACCACGGAGTCGATGACGGCGCTGGCGGCCGAGGCCGCCGACGAGGCGCCCCGGGCCTCGATGACGGCCGCGCCCCGCCTCTGCACCGTCTCGAGGAACGGTCCCCTCAGCCACTCGGTGTCCTTGATCACCTTGGGGGCGGGCCGGCCCTGGATGCGCGCGTGGGCGAAGTCGGGGAACTGGGTGGTGGAGTGGTTGCCCCAAATGGCCACGTTGGTCACGTCGGTGACGGGGACGCCCGCCTTCATGGCCAGCTGGGACGTGGCCCGGTTCTGGTCCAGGCGGGTCATGGCGAACCAGCGCGTGTCGGGCAGGTCGGGGGCGTTGTTGCGGGCGATCAGGCAGTTGGTGTTGCAGGGGTTGCCCACCACCAGCACCCGCACGTCGGCGGCCGCGTTGGCGGCGATGGCCTGACCCTGGGGCTTGAAGATGCCCCCGTTGATCGTGAGCAGGTCCCGCCGCTCCATGCCCGCCCTGCGGGGGACGGACCCCACCAGCAGGGCCCATGACGTTCCGTCGAATGCCGTCTTCAGATCGGAGGTGGGCTCGATGTCGTCGAGGAGAGGAAAGGCGCAGTCGTCGAGCTCCATGACCACGCCCTCCAGCGCCTTCATGGCCGGCTCGATCTCGAGCAGGCGCAGCACCATGGGCTGATCGGGCCCCAGCAGCTGGCCCGAGGCGATGCGGAACAGCAGGGCGTAGCCGATCTGGCCCGCAGCCCCGGTCACGGTCACGTGGACGGGCCGCGTCGATGTGGTGGCCATGGGCGTCACGCTACCGCCGCGACGCGGCACCCAGCCTCATCGACAGGCGTCGGTGGGGACGAGGAGGCGCACCGCCCCGGCCGGGTCACCGAGCACGGCCACGTGGGTGTCGGCGACGAAGGGCGAGGCCTCGGGGGCCACCTGGCTCGTCCCGGCCACGGCCCCGGTGGTCACGTCGGCGCACCCGAGCCCGGCGGCCCGGCCCCCCGAGAACCACAGGCGGGAGCCGGAGACGGTGTACGCGGCGGAGTTGGGCATGGCGCCCTGGAAGGTGGCCACCGTGGTCCCGTCGGTCGCCCTGATCTTCACGGCCGTGCTCTGGGTACCGGTCGGGAAGCCCACCCACACCCCGTCGAGGACGGCCGACACCGACCCGCCCCGCACGCCGCCCAGGTCCCGCCGCGAGCGAAGGACCCGGAAGGCCCCCAGGTCCACCTCGACCAGCGTCAGGGGGGGGTCCGTCGCCGGCAGGACGACCCACAAGGTGGTGGCCCTGGGGTCGGCGGCCAGGTCGGGGGCGTCGTCGTGGGCAGGCATGGGCAGCGAGGCGCGGGCGGCCAGGGTCACCGGGTCGCGGCGCTCGAGCGTCGTCCCCGGCGCCACGTAGACGCCGTCGGTCCTGGCCACCACCTGGCTGCCCCGGCCGGCCAGGGCGACCTGGGTCTGCACGGCCAGGCTGGTCGGGTCGAGGCGGGACAGGGTGGACGTGGCTCCCCCCGCCCCCCCGGCCACGACGTAGAGGCCGCCGGTGGAGACGCCGGCGCCCACCGGCGTGCCCGCGAGGGTGACCCGGGCCCCAACGGCCAGGGTGGGGAGGTCGACCCGGGCCACGTCGAAGTGGCCGGCGGTGGCCTCCCCGAGGACGAAGGCCTCGGGCCAGGCCAGGACGATGCGGGTCGGCCGCACACCCAGGGCCACGCTTCCGCCCGGCGCCACCGCGGGGGTGGCGCCCCGATCGGGAGGCGGCGGGACGGGAGCGCCGGTGGCGGCGAGCGACGCGGGCACGGCCGTCGTCGTGGGACCCGCGGTCGAGGTGGGGCTGAGCGACGTGGAGGTCGTCGAGCTGGTCGGCGTCAGGGCGGCGGATGCCGGGCGGCGGTGCGAGCTTCCCGAGCAGCCCGTGGCCGCCAGGGCCAGGGCCAGAGCCGCACCCGCGGCGGTCACGGCGCGCTTCGACACGGTCAGGCTCACTCCGCGATGTCTACAGGCGCTCGACGATCGCCTGGGCGAACTCCGAGCACTTCACCTCGGTCGCCCCTTCCATGAGCCGGGCGAAGTCGTAGGTGACGATCTTCTCGGCGATGGTGCGCTCCAGGGCCGAGACGATGTCCCGGGCCGCGTCGAGCCATTCCAGGTGCTCGAACATCATCACCCCGGACAGCAGCAGCGACCCGGGGTTGACCTTGTCCTGCCCCGCGTACTTGGGGGCGGTGCCGTGGGTGGCCTCGAAGATCCCGTGCCCGCTCACGTAGTTGATGTTGCCGCCGGGCGCGATGCCGATCCCGCCGACCTGGGCGGCGAGGGCGTCGGAGAGGTAGTCGCCGTTGAGGTTGGTCGTGGCGATGACGTCGAACTCGTCGGGGCGGGTGAGGACCTGCTGCAGGGTGATGTCGGCGATGGCGTCCTTCACCAGGATCTTGCCGCCCGGGTCCCCGCCGCAGTCGTCCCAACCCACAGCCACGTCGGCGAACTCTTCTCGCACCAGCTCGTAGCCCCAGTTCCGGAAGGCGCCCTCCGTGAACTTCTGGATGTTGCCCTTGTGCACCAGGGTCACGCTCTTGCGGCCGTGGCGCACGGCGTAGTTGAGGGCGGCCCGCACCAGGCGCTTGGAGCCCGTCTCGGAGACGGGCTTGATGCCGATGCCCGAGTCCTTGCGGATCTCCCACCCGAAGGCGTCGTGGAGCAGGTCGATGAGCCTGGCCGCCTCGGGCGTGCCCTCCTCGACCTCGAGGCCGGCGTAGATGTCCTCCGTGTTCTCCCGGAAGATCACCATGTCCACCTTCTCGGGGTGCTTCACCGGGGAGGGCACCCCGCTGAACCAGCGCACCGGGCGCAGGCAGACGTAGAGGTCGAGGAGCTGACGCAGGGCCACGTTGAGCGACCTGATGCCCCCTCCCACGGGGGTGGTGAGGGGGCCCTTGATCCCGATGAGGTACTCGCGGAAGGTCTCGACCGTCTCTTCCGGCAACCAGTCGCCCGTCTCCTTGTAGGCCTTCTCGCCGGCCAGCACCTCCTTCCAGGAGATGCGCTTGCCGTGCTTGGCCGCGGCCGCATCCATGACCAGCTGGGCCGCGGGCCAGATGTCGATGCCCGTGCCGTCCCCCTGGATGAACGGGACGATGGGCTCGTCGGGGACCCGCAGGGCGCCGCCCGCTCCCATGGTGATCTTCTCGGCCATGGAAGTGGAGCCTACCGTCCGTTCGGTGAACGGCCCGGGGGACCGAGGCCCAGATTGGCGGCGATCTCCCTGGTCGCCCGGGAGGAGTTGAGCGTGTAGAAGTGGACACCGGGGGCGCCCGCGTCCAGGAGCTCGGCCGTCAACCCGGTCGCCACCTCCACCCCGATGCGGCGGACCTCCTCGGGGCGGTCGCCGACCTGGTAGAGGCGCTGGGCCAGGTCGGGGGGGAACTCGGCTCCCGCCAGGCGGGCGAAGCGCTCGACCTGGTTGACGTTGGTCACCGGGATCACCCCCGGGATCACGGGCTTGTCCACCCGCAGGGCGGCCAGCTCGTCGAGCATGGCGAGGTACACCTCGGCCTTGAAGAAGAACTGGGTGATGGCGAAGTCCGCCTCCCGCAGCTTGGCCGCCAGGTGGCGCCTGTCGCTCTCGCGGTCCGGAGAGCGGGGATGGAGCTCGGGGTGGGCTGCCACCCCCACCGAGAAGTCACCGAGCGAGCGCACCAGCTCGATGAGCTCCATGGCGTAGCGGAAGTCGGAGGGCCCTTCGCCCTCCCCCTTCGGGGGGTCGCCGGCCAGGGCCAGGATGTTCACCAGGCCCAGCTCGCGGTACCGGCGCACGATCTCCACGACCTCGGACCTGCTCTGCCCCACGCAGGTGAGATGCGGCATGGGCGTCATCGAGGTGTCCCTGGCGATGTGGACGACGATCTGGCGCGTCTTGTCGCGCGTCGACCCACCCGCGCCGTAGGTGACCGACACGAAGGACGGGGCCAGGGGCTCGAGCTCGATCAGCGTCTTCTCGAGGGTGCGCTCGGCCTCCTCCGTCCCGGGAGGAAAGAACTCGAAGGACAGTGTCCTCCCGGCGGCGAGCAGCTCGCCGATCCTGACCATCGAGCCGTCAACCCATCAGGCGCTCGGCGAGGACACCCGCCGCTCGGCCGCCAGCACGCAGTTGCTGAGCAGCATGGCCCGGGTCATGGGCCCCACCCCGCCGACGCGGGGCGTCACCCACCCGGCCACCTCGGCCACCGACTCTTCCACGTCGCTCACCAGGCGGTTCTTGCCCTCGATGGTGACGCCCGCCCCCACCACCGCGGCTCCGGGTTTGACCATGTCGGCCTTGATGAGCCCCGGGCTTCCGGCCGCAGCCACCAGCACGTCGGCCTGACGGGTGTAGCGCCCCAGGTCGGCGACACCGGTGTGCACGACGGTGACGGCGGCGTTGCAACGGGGCCTCTTGAGGGCGAGCAGGAGGGCGAGGGGGCGCCCGATGGTCAGGCCCCGGCCCACGATCACCACGTGGCGCCCCTCGACCTCGACCCCGTAGTGCACCAGGAGCTCGAGGATGCCCGACGGCGTGCAGGCCAGGGGCCCGGGCGCCCCCATCACCAGGCGCCCCAGGTTCACGGGGTGCAGGCCGTCGACGTCCTTGTCGGGGTCGACGGCGAGCAACGCCGCGGCCTCGTCCAGACCCTTGGGCAGCGGCACCTGGACCAGGAAGGCGTCGATGGCGGGGTCGGCGTTGAAGCGCCTGATGACCGCTTCCACCTCGGCCTGGCTGGCCGAGGTGGGCAGGTGCTCGCCGAAGGAGGCGATGCCGATCTCGGCGGAGTCGCTGTGCTTGAGGCGCACGTAGGTGGCGCTGGCCGGGTTGTCCCCCACCAGGACAGTGCCCAGCCCGGGCTGGACCCCGGCGCCTGCCAGCTCGGCCACCCGCTTGGAGAGGTCCTCCCTGATCTGGGCGGCCAGGGCGGCGCCGTCGAGGATGCGCGCCGTCATCAGTGCAGAAAGTGGCGCTCGCCGGTGAGGACCATGGCGAGGCCGTGCTCGTCGGCGGCCGCGATTATCTCGTCGTCGCGCAGCCCCCCGCCGGGCTGGATCACGACCGCGACCCCCGCCCCCGCGGCCGCGTCCACGCCGTCCCGGAAGGGGTAGAAGGCATCGCTGGCGCAGGCGCCGCCCTTGGCCCGGCCCGCGGCCTTGCGTGCCGCGATCTCGCCCGCCTCCACCCGGTTCTGCTGGCCCGCCCCGATGCCCACGGCCTGCCCGTTGGCGACCAGGACGATGGCGTTGGACTTGACGTGGCCGCACACCCGCCAGGCCAGCTCCGTGTCGCGCCACTGTTCCTCGGTGGGGGTGGCCTTGGTCACCACCCGCCAGCTGTCACGGGTGGTCTCGAAGTGGTGGGGCTCCTGCACCAGGAAGCCGCCCGAGATCTGGCGCAGGTCCAGGGCCTCGGTGCCCGGAGCCGGTGCCTCCAGGAGCCTGGTGTTCCTGCGCTTGCGCACCAGGGCCTCGATGGTTCCCGCCTGGTAGGAGGGCGCGATCACCACATCGGCCTGAGGGCCGGCGACCATCTCCTCGGCCGTGGCCGGGTCGAGGGGCCGGTTCAGGGCGACCACGCCCCCGAAGGCCGAGCGCTCGTCGCCCTCCAGCGCCAGCCGGTAGGCGGTGGCCAGGTCGGCGGCCACGGCCACCCCGCACGGGTTGGCGTGCTTGATGATGGCCGCCGCGGGGCCGTCCCCCACGTCGTGGACCAGGCGCCAGGCGGCCTCGGCGTCGTAGAGGTTGAGGTAGGACAGGGCCAGGCCCGAGTGCTGCACGACCTGGTCCCACCAGGACCGGCGGCCGACGGTGCGGTAGCGGGCCCCCTGCTGGTGGGGGTTCTCGCCGTATCGCAGCTTCTCCTCGGTGCGGGCCAGGGCAAGGTGGAGGGTCGGCGGCAGCGCCTCCCGCGGCTCTGCCGTGCCGTCCATCCAGGTCACGATGGCCGCGTCGTAGGCGGCGGTGTGGGCGAAGGCGGCCCGGGCCAGCCTGCGCCGCGTCGCCTCGGAGAGGGCGCCGTCACGCCGCAGCTCGTCGAGCACGCCTCCGTACTCGCCGGGATCGACGACGACGCCGACGTGGTCGTGGTTCTTGGCCGCGGCCCGCACCATGGTCGGGCCCCCGATGTCGATGGTCTCTATGGAGGGCTCGGTCATGAACGGGTACAGGTTGCACACCACCAGGTCGATGGCCTCGATGCCCTGGGCGGCCAGGTCGGCCAGGTGCTCGTCCTTGGACCGGTCGGCCAGGATCCCCCCGTGGATCTTGGGGTGCAGGGTCTTGACCCGGCCCCCCAGCATGGCCGGGGCGCCGGTGACGGCCTCGACCTCGACGTGGGGTACGCCCCCGGCGGCCAGGGCCTGCGACGTCCCCCCGCTGGAGACGAGCTCCCACCCCAGCCCCACCAGACCGCGGGCCAGGCCCTCCAGCCCCGTCTTGTCGTAGACGGAGAGAAGCGCCCTCACGGTGTGGCTCCCTGGGCCGCCTCGATGAAGTCCCGGATGGTGGCCGGGTAGAGCCGGCGCTCCACGGCCTTGATGCGCTCGTGGAGCGTCTCCACCGTGTCGTCGGGCAGCACCGCGACCGCCTCCTGGGCCAGGATCGGACCGGTGTCCACGTCCAGGGCGGCGACGTGCACGGTGCAGCCCGTCACCTTCACGCCGTAGGCCAGGGCCTCCTCCACCGCGTGCCACCCCTTGAAGGCGGGGAGCAGGGCGGGGTGGGTGTTGAGGATCATGCCCCCGTAGGCCCCGTGCATGGCCGGGCTCAAGATGGTGCCGAAGCCGGCCATGGCCACGACGTCGACCTCGTGGCGCTTGAGGGCGTCGACCACGAGGTGGGTGTAGGCGTCGCGGTCGAAGTCGGGCGCGAAGCTCGTGCGCTCCACCAGCTCGGCGGGGACACCCAGGTCCTCGGCGATCCCGAGGGCGGCGCAGGGCCGGTCGGCGAGTACGACCACGACGGGCAGGTCGTGCTCCGCGATGGCCCGCAGGATGGTGCCGCTGCCGGACACCATGACCCCGAGCCTCACGATCTCAACCTACCAGCGGCACCCCGGCGCGCCCGACCATTCCGCCACCGGTCCGGGGCGTTTGCGTCAGCGCCGGGGGACGTTCGTGCGCACCTCCCGGAAGGGCACGTCCACGTCCACCTGGGGCTCCTTGGGCAGCCCCAGGACCCGCTCGCCGATGATGTTGTGCTGGACCTCGTCGGTGCCTCCGGCGATGGACCCGGCCGGGACGGAGACGATGATCTCGGCCACGATGCCCTCCAGGGGCGACGCAGGGCCCGACAGCATGGCGCCCGCCCCGGTCATGGCCGCATGGAGGCGCGAGGCGGCGCGGGCGATCTCGCTTCCGCACAGCTTGGCCAGGCTGCCCTCGGGGCCGGGCGGGCGCCCCGCGGCCCGACCGGCACGGGCCCGCTCCACGTTCCAGCGGGCCACCCGCTCCAACGCCGCCAGCCGGGCCGCGTCCTGGCGCACCACGGGATCCCCGTCCTTCCCCGTGGCCCGGGCCTGGCTCGGCACCACATCGGGCCGGCCCGCCCGCTGGGGGTACCACTCGTAGGTCTTGGCGTACTCGGCCGCCTCGGCCGACGCTTCCCGGGCCGTGCGCCCCTGGCCCCGGGGCGGGACCGCGGCCAGGCGGGCGGTGGCCAGGCCCCGCTCGTGAGCCAGGGTGGCCAGCGCCACCGCCCACCCGCCACCCGCCTCGCCGATCACGTTGGCGTGGGGCACGCGCGCCTCGGTCAGGAAGACCTCGTTGAACGAGGCCCGGCCGTTCATCTGCCGCAGCGGGCGCGCCTCCACCCCGCTCTGGCGCATGGGCAGCGCGAAGTAGGTGATGCCCCGATGCTTGGGGACGTCCCAGTTGGTGCGGGCCAGGAGCATGCCGAAGGCGGCCAGGTGGGCCCCGGTGGTCCACACCTTCTGCCCGCTCACCACCCATTCGTCGCCGTCCCGCTCGGCCCTGGTCGTGAGCCCGGCCAGGTCGGATCCGTTGCCGGGCTCGCTGAACAGCTGGCACCACTTGTCCTCGCCGGTGACTCGGGCGAGCCGTGCTCGAGGATGGTCGGCGCGGCCAGGGCCATGCCCGCCCCCGCGGCGGGACCCACCGCCCCGACCTCCGCGAACACCTCCGCCACCACCGCCGCCAGCCCGTTCGACAGCCCCCTGCCGTACCACTCGGTGGGCCAGGTTGGACAGCCCCAGCCGGAGTCGGCCAAGAGGCCCCGCCACTCCCGGAGCGGACGCTCGGGATCCCACCACTGCTCCAGCCACGACTCCACGTCGTGCCTCAGGTTCATGGCCACATCCGCGCCGGTCATCTCTCGAGCCCGGATCAGTCCGAGCGAGCGGTGCCGCCCCCGGGGAGGGCGTCCTCGCTGATGCCGTAGAGCTGGATCACGTTGCCGCTGGTCATCCTCACCTTCTCATCGTCGGGCACTCCGTCGAAGATGCGGCCGATCACCTCCATGGAGCGGGGCCAGATGGAGTCATGGTGGGGGTAGTCGTTGCCCCAGAGCATGTTGTCCACGCCGATGACGTCGCGGGTGCGAACCCCGATCTCGTCGTCCTCGAAGGTCACGGAGAACTGACGGCGGAAGTACTCGCTCGGCTCGGCGGTCAGGTCGGGCGAGGCCTCGCCCCGGGCTCGGTAGGTGGCGTGATCCAGGCGCTGGAGGAAGTGCGCCACCCAGCCCGTCTCGAACTCCGCGGCCACGAAACGCAGGCCGGGATGGCGCTCGGCCACACCGCCGTAGATGAGGTGGCCCACCGTCACCGCCACCCCCGCGTAGGCCAGCGCGTAGCCCATGATCGACGTCGCCGGCGTGCCCCAATGGGGCGGGAAGCCCATGTCCCAGGTGGTACCCGTGAAGATGTGCATGGTGATGGGCAGCCCGGCCGCTTCCGCCGCGCTCCAGAAGGGCTCGTAGTCGGGGTGGAAGTAGGGCTTGTCGGCGGGGTCGGTGCAGGGGATGGCGACGCCTCTGATCCCCATGGCCGCGACCCGCTCGAGCTCGGCCACGGCTTCGTCCACGTCGGGCAGGGGCAGGCAAGCCACGCCGATCAGGCGCTCGGGATCCTGGCTGCAGTAGTCGCGGATCCAGTCGTTGTGCCGGCGGAAGACGGCGTGCGCCACCTCCCGGTCGGGGAGCGAGAAGGTGACCATGTTGATGCTCGGGTACATGACCTCGCCCACGATGCCGTCCTGCTCCTGCTCCTTGAGCCGGGCGCCGGGGTCGAACACCCCCTGGTTGAGACCCTCGTATCCCCGCCGGATGAGCTCGTCGGTGGCGGGGTCGTCCAGGCGGTGCCCGGCGATGCCGAAGCGGCCCACGGGGACGGGGAACTTCCCCAGGGTGACGGCGGTGCGCTCGCCCCGGTCGTTGCGCAGCACCTGCGGCGCCCTGCTCCCGAAGTCCTTCTCCAGCCCCTCGAACACCTCGGGAGGCTCAACCACGTGGGAGTCGCACGAGTAGTAGATGGGCATGCCGCTCCCCTCCTCTCTCCTGTCCGGCCCTGCCAACTCTTCTACACCCGGTCGGGACCCGGTATCCCGAGCGAGGCCGCCATCGAGGCCAGCTCCGCCACGACCGAGGGCGGGTAGCGGATGGACCCCCGCTCCCTCGCCTGGTCGGCCCGAAGGCTCTCGGGCTCACCGGGCAGGGACACCACCGCCCCCGGGAGCGGCTCGGCCCCCTTGACGCCCGCGGCCATGGACTCGACCTGGCCGAGGAACCGGTCCCGCTCCCCGAACAGATCGGGTGAGACGGCCAGCATGAGCTGGCCCCGGTGACCGACGCCCACCTCGGAGGAGTGCCGTCCGCCGGGCAGGATGCCGGCCAGCACGTTCATCATCAGGCTCAGGCCCGTCCCCTTGTATGCGCCGATGGCGGGGATGATCCCGGCCAGGGCGGCGGCGGGATCGGTCGTGGGCCGGCCCTGGTCGTCGCGGAAGCCCCACTCTTCCGGTATGGGCTGGTGCTCGGCCTGCGCCCGCATGACCTTGCCCAGGGCCACCGGCGTGAGGGCCATGTCCAGCACCAGGGGTGGCCCCGAGCGCCGGGGCACGGCGAAGACCATGGGATTGTTGCCCAGCATCCTGGTGCGCCCTCCGAAGGGGGCCAGCGTGGGGACGCTGGTGGTGGTGGCGAAGGCCACGAAGCCGGCTTCGGCCGCCATGAGCGGGTAGTAGGCGCCGCAGCCCCAGTCGTTGGAGTTGCGGGAGGCGCCCAGGGCCAGCCCCGACCCCGTCGCCTTGGCGATGGTCAGCTCGGCCAGGCGCACACAGGCCAGCTGGCCCAGGGCGTTGTCGGCGTCGAGCAGGACACTCACGGGCGACTCCCGCACCACCCGCCACTGGGGGCTGGGGTTGTTCCTTCCTGCCAGGAGGTGTCCCACGTACCACGGCAGGCGCTGGAACCCGTGGGTGTCCACGCCCCTCAGGTCGGCGGCCAGCTGCACCTCGACCACCGTCTCCGCGTCCCCGGAGCTGAGCCCGGCCTTCTCGTAGGCCGAGCGTCCCAGGCGGCGGAGATCGTCGAGCCCGATCTCTACGGCGCCGACCGCCTCGTCCCGTGCGGTCACCGCCCCTGTCCGATCCTCGACAGCACCGCCCCGGTGAAGGAGCGGGTCGTGCCCCGACCGCCCAGGTCGGGCGTCAGGTTGTCCGCTGCGGCCAGGGTGGCGTCGACAGCGCTCTCGAGCCGGGACGCGTCGAGGGCCAGGCCCAGGTGGCGCAGGAGCATCGCTGCGGAAAGGGTCGTCGCCGTGGGGTTCACGATGCCGCGACCGGCGATGTCGGGGGCGGTGCCGTGCACGGGCTCGAAGTAAGCGAAGCCGTCCCCGTAGCACCCGCTGGGGGCCACGCCCAGGCCACCTACGGTCGCCGCGGCCTCGTCAGAGAGGATGTCGCCGTAGAGGTTGGGCATCACCACCACGTCGAGGTCCCGGGGGGTGGCCACCAGCCGGCGGGCGAAGTCGTCGACGATGTACTCCTCGTAATCCAGCTCGGGGTAGCCGGCGACCACCGCGGCCACGGTGTGGCGGAAGAAGCCATCGCTCTGGGGGAGGACGTTGTACTTGCACGAGCACGTGACCTTGCCCGGATACCCGCGGCCCTTGCGCTCCCGCGCCAGCCGGCAGGCGAAGTGGGCGACCCGCTCGGTGTTCTCCTTGGTCAGGACCTTCACGGCGAAGCGCCCGTCTGCCGCCGTCGCCGGCCCGATGCTCGGAGACACGTCGATGCGGCCCCCGTGGGGCCGCAGGTCGAGGCCCGACGAGCGGAGGGCACCGAGGTCGCCCTCGATGCCCACGTAGAGGTCCTCCAGGTTCTCGCGCACGATCACGTAGTCGATGCCCGCCGGGTCTCGCAGGGGCGAGGGAACGCCCTCCCGCCAACGCACCGGGCGCACGTTGGCGTAGGTGTCCTTTCCCCACCGGAGGTACCAGACGGCGCCGGTCTTCCCGCTGGTCGCGCCGAAGAGGGCGGCGGCGCAGGAGTCGACCGTCTCCCTGATGAGCTGGTCGCGCTCGGGGCGGGAGAACTTGCGGGCCATCGTCTCACCGTCGGGCAGCACCACCCACTCCACCGGCAAGGCCATGGCCTCGAGCAGCCCCATGGTGGCCTCGACCGCCTCGGGGGCGGCGTCGTCGCCGGGGAGGACGGCCACGCGACGTCTCGCCACCGCCTCGTGAGGGCGCACCATTCGCGGCCATCCTACGGGCGAAATCGGGTCTCGGGCCGAGCCCGCTTGTCCTAGCGTGGGCGAACATGTGCGCGCCTCCGCTCGTCCAGGGACGGGCCCTGACCAAGCGCTTCGGCACGTACATCGCGGTCGACCAAATCGACTTCAAGGTGGAGCGCGGGGAGGCGTTCGGCTTCCTGGGACCCAACGGGGCCGGGAAGACGTCGACCATGCGCATGATCGGTTGCGTCTCGCCCGTCTCCGGGGGAGAGCTGAGCGTGCTCGGGATGGACCCCGCCCTTCAGGGCCCGGCCATCAGGTCCCGGCTGGGCGTGGTCCCCCAGGAGGACAACCTCGACACCGAGCTCACGGTCTGGGACAACATGGCGATCTACGGGCGCTACTTCGGCCTGCCCCGGTCCGTCATTCGCGAGCGGGCCCAGGAGCTGCTCGACTTCGTGCAGCTTGGTGATCGGCGCCAGGACCGCGTCGACCCTCTCTCGGGGGGCATGAAGCGACGGCTCACCATCGCCCGGGCCCTGGTCAACCAGCCCGAGCTCCTGCTCCTGGACGAGCCCACCACCGGGCTCGACCCTCAGGCCCGGCACCTGGTGTGGGAGCGCCTCTACCAGCTCAAACTCCAGGGAGTGACGCTGGTGCTCACCACCCACTACATGGACGAGGCCGAGCAGCTCTGTGACCGCCTGGTGATCATGGACCGAGCTCGCATCGTGGCCGAGGGCTCCCCTCGCGAGCTCATCCAGCTCCACTCGACCCGCGAGGTGGTGGAGCTGCGCTTCGCCACCGCGGAGGAGCGACGGGACGCCCTACCCCTGCTGAACGGCTCCGGAGAGCGTGTGGAGATGCTGCCCGACCGCATCCTGGTGTACACGGGGGACGGCGACGGCACAGCCGAGCTCGTCGCCCGCGACGGGCTGAGGCCGGCCTCCGTACTGGTGCGGCGGAGCACCCTGGAGGACGTCTTCCTGATACTCACCGGCCGCACCCTGGAGGACTGAGGTGGCCGTCGCCCCCCCCATGCTGCGAGTGCTGGAGCGCGAGGCCATCGTGTTCCGCAAGCTGTGGCGGGGATCGGCCTTCTCCAGCTTCGTCACCCCGGTCATGTTCCTGGCCGCCATCGGCCTCGGCTTGGGCGGGTTGGTGGAACGCAGGACGGGGCACGTGGCGGGCGTGGGCTATCTGGCCTTCGTGGCTCCCGGGCTGCTGGCCGCCAGCGCCATGCAGACGGCCGCGGGCTCGTCCTTGTGGCCGGTCATGGCGGGGACGAAGTGGATACGCACCTATCACGCCGTGGTCGCCACGCCTCTCAGCGCCGCAGACCTCTACGGGGGAACGGTCCTGTGGGTCGGGGTGCGCGCCACCGCCGCGGCCTCCGCCTTCCTGGCCGTGGCCGTCCTCCTGGGTGGGGTGCCCTCGCCCTGGGGGATCCTGGCCGTCCCCGCCGCGACCCTTGGCGCCCTGGCCTTCGCGGCCCCGCTGGCGGCCTACGCCGCCACCCAGGACACCGACCTCACCTTCCCGGTGATCATGCGCCTGGGGATAGTCCCCCTGTTCCTGTTCTCCGGCACCTTCTTCCCCATCAGCCAGCTTCCCTCGTGGCTGCGGCCGGTCTCGGTCGCCTCTCCCCTGTGGCACGCCATAGAGCTGTGCCGCCAGGCCACCACGGGCACCCCGCGCTGGGCCGCGGCCACGGGCCACACCGCCGTGCTCATCGCCTGCGTCGCCGCGGGCTGGCGGTGGGGGACCCGCACCTTCGCCCGGAGACTGACGCCGTGACCGAGAGCCTGGCCGACCTGGCCTCCGCCGTCCCCCGGGGCCGGATCCTGCCCGTGGGACCGTCGCGCCGCAGGTCTGTCCACGTCATCGAGCGCAACGCCCTGGCCTACCGTCGCATGTGGTACGTGTTCCTCACCGGGTTCTTCGAGCCCTTGCTCTACCTGCTCTCCATCGGCGTCGGCGTGGGGGCGCTGGTCGGGCGGCTTCCCGGCCCCGGGGGACGGCTGGTGACCTACGAGGCGTTCGTGGCCCCCGGATTGCTTGCGGCCGCGGCCATGAACGGGTCGGTCTTCGACACCACCTTCAACTTCTTCGTCAAGTACAAGTACGCGGGCACCTACGACGCCATGCTGGCCACGCCTCTCGGGGTCGGGGACGTGGCCCATGGAGAGGTGGGGTGGGCCCTCCTGCGGGGGACGGTGTACGCGGCCGCCTTCCTCCTGACCATGGCCGCCCTGGGGCTGGTGGCGTCGCCCTGGGGCGTGCTGGCGGTACCCGCAGCGGTGCTCATCGGGTACGGCTTCGCCGGCCTGGGTCTGGCCGCCACCACCTGGATGCGGTCCTTCGTCGACTTCGACTTCGTGAACCTGGCCCTGGTCCCGCTCTTCCTGTTCTCGGCCACCTTCTTCCCCCTGTCGCGCTACCCGAACGGTGTGGCCTGGGGGGTCCGGCTGACGCCCCTGTACCAGGGCGTGAACCTGGAGAGGTCCCTGGTGCTGGGGGACATCCGCTGGACCCTCCTCGTCCCCGCCGTCTACCTGGGCGCACTGGGATGGGGGGGCGTGCGTGTGGCCTCTTCACGTCTGGCCCGGCTCCTCCAGCCCTGACACCTGCCTACAGCGAGGCGACCATCCCCGCCATGAGCTCCCCGGCCTCGGTCGGGTTCACGGCCACGGTTGCCCCGGCCGCGGCGAGAGCCTCCATCTTGGCCTTGGCCGTCCCCTTCGAGCCCGAGACGATGGCGCCGGCGTGGCCCATCCTCTTGCCGGGAGGCGCCGTCACCCCCGCCACGTAGGCCACCACCGGCTTGTCCACGTGCTCGGCGATGTAGGCCGCCGCTTCCTCCTCGGCCGAGCCGCCGATCTCGCCGATCATGATCACCGCCTTCGTCTCGGGATCGGCCTGGAACTCGGCCAGGCAGTCGATGAAGCTGGTCCCGGGCACCGGATCTCCGCCTATGCCCACGCAGGTGGTGACGCCGATCCCCTTCTGCTTGAGCTCGTAGAGCGCCTGGTAGGTGAGCGTCCCCGACCGCGACACGATGCCGACCGGCCCTCCGGGCTTGGCTATCTCACCCGCGGTGATCCCGATGTTGCACCTCCCGGGGCTGATGATCCCAGGACAGTTGGGTCCGAGCAGGCGGCTGGCGGAGAAGTCCCGCTTGAGGCGGTTGTAGGCCCGGGCCTCGTCGTGGGCGGGGATGCCCTCGGTGATGCAGACGATGAAGGGGACGCCGGCTTCGGCCGCCTCGATGACGGCGTCGGCCGCGAATGGGGGAGGCACGGAGTTGAAGGCGGCGTTGGCGCCCGTCGCCTCCACAGCCTCCTTGACCGTGGCGAACACGGGGACCCCCTCGATCTCGGTCCCGCCTCTCTTGGGATTGGTGCCCGCCACCACCTTGGTGCCGTAGGCGCGGTTGCGCATGCCGTGGAAGAAGCCCTGGCTCGTCGGGCTCAGACCCTGGATCACGACCTTGGTCGTCTCATCTACGAAGATGCTCATCGGGGTGCTCCCCCGGCCAGGGCCACCGCCGTGCGGGCTGCGTCCAGCATCGTGGGCCTCGAGACGAACCGCTCGGACTCGAGCCCCTTGAGGATCTCTCGCCCTTGTTCGGCGTTGGTGCCGTCGAGGCGGATCACGATGGGCGCACCGATGTCGACGCGCTGGAGAGCCTGGACGATGCCGTTGGCCACCTCTTCTCCGCGGGTGATCCCTCCGAAGACGTTGATGAATATCGACCGCACCTTCTCGTCGGTGTTGATGACCTCCAGGGCGTTGGCCATCACCTCGGCATTGGCGCCACCGCCTATGTCGAGGAAGTTGGCCGGCTGTCCGCCCACCTGGTTGACGACGTCGCAGGTGCTCATGGCCAGCCCGGCGCCGTTGGCGATGATCCCGACCTCACCGTCGAGGCCCACATACTGCAGGCCCTTCTGCTTGGCCAGTGTCTCCCTGGGGTCGTCCCCCTCCAGGGTGCGGAACTCGTCCCACTCCGGGTGGCGGAACGAAGCGCTGTCGTCCAGGGTCACCTTGGCGTCGAGGGCGTGCACGCGACCTTCGGGCGTGAGGATGAGGGGGTTGACCTCGACCAGGTCGGCGTCCCCGTCGACGTAGCAGCTGTAGAGCTTGAGCAGCAGGTCGACCGCCCCGTCCCGGGCCTCGGGGTCGAGCCCGGCCTGCTCCACCAGCTGTCTCCCACCTGACTTGGTCAGGCCCTCGGTCGGATCGACGTGGAGACGGGCAATGGCGTCGGGGTCCTCGGCCGCGACCTGCTCGATGTCGACGCCTCCCCGGGCCGAGACCATGCCCAGGTGCAGCTTCGCCGACCGGTCGAGCGTGAAGCTGGCGTAGTACTCACGGGCGATCTCCGACGCGTGCTCGATCCAGAGGCGCCGCACGATGTGACCGCGGATGTCCATGCCCAGGATGGCCCGGGCGTGGGCGAGCACCTCGGCCGCGTCGGCGGCCAGCTTGATGCCTCCGGCCTTCCCTCGCCCACCCACCTGGACCTGGGCCTTGACCACCACCGGGTAGCCGACCTCGTCGGCCCGGGCCACCGCCTCTTCCGGGGTGTCGGCCACTCCTCCCGGCGACACCGGGATGCCGAAGCGGGCGAAGTACTGCTTGCCCTGGTACTCGAACAGGTCCACGTCAGCTCGCTCCCGTCTCGGTCCCTGCGCCCGCCTGCGTGCCGTCGAGCGCCTCCCGTAGCCAGGCCGAGATGGCCGGCAAGGGGGCGCCGGGGGTGAAGACCTGGGCCACGCCCAGCTCCTTGAGCTTGGGGATGTCGGCGTCGGGGATGATGCCGCCGCACACCACCAGCACGTCTCCCGCCCCGCGCCGGCGGAGCAGCTCGATGATCTTCGGCACCAGCGTCATGTGGGCTCCCGACAGCAGCGAGAGCCCCAGGGCGTCGGCGTCCTCCTGGACCACCGCCTCCACCACCTGCTCGGGAGTCTGGTGCAGGCCCGTATATATGACCTCGAAGCCGGCGTCACGCAGGGCGCGGGCGATCACCTTGGCCCCCCGGTCGTGACCATCCAGGCCCGGCTTGGCCACCACCACGCGATAGGGCCGCTCCACGGACGGTGATCCTACGGCCTGACCCTGTCGGGCCCGCCAGCGGGAGGTGCTGCTAAACACCATGAGCCATGCCCCTGCACCCGCTGGTGGAGGAGTGGGACGCCGAGCTGACCTCGGCTGATCCCCTTCGCTTTCCTGGGTACCGGGAAGCTCTGGACCGGGCCGTGGCCCGGGCCCGAGCCGACCAGGGGTGCACCGAGTCGGTGATGACCGGTCGGTGCCGGGTGGGCGACGTGGTGTCGCCCGACGGCGTGTCCTCCGGCAACGGCGTCCCCAGCGACTACGTGCTCATCGAGGGATGCTTCGAGGTGCTGGGCGGCTCCATGGGGGCGGTCCACGGAGAGCGCGTCGTGCGGGCCTTCGAACGGGCGACGCGGCAGCGCCTGCCCGTCGTGGTGATCACTACTTCGGGCGGCGCACGCATGCAGGAGGGCATGGTCTCGCTCGTCCAGATGGCCCGTACCGCCTCGGCCGCCCGAGCCCACGCCGCCGCCGGCCTGCTGTCGGTCGCGATCTACCGGGCCCCCACGACCGGGGGGGTCTACGCGTCCTACGCGTCGCTGGTGGACGTGTGCGCGGCCCAGCCCGGGGCCACCCTGGGCTTCGCCGGGCCACGGGTCGTCGAGCAGACCCTGGGCACGCGCCTGGCCGAGGGTGCCCACACGGCCGAGAGCGCCTACGCCGCCGGGTTGGTCGACGCCCTGGTGCCGGCGGCCGAGCAGGGGACGTGGATCGAGACCTGCCTTGGTCTCCGCGCCCTCCCTCTCGCCCGCAGGCAGCTGGCGGCCGGCGCTCCCGACTCCGAACCCGAGGAGGAAACCGAACCGACCGCGGCGTGGGCCGAGGTGCTGCGGGCCCGCGCCCCCGACCGACCGTCGGGGATAGATCGCGCCGCCGGGGTGTGCTCCTCGTGGGTGGAGCTTCGGGGCGCGGACCCCACCGTGCGGGCGGGTCTGGCCTCGGTGGCCGGACAACGGGCCGTCGTCGTGGCTCTCGACCGTCACGCCGGATCGGGGCGTCCGGGCCCCGCCGGCTACCGGCTGGCCCAGCGGGCCATCGCCCTGGCCGGACACCTGGGGCTGCCCCTGGTCACCTTCATCGACACCCCGGGCGCCGACCCCGGACCGGACGCGGAGGGCCAGGGGATAGCCAGAGAGATAGCCCGCACCTTCGCGGCCATGGCCGGTCTCCCGACCGCGAGCGTGGCCGTCTGCGTCGGGGAGGGGGGCAGCGGAGGGGCGCTGGCCCTGGCCCACGCCGATCGCCTCCTGATGCTCGAGCACGCCGTCTTCTCCGTCATCGCCCCGGAGGGAGCGGCGGCGATCCTGGAACGCGACGCCCGCCGAGCCCCCGAGCTGGCCCAGCGCCTGGGCCTGACGGCGAGGGACCAGGTGGAGCTGGGTGTGGCCGACGCGGTCGTGGCCGAGGACGACGGTGCCCTGGCGGAGGCGGTGGCCTCGGCGCTGGCCGAGGCCAGTCCCGGGGACCGCCTGCGCCGGGTGGACGCCGCCACCGCCCGCGCCCTGCGATGAGCCGCCGGCCCGGGGGGCGGGGGCGCAGGACGGGTCTGCTGCTCACCGCCCTGCTCGGCGTTGTCTTCGCCGCCCTCATCGTCGTGTTTGCCGTGCGCTCGGCCAACCAACCCGGCGGCAAGCTGCAGGGCGCCTTCGGTGGAGGTCCCTATGACATGGGACGGGCCAGCGTGCTCGCTCGCGCCGTCGACCGCGACGGTCCGATCCTTTTGCCCGATCCCCTCCGTCACAACCGCGACCTCTACGCGCAGCACCTGGGCACCGACGCGACCAAGGGATGGCTGGCCTTCGAAGCGCACGCGCCCGGAGCGTCGCGCCGGTGCCAGCTGAGGTGGGAGCCGGCGGGGCGCGACTTTCGCGATCCATGCGACGGGCGCAGCTACCCGGTCGACGGCGCCGGCCTCACGTCCTTCCCGGCCACGGTCGACGCCCACGGCCACGTGGTGATCGACTTGGGCGGAGCCCGTCGCTGACGCGCGGCGCCGGTCAGGGCGACGCACCGGGCCAGCGCCGTCGACGCTCACCTGGGTAGTCAGGCGGCGGCCCTCGGGATATCCACCCCCTCCGTGGGCGACACGGGGACAATGTCCGGAAAGCCTTGGGGTGGTGGGCTAGTTCGCCTACGTCATTCTCATAAATGGCCCGCGAAGTGGGTATCCAACGGGTCGAGAAGTGCGTAAGTGGAGCCCGAGAAACATGCAAAGAACGAGGTCGTCGAGGCTTCTGTGAGCGTCATCACCACCGCACTCGCTCGGCCGGCCACCTATGTGGGCCAGCTACGGGAAGCGGTGTCACTGGCTACCTGCGTGGCCCGATACCCCCTCGGGTTCTTCGAAGACGGGGTCCATGTGGTCGAGCCCGGCGCCGACGCCGCCCGTGACACGCCCGTGCTCCTAGTGCACGGATACGGCCACAACCGCTCCGCGTGGTACACGCTGGAACGGCACCTGCGCGCCGCGCTCTTCACCCGCCTCCACACCGTGAACTACAACCCTCTGCGGCACAGCGTCCCCACCCTGGCCGCGCACCTTCGAGCGCGGGTCGAAACGGTCAGAGCAGCCACGGGGGCCGAGCGGGTCCACGTCATCGGCCACAGCCTGGGCGGCATCATC
>VAXP01000131.1:3321-3772 GCA_005884125.1 Actinomycetota bacterium | reverse complement strand
GCCTCTCCCCACGAGGGGACACATGCGGCCTGGATCGGCTTCGGACGCACGGCCGTTCAGCTGAGGCCGGGCTCCGCGCTCGTCCGCCGGCTGCGGGCCGCAGCGCGCCCGTCGAGCGTGCGCTGGGTGTCGGTGTACTCGAACCTCGACATGCTCGTGCAGCCCTGCACCTCGGCCATGCTTCGGGTGCCGGCGCTGCGGGCCACCAACGTCCTGGCCAAGGACCACGGCCACATGGCCATGCTCCTGTCGCCCGGCGTGGCCCGGACGATCACCGCTCAGCTCGAGGCCGCTGAGGGGGTGGCGGGTGTCGGGACGCTGCGCTCGCTCCCCCCGGCGGCCGAGGACGCCGAGGACACATCGCTAGGGACGCCAGTAACGGCGCCGTCCATGGTGCCGGCCGTGGGCGGCGCCGTGGCGCCCCCGATGGCGGGCAGGTGAGCTGACCTCA
>VAXP01000131.1:0-3181 GCA_005884125.1 Actinomycetota bacterium | reverse complement strand
CACCCCGGCTCACCCTCAGCATCACCGCCCGGCGTCGGGACTGGGTGCCGAGGCGTCGGGCCATCCACAGGGCCGGCCCCTGCAGGTAGACGAGGCTCACCAGCACGAGGGCCGTCGTGACCAGGGCCGGTGCGAAGGAGCCCACACCCACGGCCAGCCCTATGGCGGCCGTGACCCAGAGGCTGGCCGCGGTGGTCAGACCCCGGACCGATCCCCCCTCCTTGAGGATGGCGCCCCCGCCCAGGAAGCCCACGCCGACCACGACCTGGGAGGCGATGCGGGTGACATCGACGCGCGCCGCGGGCGGAGGGTGGTGGCCGAAGAAGGTGCCGAACCCGTAGGCGGAGAGCACGCCGAAGAGGGCCGCGCCCAGAGCCACCGTCGTGTGGGTGCGGAGACCGGCGGGGTGCTCGGACACCTCCCGCTCCAGGCCTATGGCGCCACCAAGGACCGCGGCCAGCACGAGCCGGGCCGACAGGTTGGCCTGGGACGGCAGCGCGGCCAGGAGCACTAGGCCCGCTTGAGGGGCGCCCAGGCCACGAGGAGGCGCTTCTCGCCCACTCCCGGGAAGCGGATGACGGCCTCGGCCTTGTCGCCCTCGCCGATGACCTCGAGGACGACGCCTTCGCCCCACTTCCCGTGCACCACGTCCTGGCCCACCGAGAGGGCCAGGTTCTCGGCCCCGGTGGCGCGGGCGGGCGTAGCCCGGCCCCGGCGCAGGGCCGCCTCCACCACCGCGTCCCGCCCCCGGCCGATGGCGGCCCCTCGGCCGGGGGACCGCCCTGGGTCAGGCGGGTGAGCTCCTCGGGGATCTCCCGCAGGAACCGGCTGGGGGGGTTGTACTGGGTCGCCCCCCACAGGGTGCGACACCAGGCGTGGGTCAGGTACAGGCGCCGCTGGGCCCGGGTGATGCCCACGTAGCAGAGGCGCCGCTCCTCCTCCAGCTCGTCGGGCTCGCCCAGCGAGCGGAGGTGGGGGAACACGCCGTCCTCCATGCCCACCATGAAGACCACGGGAAACTCGAGGCCCTTGGCCGTGTGCAGGGTCATGAGCACGACCCGGGACTCGTCGTCGACCAGCTCGTCGGCGTCGGAGACGAGGCTGACCGCCTCCAGGAAGGTGTCCAGGTCCTCGTAGTCCCGGGCCATGCCGACCAGCTCGGCGATGTTCTCGAGCCGGCCGGCCGCTTCCACCGTGCGCTCCGCTTCCAGCTCGGCCGTGTAGCCGGTGCCGACCAGCACGGCCTCGACCAGCGCGGCCGGGCTCCTGCGGCCCTGGGCGTCGCCGTGCTCGACGGTGGCCCGCAGCTCTCCCAGCAGGGCCAGGAGGTCGCTGATGCCCCCCAGGGCCCGGCCCGTCACCCCGGCCTGCTCGGCCTGGGCCAGGGCCTCCCCGAAGGTCGTGCCGTGGGCCGCGGCCCAGGCGTCCAGGCGCCTGATGCTGGTGTCTCCCACCCCCCGCTTGGGCACGTTGACGATGCGCTTGAACGAGACCTCGTCGCCGGGGTTGACCACGGCCCGCACGTAGGCAAGCAGATCCTTGATCTCGCGCCGGTCGTAGAAGCGGGTCCCGCCCACCAGCTTGTAGGGGACCGACTGACGGACCAGCTCCTCCTCCAGCACCCGGCTCTGGGCGTTGGCCCTGTAGAACACGGCCACCTCACCCCAGTGCATGTGCTCCTGGCGGTGGAGGCGGGACAGCTCGTGCACGACCCAGGCGGCCTCGTCGTGCTCGTCCTCGGCGTGGTACCGGCTGATGAGCTCGCCCCCGACCTGCTCGGTCCACAGCGCCTTGGGCTTGCGCATGGCGTTGTTGGCGATGACGGCATTGGCCGCGTCCAGGATCGTCTGGGTTGAGCGGTAGTTCTGCTCGAGCACGATCACGGTCGCGTCGGGGAAGGCGTTCTCGAACTCCAGGATGTTGCGCACGTCCGCGCCCCGGAACCGGTACACGGACTGGTCGCTGTCGCCCACCACGCACACGTTGCGATGACGCTGGGCCAGCAGCAGCACGAGCTCGTTCTGGGCCCGGTTGGTGTCCTGGTACTCGTCCACCAGGACGTGGAGGAAGCGCTGCTGGTAGTGGGCCAGCACCTCCGGCTCCCGCCGCAGCAGCTCGACGGTGACCATGAGAAGATCGTCGAAGTCCATGGCGCTGGCGGCCAGGAGCCGGCGCTGGTACTCGGCGTAGACGTCGGCCAGCTTGCGGTCGAACAGGCTCCTGGCGTTGGCGCGGAAGGCGTCCACGCCCACGAGCTCGTTCTTGGCCTGGCTGAGCACGGCATGGACGGCCCGGGGAGGGAAGCGCTTGGCGTCGAGGCCCAGGTCCCGGATGACGTAGCCGGTCAGGCGCAGGGCGTCGGCCTCGTCGTAGATGGTGAACGACGACCTGTACCCGAGGCGGGTGGCGTCCCGGCGCAGGATGCGTACGCAGGCCGAGTGGAAGGTCGAGACCCACATGCGCTGGGCCACGGGACCGACGAGCACGGCCACCCGCTGGCGCATCTCGTCGGCGGCCTTGTTGGTGAAGGTGATGGCCAGGAGCTGGAAGGGCGAGACCCCCCGCTCGCGGATCAGGTGGGCGACCCGGTGGGTGAGCACCCGGGTCTTGCCCGAGCCCGCCCCGGCCACGATGAGCAAGGGTCCCTCGCCGTGGACCACCGCCTCCCGCTGCACGGGGTTGAGCCCCCGGAGCAGGGACTCGTCCGGCCCGAAGGGGCCGCCCGCGGGGCCGGCCGACCCCGGCTCGCCCGGCGAACCGGGCGGGCTCGCCGATGCGCTCACTCCCACTCGATGGTCCCGGGAGGTTTCGAGGTCACGTCCAGGGCGACCCGGTTCACCCCCGGCACCTCGTTGATGATGCGCCGGGAGAGGCGGTCGAGCACGTCGTAGGGGAGCCGGGCCCAGTCCGCGGTCATGACGTCCTCGCTGGTGACGGCCCTGATGACGATGGGGTAGGCGTAGGTGCGCTCGTCGCCCATCACCCCGACGGTGCGCACGGCGGGGAGAACGGCGAAGCTCTGCCAGAGCTCGCGGTACAGACCGGCCCGCTTGATCTCCTCGGTGACGATGGCGTCGGCCGCCCTCAGGATCTCCAGGCGCTCCGGCGTGACCGTGCCCACGATGCGCACCGCCAAGCCCGGCCCCGGGAAGGGCTGGCGCCAAACGATCTCCTCCGGGAG
>VAXP01000163.1 GCA_005884125.1 Actinomycetota bacterium | reverse complement strand
GCCATCCAGCGCGGACCAGCGCCATCGCAACCGCGAGCTCGGTTCGGGCTCCGACGGCCGAGGGGCACTCCTGCGAACCGGATCCGGTCTTTCCTCTCGCTTCACCACGGAGCGTGGAGCTGAGGGGACTCGAACCCCTGACTTCGACGCTGCCAGCGTCGCGCTCTACCACCTGAGCTACAGCCCCGCTGGAGCCGACGATATCAGTGACCCCCTCCGCCTCTGTCTGGCCTGACTGCTGGTTCAATTGGGAACACATGTTCCCTAGAGTACTCAGAGGCTGTGACAATCCACGAGGTGCGAGGAAGGGGTCTCCCGTAGCATTTCGGGCAATGGCCGAGGGCTACGACGCGCAAGCCATCGAGCGGAAGTGGCAGCAGCGGTGGGCCGCGGAGCGGACCTACGAGGTCGATTCGCGGGATCCGAAGCCCAAGTACTACGTGCTGTCCATGTACCCGTACCCGAGCGGGCGGGCGCACATGGGCCACGTGCGCAACTACACCTTCGGCGACCTGATCGTGCGCCACCGCAGGATGCAGGGCCACGCCGTGCTGTCCCCCTTCGGCTTCGACTCCTTCGGCCTGCCCGCCGAGAACGCGGCCATCCAGACGGGGATCCACCCCCGGATCTTCACCGAGGCGCGCATCGAGGAGCTGAAGTCCAGCGTCATCGCCATCGGCGCCGTCTACGACTGGCGCCGGGAGATACGCAGTCACGACCCGGAGTACATGCGTTGGAACCAGTTCATCTTCAAGCGCTTCCTGGACGCGGGGCTGGCCTACCGGGCCATGGCGCCGGTGAACTGGTGTCCCGGCTGCCAGACGGTGCTGGCCAACGAGCAGGTCCTGGCGGACGGGACCTGCGAGCGTTCGGGCGACGTGGTCACCAAGCGCGACCTGGAGCAGTGGTTCTTCAGGATCACCACCTACGCGGAAGAGCTGCTCCGGGACCTGGACGGCCTGGACTGGCCCGAGCGGGTCAAGGTCATGCAGCGAAACTGGATCGGCCGATCGGAGGGTGCGGAGTTCGACCTGCCCCTGGTCGAACCGGACGGTCGTCCTGTCCCTGACGGCGCCGCCCTGCGCGTGTTCACCACCCGCCCCGACACCGCCTTCGGCATGACGTACGCCGTGGTGGCGCCCGAGCATCCCATGGTGGGGCGACTGACGACCGAAGAGCACCGCAGGGAGGTGTCGGAGTTCGTAGAGCGGGTACGCCGGGAGACGGAGATCGAGCGCCAGTCCACGGAGGGGCCGCTGGAGAAGCGCGGCGTCTTCACCGGCAGCTCCGTGATCAACCCCTTCAACGGCCAACCCGTCCCCGTCTACCTGGCCGAGTACGTGCTCATGGGCTACGGGACGGGGGCGATCATGGCCGTGCCCGCGGAGGATCAGCGGGACTGGGACTTCGCCGTCGCCTACGGGCTGCCCATCGTGCGTACGGTCCAGCCGCCCGAGGGCTGGGAGGGCGAGGCCTACCTGGGCGACGGCCCCAAGATCAACAGCGAGTGGCTCGACGGGATCCCCGACGTCGCCACCGCCAAGGAACGGGCCATCCAGTGGCTGGAGGAGCGGGGGATCGGCAAGCGCACGGTCAACTACCGCCTCCGGGACTGGCTCTTGTCTCGCCAGCGCTACTGGGGCTGCCCCATCCCCGTCGTGTACTGCCCCACCGACGGCATCGTCGCCGTCCCCGACGAGCAGCTCCCGGTCCTGTTGCCCGACGACGTGGAGTTCCGTCCCACGGGGGAGTCGCCGCTGAAGCACCACCAAGGGTTCCTGCACACCACGTGCCCGGCCTGCGGAGGCCCAGCAGAGCGCGAGACCGACACCATGGACACCTTCGTCGACTCTTCGTGGTACTTCCTGCGCTTCTGCGACCCGTGGTCGCCCGACCAGCCCTTCGACCCCGACGTGGCCGCCCGCTGGATGCCTGTCGACCAGTACATCGGCGGGATCGAGCACGCCATCCTCCACCTCATGTACGCCCGCTTCTACACCAAGGCGCTGGCCGACGTGGGCGTGGGGCCGGCTGCGGTGCGCGAGCCCTTCGCCCGCCTCTTCACCCAGGGCATGATCCGCCTGGGCGGGACGCGCATGTCCAAGTCGAAGGGCAACCTCATCGCCCCGGAGGCCATCCTGTCCGGGGTCGGTGCCGACGCCCTGCGCCTCTCCCACCTGTTCGTGGGTCCGCCGGCCGACGACGTCGACTGGGAGACGGTGTCGGTCGAGGGGTGCGCCCGCTTCCTGCAGCGGGTCTGGAGGCTGGCCGGCGGGGAGCTGGAGCGAGCCGGCGAGGAGAGGGGGACGGGGGCGCAGGCGCGCGTGGAGGACCGCGACCCGACCGGCGCCGACGACGAGGTCAGGAAGGCGACCCATCGGCTGATCGCCCGCGTGAGCGACGACTTCGCCCGCTGGTCCTACAACACCGCGGTCGCGGCGCTGATGGAGTTCACCAACGTCCTGTACCGCTACGTGCAGGGCGGATCCTGGCGCCGGACGCTGAACGAGGCGGTCGACGTCCTGCTCCTACTCATGGCGCCTATGGCCCCCCACATCACGGCCGAGCTGTGGGAGCGGCGCCGGGGCGAGGGAGCCCGCATCCACGACGAGAGCTGGCCCGAGGCCGACCCGGAGCTGGTGAGGCTGGACACCGTCACCCTGGTCGTCCAGGTCAACGGCAAGGTGCGGGACCGCTTCCAGGTCAGCGCCGACATCGACGAGGTCGAGGCCGAGCGCCTGGCGCTGGCGTCAGACCGGGTGCGGGACCATCTGGGGGACGCCGCCCCCCGGAAGGTGGTCGTCCGCCCGCCCAAGCTGGTCAACATCGTCGTGTAACCGCCGGCGGCGGGCCGGGGTCGGACCCGTTATGCGGGCGGAACAGACGGGCTCGCGCCCGGCGGACACATTGGCCGCCAGGGTGGAGGTCGCCACCGGGCGGGGCGGGACCATCACCTTCGTGGGTTCGGGCGAGCCCGACGTGCTCACCTGGGCCCAGCTCCACGAGCAGTCCCGCGCCATGGCCGCCGTCCTGCAGTCCAGGGGGATAGGGCCGGGCCGGCACGTCGCCCTCCTGGGCCCCACCACGCGACCGCTCGTCACGGCCATCCAGGCCACCTGGCTGGCGGGGGCGGCCGCGGTGGTGCTGCCCCTGCCCATGAGGCTGGGGTCGGTGGAGGAGTTCGTCGCCCAGACCAGGACGCGGGTCCAGGGCTCGGACGCCGCCCTGGTCCTCATCGACCCCGATCTGGCCGCCTTCCTCGACCCTGCGCCCGGGGATCCCCCCTTCGTCGGACTCGACGAGGCCGCCCGGGCCGCGGGCCGGGGCTCGGCCCGCGACTTCGAAGCCCCGGCGCCTGACCCCGACGCCCTGGCCGTCCTCCAGTTCACCAGCGGGTCGACCACCGACCCCAAGGGGGTCATGCTTCCCAACCGCACGATCCTGGCCAACCTCGACGCCGCGGCCACCGCTGCTCGCCTCGACCCCGACGCCGACGTGATCGTCTCGTGGCTGCCGCTGTACCACGACATGGGTCTGGTGGGGCTGCTCACCCTGCCCATGATCAGCGGAACAGACCTGGTGCTGGGAGCGCCCCAGGACTTCCTGGCTTCGCCGGCGCGGTGGGTCGAGTGGCTGCACCACTTCGGCGGCACGGCCACGGCGGGGCCCAACTTCTCCTACGCCCTGGCCGCTCGGGCCCTGCAGCGCCTCGACGGCCTGGATCTGTCCCGTTGGCGCCTGGCCCTGAACGGGGCCGAGCCCGTCGACCCGGCCACGGTCCGGTCCTTCTGCGACGCCGCGGTACCCCACGGCTTCGACCGGAGGGCCGCCTTCCCCGCCTTCGGCATGGCCGAGCTGGCCATCGCCGGCACCTTTCCCGAGCCGGGAGCCGGGATGCTCGTCGACGTCGTCGACGGGCGGGTGCTGGAGACCGACCGCTACGCCGCGCCCGTGGCCGAGGACAGCCCCCGGGCCCGCCCCCTGGTCAGGCTGGGCCGGCCCGTGCCCGGGCTCGAGATCCGCATAGTCGATCCTGACAACGGATCGCCCATGCGGGAGCGGGAGGCCGGCGAGCTGGAGATTCGCGGCACCTCGGTCACGCCCGGCTACTACCGCCAACCCGAGGCGACCGCGGCTGCCTTCCACAACGGCTGGCTGCGGACGGGCGATCTGGCCTATCTGCTGGACGGCGAGCTGGTCGTGTGCGGTCGCATCAAGGACATGATCATCGTCGGGGGGCGCAACGTGTTCCCCGAGGATGTCGAGCGAGCGGTGGCCCAGGTGGAGGGCGTGCGCGCAGGCAACGTGATCGCCTTCGGCGTGGAGGGCCGCAGAGGCCGGGAGTCAATGGTCGTGGTGGCCGAGACCAAGGCGACGGAGACGACGTCCGTCCGGGACGAGGTGGCTCGCCGGGTGCGCAACGCCGTGGGGGTGCCGCCGGGCGACGTCGTCCTGGTGCAGCCCGGGACCCTCCCCAAGACGTCCTCGGGCAAGCTCCAGCGCTCGCTCTGCCGGCGCCGATACCTGGAGTCCATGCTCCAGCCTGTGTAGATGCGCATCGCCTTGGGCGATGCTGCCCGGGCCTGTCGGCCCTCCTCCGGAGCGTGGGGACCCCAGCCCCACGCCCGGCCTGTGTAGATGCGCATCGCCTTCGGCGATGCTGCCCGGGCCTGGCGGCCCTCCTCCGGAGCGTGGGGACCCCAGCCCCACGCCCGGCCGTCGCAAATCAGGCCGGTACGGGAGCGGGCTCGCCCAGCAGGTAGCCCTGGCCCAGCTCGACCTCGAGCTGCTGGAGGATGTCGAGCTCGGGTTGGCGCTCGATCCCCTCGGCGATGAGATGGCATCCGGTCTGGCTGGCGAAGTGGGACAGCCCGGCGATCAGCGCCTGTCTGGCCGGGTCGTGGTCGATGCCCGAGACCCAGGACGCGTCCAGCTTCATGAACGACGGGCCCAGGGCCAGGACATGGCGGAGGCTGGCGAAGCCGGAGCCGGCATCGTCCACCGACAGCTCCACGTTGTCGCCCAGCATCCCTATGGAGCGGCGGAGGGCCTGATAGTCGTGCACGGGATCGTGTTCGGTGATCTCCAGCACCACCCGGCGGCCCGCTCCGGCCAGGAGGGGCGGGAGGACGTCGCTCTCCATGACCAGGCCGGGCGACACGTTGAGCGATAGCCAGCACTCCTCGGGCAGGGCCGCCGAGCGCTGGAGGGCGAGGCTCAGGGTGGCCTGCTCCAGCTCGGTCGAGCGCTCGGCGCTGGCCGCCTCGGCGAAGCGGACCTCCGGCGGAGTGCCGTCGGTGAACCGGGTCAGGGCCTCGAAGCCGATGAGCCGGCCGTCGCGGAGATCGACGATGGGTTGGTACACGGGCGAGAAGGCGCGCTCGGCCAGAACGGTGTCGAGCCGGGTGCGAGAGCCGTCGTCAAGCCGGTCGCTCAGCGCGGGGCCGAGCAGGCCGGCGGCGATCCCGGCGAAGTCGATGGCCGCGGCCAGGGCGCGCGACCGCTCGCTGGCCGAGGCCGAGGCGACGAAGGACTGGGTGGTCAGGGCCAACAGACCGAGCACGTGGCTGTCGCGCAACAGGGGGGCGCAGGCGACCATGGGCTGGGCCAGCAGGTGCTCGGGGGGGATACCCGTGTCGACCGCGGATTCGATCCAAGGCCCTTCGGTGGCGCGGGTCCAGAGGTAGCGGGCCACGGCGTGGGGCAGGGGTCGTCCCCCTTCCATCCCCCACAGCCATAGGTCACGGCAGGCAAGCGTGGTCGCCCAGCCCGGGCCGGGGAAGGAGATGATCGCCACCCCTGAGAGGTCCCGCAGCAGGCGCAGCTCGTCGCACACCACGGCGGCCGTGCGCTCGGGCGTGTGGCGGGGGTTGACCCGGCACAGAGCGGCGGCGATCCTGGCCCGCTCCCGCATGTGGGTGTCGATGATGCGCAGCCAGGCCGCCTGCTCCCTTAGCTGGGCGTCCACCCGGGCCAGCAGCTCCGAGGCCTGGAACGGCTTGACGACGTAGTCGTTGGCGCCCGCCCGCAGGCCACGCACCCGGTCGTCGAGCGAGCCCTTGGCCGTGACCAGGATGATGGGCACCGTCGACGTCTCGGGTCGCGACCGAACGGCCTCCACCACCTCGATCCCGGCCAGGCCGGGCAGCTGGTCGTCGAGCAGCACCACGGCGTAGCGGTGCTCGCTCATCAGCTGGAGGGCGCGACGGCCATCCTCGGCCCGCACCACGCCGAACCCGGCCTGGGTGAGCACCGTCGCGAGGAGGTGGCTGAGGACGGGGTCGTCGTCGACTACGAGGATCGTCCCCCGTTGTTGCTGAGCCCCGTGTGTCACCGTTGCGCACCCCAGCTCCGTGTCAGTGTCGCCTCCCCAGGCCCGGTCAGCTCGCGGCCCCGGCCCCGCCCTTCAGGTCCGCCAGCATCTTTCGCCATCGCTGCGGGTCGCTCGCGTACGGGGCATAGAAGCTGATGCGGTCGACCAGCTCGCCCACCCTCGCCCTCAGGCGAGGCGCCACCTCTTCGGGCGGAGCGACAACGGCGAAGGTCGCCAAGACCTCGTCGTCGATCATCTCGCCCATCTTGGTCCACTCCCCTTGTTTCGACAGGCGGTTGAGCTCGTCCTGCAGCTCGCCCCATCCATGGAGCTCGAGCACTGGGCGATATGCCGGAGTCGATCCGTAAAAGGCGATTTGCTGGCGGACACCCGCGGCCGCCGCGGCCCGCTGCTCGTCCGAGTCTCCCGTGACGACGAATCCGGGATACGAGATCTGGAAGTCCTCCCGGCGTCGTCCGCCCCGGGCCATGCCGCGCTCCAGGGCCGGGAGGGTCACCTCGCGCAGATAGCGCTCGGTCGTGAAGCCGTGGGCCAAGAGGCCGTCGCAGGCCTCACCCGCGACCTCGGTCATGCGCTGTCCCACCGCGGCCAGGAAGACCTTGGGCGGGCCGTGGGGGTTGGGGCCGGGGTTGAAGAAGGGCGTCATGAGGGTGTGGGAGTAGAACTCGCCCCGGAAGTCGAGCCTGCCGCCCGTGGCCCAGCTGTCCCAAATGGCCCTGAGGGCGAGCACGAACTCGCGCATGCGATCGGCGGGATGGGACCAGGGCATGCTGAAGCGCTTGGTGATGTGGGGCTTGATCTGGGAGCCCAGGCCCAGGATGAAGCGGCCCGTGGACGCAAGCTGGAGGTCGTTGGCCACGGTGGCCACGGTCATGGGGTTGCGGGCGAAGGCAACGGTTATGCCCGTACCCAGCTCCACGCGCTCGGTGGCCTGGGCGGCCAGCAACAGCGGGAAGAACGGGTCGTGGCTCGTCTCCGCCGACCAGATCCCGTCGTAGCCGGCCGACTCGGCGGCGCGTGCCGCCTCGGTCGCCTTCGACAGGTCGAAGCCGATCCCCCCGTCGACGCGCACGTTTGCACGTTACGTGACGGCTCGGCGCTGCGCCGGTCCCGCTCCTCTCTTATCCCTCTCCTCGAAGGAAGCGCTCGAGCTCGGCTGCGATCTCGTCGCCCGAGGGCATCTGCCCGACGTCGAGGGGGTTGCCCTCGGCTTGGTCGAGGGTCGCCTCCAGCTGGCGCACCATGGCCAGGTGCTCGGCGCTCTTGGCGATGAGCTCGTCCACCTGCTGGCGGGTGGCGTCGGCCGTGGCGTGCAGAGGGGCGGCGTCCAGGCTGAGCTGAGCGACCGAGGCGAGCCCTTCGACCAGCGCGGCCGCGGCGGGCGGGTAGGCCATGGCCGACACGTAGTGGGGCACGCGGGCCCACAGCCCTACCGCCGGGATTCCCGCCTCGCCGAAGGCGAGCTCGAGGGCGGCCTGCACGCCCGCGGGCACGTCGATCGTCCCTCCGACGAAGCCCACCTGGGCCGCCAGCGCGCTGTCGGTCGCGGTCGCGGCCAGCTTGACCGGGCGGGTGTGGGGGACAGGCGCGGGGAAGGCCCCCAGGCCCACCACCATGCGCACCCCCAGCTCGCGGGCCAGCTCGACCACGGCGGCGGTGAAGGCGTGCCAGCGGGTGTCGGGCTCGGGTCCCACGAGGAGCAGGACGTCGTTGCCGGCCTCGTCGTGGCCCACGCGCATCTCCGGTTCCCGCCAGGTGAGCCCCACGTCCACGCCGTCGCTGATGCGCAGCACCGGACGCCTGCTGCGGTAGTCGACCAGCTCGTCGCCGTCGAAGGTGGCCAGCACCTCGGTGGGAAGGGCGGCGAGGAGGTGGGCCAGAGCCGTGGCCGCCCCCGCTCCGGCGTCGATCCATCCCTCCATGGCGACGATCAGGACGGGGCGATCGGGCTGGGCGGGAAGGACCCGCCGGTAGAGGGTGGCCATGGCGTGGGAAGGGCCCCTCGGTCGCTCTCGGCCCGCCGGCTACAGACGGGAGGCGGCGTCCCGGGCCGCTTCGGCCAGGCGCAGGACCTGCTGGGAGAAGCCTTCGAAGCCGCTGCGGTCCCCGCCCATGGCCCCACCGGCGTAACGGGCGTACACGCCCTCGAGGATGCAGGCCAGCTTCCAGTAGCCGAAGGCGATGTAGAAGTCGAGGGCGGAGACGTCCCTCCCGGCCCGCTCGGCATAGCGGGCCGCCAGCTCCGCCCGCCGCGGGAAGCCGGGCAGGGCCGTGGGCGCGACCAGCAGGGCGGGGCTGCTCTCTCCCGGGTCGGCCCAATAGACCATGAGCAGGCCCACGTCGGCCAGGGGGTCGCCCAGGGTGCAGATCTCCCAGTCGAGGACCGCCTTCACCCGGCCGTCGTCGCCCAGCATGGTGTTGTCCAGGCGGTAGTCGCCGTGGACGATGGTGGCGCCCCGCTGCTCGGGGATGTTGGCCGCGAGCTTGTCGTGCATCTCGTCCACCAGCGGGACCCGGCGTTCGGTGAGCTCGTTGGACTGTTGGAACTGGCTGTACCAGCGCTTGAGCTGACGGGCGATGTAGCCCTCCCGCCGGCCCAGGTCCCCGAGCCCGACGGTGTCGACGTCCACCCCGTGGATCTCGGCCAGCACGTCGGCCAGGGACTCGCCGGCGGCACGGCGCTGGCTTTCGTCGAAGACCTTCTCGGCCGTGGCCGCGTCCCGCACGATGTGACCCTCCACGAAGCCCATGACGTAGAACGGACGCCCGTTGACCGACTCGTCGTCGCAGAACCCGAGCGACGGTGCCACCGGGACCGGGGTAGGTCCTAGGGCCGTGATGATCCGGTACTCCCTGCTCATGTCGTGGGCCGTGGGCAGGACGTGGCTGGTGGGCGGGCGGCGCAGGGCGTAGGCGCGGCCGGCGGCGTCGGTCACCTTGTAGGTGAGGTTCGACCGACCCCCGGCGATCAGCTCGAAGGAGAGAGGCGGCGCCGCTCCCGGGATGTTGGCCTCGAACCAGGCGGTCACGCGGGTCGCGTCGATGCCCTCCACGCCGTGAAAGGTAGACGGCCGGAGGAGGTAGGGTCGTCTGGGATGCCCGACGTCAGCGACGCCACCTTCGAGAGCGAGGTCCTGGCCCGGTCGGACCAGGTCACCGTCGTCGTCGACCTGTGGGCGCCGTGGTGCGGGCCGTGCAAGACGCTGACGCCGATCCTCGAGCGCGTCGTGTCCTCCGCCGGGGACTCGGTGGAGCTGGTCAAGGTCAACGTGGACGAGAACCCACAGATCGCGGCCTCCTTCCAGGTGCAGTCGATCCCGGCCGTCTACGCGGTGCGCGACCGCCAGGTCGTCGACGGCTTCATCGGAGCCCTTCCCGAGCAGGCCGTGGCCGAGTTCGTGGCCAGGCTGGCTCCCGGGCCGAGCGAGGCCGACCGGCTGGTGGGCAAGGGCGACGAGGCGTCGCTGCGCCAGGCCCTGGAGCTGGAGCCCGACCACCCCGGCGCGGTGGTCGGCCTCGCCGAGCAGCTGGTGGGGCGGGGCGAGACGGAACAGGCCCTGGCCCTGCTGGCCCGGGTCCCCGAGACGCCCGAGGTGCGACGGGTCGCGGCCCTGGCCCGATTGGGGGGGGAAGGGCCGGTGAGCTCGGGCGACGACGTGGAGGCCCGGCTCGACGCCCTCCTGGAGCGGGTCAAGAGCGACGACGAGGCCAGGCAGGAGTTCGTGGACCTCCTGGAGACCATGGGTCCCGACGACCCCCGCACCGCCCGCTACCGCAAGGCGCTGACGGCCCGGCTCTTCTAGCCCATGCGCCTGGGGCTCGGGGAGCGAAGCTACGACCTGGCGACCCGGCCGCTGGTCATGGGCATCCTCAATCGGACCCCGGACTCGTTCTTCGACAAGGGCGCCACCTTCAGCCTGGACGCCCTCCTGCGCCGGGCCCACGAGATAGCGGTGGAGGGCGCCGACATCCTCGACGTGGGCGGCGTCAAGGCCGGCCCGGGTCCGGAGGTGGGACCCCAGGAGGAGCTGGATCGGGTCGTGCCCGCCGTCGAGGCCCTTCACGCCCGCTTCGAGCTGCCCATCTCCGTGGACACCTGGAGGGCGGACGTGGCCCGGGCCGCCTTCGCCGCGGGCGCGGCCATGGGCAACGACATCAGCGGCTTCGCCGATCCCGGCTACCTCCCCGCCGCGGCCCAGGCGGGAGCCTCCGTCGTCGCCACCCACATCCGTCTGTCGCCCCGCGTCCCCGACCCCGAGCCCCACTACGACGACGTGGTGGGAACCGTTCGCGACGCCCTCGTCGACCGGGCCCGGGCGGCCGAGGCCGCCGGCATCCTGCCCGAGCGCATCGTGATCGACGCCGGTCTCGACCTGGGGAAGACCTGGTCTCAGTCCCTCCTCCTGCTGCGGCGCTCGGCCGACCTCGCCGCCCTGGGCTACCCGTTGCTGCTGTCGGCGTCGAACAAGACCTTCCTGGGCCGGCTCCTGGGACTCGAGGTCGGGGAGCGGGGGGCGGCCTCGCTCGCGGCCGCGGCCCTGGGGATCGCCCGCGGTTGCCGCATCGTGCGGGCCCACGACGTGCGAGGCACGCGTCGGGTGTGCCTGGTGATGGCCGCGGTGCTCGAGGCGGCGTGAGCCCTGCGCCGGGCCGGCCGGCGCCGGACCAGGGGACGGCCGCGGGCACGACCGCCGACGACCAGGCCCCGGCCTACCTGGTGCGGGGCGACGACCCCGCGCTGCTGGGCCGGGCCGTCAGCGACCTGGTGCGGGCGCTGGTGGGCGAGGAGGCGTCGGCCCTCGCCGTGGAGGACCTCCGCGACGACGTCGAGGTGGGCACGATCATCGAGGCCTGCCTCACCCCGCCGTTCCTGGTGGAGCGCCGTGTCGTCGTGGTCCGGGACGCGGGCCGCTTCAGGGGCGACGACGCCGCCCGCCTGGCCGCCTACCTCGAGGACCCCTTGGCCACGACCAGCCTGGTGCTGGTCGGAGGGGGAGGTCAGATCTCCACCTCGCTGAGCGCGGCCGTGCGCAGCGTGGGGCGGGTGGTCGACGCGTCGCGACCCCGGGAAGGCCGGGCCCGCAAGCAGTGGGTGGTCGATCGCCTGCGCGACGGGCCCGTGCGTCTCGACGGCGCGGCCGGGGCCCTGGTCGAGGAGCACCTGGGGGAGGACCTGGGCCGGTTCGACGCCCTGCTCGAGCTGCTGGCCGCGTCCTACGGCCAGGGGGCCCGCCTCGGGGTCGAGGAGGTGGAGCCCTTCCTCGGTGAGGCGGGGGGAACGGCGCCCTGGGACCTGACCGACGCCATCGATCGGGGCGAGACGGCGGCCGCGCTCGAGAACCTCCACCGCCTTCTGGGGGCCGGTCGCCACCCCCTCGTCATCCTCGCCAGCTTGCACAACCACTACACGCGCATCCTGCGCCTCGAAGGCGCGGGCGCCGCCGACGAGAAGGCAGCGGCCGCCATGCTGGGCATCACCGGGTCGACCTTCCCGGCGAGGAAGGCCCTCAGCCAGGCCCGCCGCCTCGGTCACGACCCCGTGGCCCGCGCCGTGACGTTGCTCGCCGACGCCGACCTCGCCCTCAAAGGCAGCATCGAGTGGCCCGAGGCCCTGGTGTTGGAGGTGCTCGTCGCCCGGCTGAGCCGGCTCGGGCCTAGGAGCTCGGGAAAGAGCTCGGGATCTGTGGCGGCGGCGTCCCGATCACCACGGCGATCTCGGTGAGGTTCTTGAGCACGATGCTCGACGGGTCGCCGGTGACCTCCTGGCCGCCGACGAACACCTTGTGGGCCTTGTCGGGGGCGCAGTAGCCGCCCACGCAATCGCTCGAGAACCGCACGCCCCACTCCGTGAACAACTGCCCGAGCGTGATCTGACGTTCCTTGTCGTTCTCGACGTGGAGGACGCCGCTCTCGTCGTGGGTGTGCAGGGGCGAGATGCAGGGGTGTGAGCATTGGCCGCCGACGAGCCCGGCGACCACCTGGCCGTTCTGCGTGCCGACGCGGGCATTGGGATCGCCACCGATGCCGATGCCGGCGGGCACCACCGTCGCCTTGCCGTCGACGAACACGTCGAGGTGGGCGTGGACGTGGAAGAAGAGCTGCTCGGACTTGAAGGCAGGGAGCCCAGCAGCGGCCACGCGTTGGATGGCGTCATCAGGACGGGGCCACGGCGCCGGGCCCGTGTTGACGGCCAGGATGGGAGGCGCCGCCGTGGGCGCCGTCGTCGCCCCTCCCGAGCCACCACCGCCGCCACTGCCACAACTGGCGACGAGCGCGCTCGTCGACAGAAGCAGGACGACTGCGAAGCGGCGCGACGCGAGGTTCAGGAGGATGTGCGGGCCA